>CAYMVV010000010.1:0-93608 GCA_964393885.1 uncultured Granulosicoccaceae bacterium | reverse complement strand
GCTATCAACGCAGAGCCAGCTATAGCCGCTGCACATCCGGCACAAGCCGCTGTTAATGCAGAGCCAGCTATAGCAGCTGCACATCCGGCACAAACTGCTATCAACGCAGAGCCAGCTGTAGCAGCTGCGCATCCGGCACAAACCGCTGTTAACGCGGAGCCACCTATAGCGGCTGCACTTCGAGCGCAACAGGAACGTAAGCCACTGCCAGCTGCGAAGCAATTACACCGTGAATTACTATCCATGAACGCGCGATCAAGTAGTCAGGGTATGGCATTAACACTTGGTGACCGATACTTCGAAGGTCGTTCTGCCAGACTGTGGACCAAACGTGCTGAGCGACATCTCGACAATGTGGCGGGTTTCCTGCGAAATAATCCACAGCTTTCCCTGGCCATCGAAGCTCACACCGACGACGAAGCGAGCAGTGAGGAGAATCTGGATTTGTCTATTGACCGGGCTACCGCTATTAAATCTCAACTGGTACTCAAAGGTATTGACGAATCTCGAATCAAGGCAACTGGCTACGGGGAAACTCGACCAATCGCAGGAAACGACAATCCACTGGGGCGGTTGCAAAACAGAAGAGTGGAATTGATCTTTCCAGATGTTCAATCCACGAATCCTTAAGAAAACAAAGAAACACAGCTCTATAAAAAAGAACCGGCCTCATGGCCGGTTTTTTTTGCGTTTAGAACCACTGTTGGTGCAGTGTCTACAGACCGAGTGAATCCCACATACCATCAACTCGCTCTTTAACTGCACTCGTCATCGTTATTGGTTTGCCCCACTCCCGATGGCTTTCACCTGGCCATTTATTGGTTGCATCGAACCCCATCTTTGAGCCCAGACCCGACACCGGTGACGCAAAATCCAGATAATCGATTGGCGTGTTTTCCAACACCGTTGTATCTCTTTGTGGATCCATTCGAGTTGTCATTGCCCAGATCACATCTTCCCAGTTTCTAACATCGATATCATCATCCACGACAATGACGAGCTTGGTATACATGAACTGTCGAAGAAATGACCAGATCCCAAGCATCACACGTTTCGCATGGCCGGGATACTGTTTGTTCATAGACACTACAGCTAAGCGATAAGAACACCCTTCCGGAGGCAAATAGAAATCAACAATCTCTGGAAACTGTTTTTGCAGGATTGGTACAAATACCTCGTTCAGCGCAACGCCAAGCACAGCCGGCTCGTCCGGTGGTCGACCAGTATAGGTTGAGTGGTACACAGGTGACTCTCGCTCGGTTATGCACTCGATCGTGAAGCACGGGAAATCATCTACTTCGTTGTAGTACCCGGTATGATCACCAAACGGTCCTTCGGGCGCTGTGTCCCCGGGTTTGATAACGCCCTCTAATACTATCTCTGCTGACGCAGGCACCAGCAGATCATTGGACTTGCAGCGCACCAGCTCCGTTCTGCTACCACGTAACAAACCGGCGAATGCATGTTCTGACAGGGTATCCGGCACAGGCGTTACAGCGGCAAGTATCGTTGCCGGATCAGCACCGAGTACCACTGACACAGGGAACGGCTGATCGGGATAGCTTCGCTGCCACTCCAGTAAATCCAAGGCACCGCCGCGGTGTGAAAGCCAGCGCATAATGACACGGTTAGGGCCAATAACCTGTTGTCGGTAAATACCCATATTCTGGCGTTTTTTATTCGGCCCCCGAGTGACAACCAGACCCCAGGTAATCAATGGCGCGGCGTCTTCCGGCCAACAATGCTGAATTGGATATCGTGATAAATCTATTTCGCTGCCCTTTAGTTGCTGGTACTGACAGGCAGCAGATGAAACTGTCTTGGGCGCCATATCCAGCACTTTTTTAAAGATCGGTAACGATTGCCACGCATCGCGAAGACCCTTTGGCGGATCGGGCTCCTTAAGAAACGCCAGTAATTTTCCAACTTCGCGCAATGAAGAAACATCTTCTTCCCCCATTCCATAGGCCACTCGATCGGCAGTACCAAAGAGATTGCAAAGAGCGGGTACCTCGCTACCCACAGGATTTTCAAAAAGAATTGCCGGCCCTGCACTGCGCAATACACGATCACAGATCTCGGTCATCTCAAGATTTGGATCAACTGCTGCTGTGACGCGTTTTAGCTCTCCGCGCGACTCCAGCGACGACATGAACTCCCTAAGATCGCGGTACTTTACCGCCATAGCACTGGTAACCCCTGATTGATTTTGGACACAGGTCCTGGAGACTGCCCGAGAATAGTTGATCTAACCGGTAAGCGATTTTTGGCCGACTATTTTTTAGCCGACTGTCGCGACCAATATTTGTTAAAGGTGAATGACTATTCACCTCAATCGTCTGAAATATTTGACTTAAAAAATATCTGACTCAAAATAATCGGACTCAAAATATCTGACTCAAAACGCGGGGCCGTTACTACCACCTCATTCCGACAAAGCCATCCGGCACGAGAAGTTGAATCAGGCGGCGAGACCGTTGTGGCGTAGCAGTGCGTCGATTTCCGGCTCACGACCTCTGAACTCGACGAAAAGCTCGAGCGCTTTTTGTGTACCGCCTTTTTCCAGAATAGCGTGCAGGAAGTCCTCGCCGGTCTTCTTGTTAAAAATGCCCTCTTCCTCAAACCGGGAGAAAGCATCAGAAGAAAGGACCTCTGCCCATTTATAACTGAAATAGCCTGCGGCATACCCGCCTGCAAAAATGTGCGCAAAGCTGTTTTGAAATCTAACGAACTCAGGGACCTGATAAACAGCTACTTCATCCCTGACGGAATTGAGAAGATCCTGAACATCTGCAGCACCTGGATTGTCTGTCATTTGATGTAATCGCATATCGAACAAAGCAAATTCAAGTTGTCTTACCGTGATCATTCCCGACTGGAAATTTTTTGCCGCCCTCGCCTTTTCCAGCAGTTCCTGCGGGAGCTTTTCCCCTGTTTGGTAATGCGCGCTGACCAAATCAAGTGATTCCCTCTCCCAGCACCAATTCTCTAGAAATTGACTTGGCAGTTCGACTGCGTCCCATTCAACCCCGCTTATGCCGGCTACTCCAGCATGATCCACCTGTGTCAGCATATGGTGCAGACCATGGCCAAACTCATGGAACAAGGTTGTCAGTTCGTTGTGGGTCAACAATGCAGGTTCATCGCCAACCGGGGGTGTCAAATTGCAGGTCAGATAAGCCACGGGCAACTGTGTACCGTGCTGTTTTTTCATGCGCCCCACACAGACGTCCATCCATGCTCCACCACGTTTCTCCGAGCGAGCGTAATTGTCCATATAAAACGCGCCGCGCAGGATTCCGTTTGTATCTTTTATCTGAAAAGCGGAGACATCTTCATGCCATACGTCTGCATCTTCGATTTTCGTTATTTTCAGTCCGAACAATCGACCGGTAACTTCAAACAGACCAGGTACCGCGACATCTGCAGGGAAATAGGGTTTTAGATCTTCTTCAGAAAAATCGAATAGCTTTTTCTTCAGCTTGTTTGAGTAGTAAGCAATGTCCCAGGCGCACAATGGTTCTACTCCGTGTTCATCCTTCGCGAAGTCGCACAACTGTTCGTAATCCTGCTTCGCAGATGGTCTGGATTTCTCTGCCAGTTTGTCGATGAAATCGATCACCTGCTCAGGACTGTCAACCATCTTACTGGCGATCGAATATTCAGCATAATTGGCAAACCCGAGAAGAGACGCTTTTTCATTGCGCAAGGCTATGATTTTTTCGATATTTTCGGCGTTATCCCATTTCTTACTGTCTTCGCCGGTACTGGCAGTATCATTTAGTGGAGATACAGATTGATCAGATGCTCTGGTCATATATGCGGTATACATCTCCTGCCGAAGCTCGCGATCATCGGCAAAGGTCATTACCGCATGAAAACTCGGGTAGTCGAGCGTCAGTCTATAGCCCTCATCATCGTGCTCTTTTGCAGCCAGCCTGGCCCCTTCAAGTGAGCTTTGCGGAAACCCTGCCAATGCCGAGGCGCTTGCAACCGTCTTGTGCCAGGCACGAGTGGAATCGAGTATATTTTCCTGAAAACGAGTCCCCAGATTGCTCAGTTCAAGTGCAATTTCCTTAAATCGTGCTTTTTCATCGCCCTCAAGTGCAACGCCGCCGAGTTTAAAGCCCCGCAACTGGTCTTCGATACTTTTCTGCTGGCCATGGTCGAGTTCTGAAAATGCGGTACTTTCTTTCAACTGCTGCACTTTTTCGTAGACGCTTTGGTTTTGTCCGAAATCAGTAAACCACGCACTCAGCTTGGGTAAGCAGGCATTGTGTACCGCGCGCACTTCATCACCGTTCATCACCGAGTTCAAATGTCTGATCGGGGAGAAGAAACGCTGTATTTTGTCGCTGACCAAATCGAGTTCAAAAATAAAATTTTCCCAGGTCGGATTTGGTGTTTTTGCAAGCTCAGCAATCCTGCTGTTACTCTCGGTAAGAAGACCGTCCAGTTCCTTTTCAACGCTGGACAAATCCAGGTCTGAGAACTTCGGAAATTCTAAAGTGTCTTTCATTCAGGCACCGCTCATAGTTGACCAGTCAATATAAATGACAGTCAGGTTGAAAATATAAGTAGCTTCATTGCCGTTCTCGCTACGGTCATCCCTTCATACCGGCTACAGATTCGAACAAACCGGGGATTCGCTTATACGTCCAGGCTTATACGTCCGGTTTTTTTATACATCCAGGTTTGAAACAGACAACGCGTTGCGTTCAATAAAGTCACGTCTCGGTTCTACCTGATCTCCCATTAGCGTGGTGAACACCTCATCCGCTGCCATGGCATCCTCGATACGAACCTGCAACATACGTCTGACCTCGTGATTCATCGTCGTTTCCCACAATTGATCAGGGTTCATTTCACCCAATCCCTTGTATCGTTGAATGGTCTGTCCACGTCTTGATTCTTTCATCAACCATTCCATCACTTCGGCAAAATTGCTTACCGCCTGCTCTTTCTCGCCGCGACGAACGACCGCGCCATCATCGATCAATCCTTTTAGTTGTTCAGCCAGTCTGGCAATAACTCTATATTCAGTGGTTGAGAACAGCGAGGGATCGAGCTTCACAATATGCTGATTGCCGTGCAGCCAACGCTCCAGTTCCACGCCATATCTGCCATCTTCAGACTGGATAACACGTTGTTGATAGAAATTACCATCTTCTGAATTACGCATCAGAGCTGCATGCAGTTCTTCAGCCCACGCAGTTACCTTTTCCTTGTTTTCCAAATCGCTATCTGTCAATACGCCAATACCCAGCAACTGGTCCAGAACGTTGCGATCAATTCGACGCGACAACACATCCATCGCTCCCAATGAAAGGTTGTATTGTTCCGCGAGGCTGACAAGTTCTTCCGCACTTATCGTTTTACCCTCTTCAGAAGTCACCAGAGAGGCATCGTTCATTGCCAACTCAAGCAAGTAGACATTAAGTTCAGCGTCGTCCTTTACGTATCTCTCCTGCTTACCCTTTTTTACTTTGTACAAGGGTGGCTGGGCAATATAGATATGACCCCGCTCAATAAGCTCGGGCATTTGTCGATAGAAAAATGTCAGCAGTAAGGTGCGGATGTGAGATCCATCTACATCGGCATCAGTCATAATGACGATGCGGTGATAGCGTAGTTTATCTGGATCAAACTCCTCGTTGCCAATACCGCAGCCGAGTGCTGTTATCAGCGTGCCCACTTCCTGCGACGACAGCATCTTGTCGAAGCGAGAACGCTCTACATTTAGAATTTTTCCTTTCAAAGGCAGGATAGCTTGAGTGCGTCGATCTCTACCCTGCTTCGCTGAGCCACCCGCCGAGTCACCCTCTACCAGGTATATCTCTGACTTGGCAGGATCCTTCTCCTGACAATCCGCCAGCTTTCCTGGAAGGCCAGCTATATCCAGCGCACCTTTCCGTCTTGTAATTTCTCTGGCTTTCCGGGCAGCTTCCCTGGCCATTGCCGCCTCAACAATTTTTGCGGTTATCTCTTTCGCATCTGCGGGATTCTCACTGAGAAATTCAGCCAGCTTTTCGTTCATCGACGATTCAACTGCACCTCTGACCTCGGACGAAACCAGCTTGTCTTTTGTTTGCGAGGAAAACTTGGGGTCCGGCACCTTCACTGATAACACTGCTGTAAGCCCTTCTCGAGCGTCATCACCGGTTGTATCAACCTTTGACTTAGCGCTAATACCACTACTCTCCATGTAACTGTTCATGGTTCGAGTCAGCGCAGCCCGGAAGCCTGCCATATGGGTGCCGCCATCCTTTTGAGGGATATTATTGGTAAAACAATAAATATTTTCCTGATAGCTGTCGTTCCACTGCAACGCTACTTCTACTTCCGCTTCAGGGTTTTGACGAACGAGATGAATTACATTTTTATGGATTGCGGTTTTGTTTCTGTTGAGATGCTCCACGAACGCGGCGATGCCCCCTTCGTATTCAAATACATCAGACTTACCGCTCTGTTCATGGGTCAGTTCAATACGCACGCCACTATTCAAAAACGACAGTTCGCGAAGTCTTTTCGCCAATATATCGTAGGAGAATTCAGTTAACGTAAAGATGGTTGAGCTGGGCTTGAAGTGAATAGTTGAGCCGGTGGTTTCGGTTTCGCCAGTAATTTCCAGCGGGCTGACAGGTTCACTATCCACGTAATTTTGCTCGTGAATTTTTCCATCGCGGCAAATTGTTAATTTCAGCGTTTCAGATAGTGCGTTTACGACAGAGACACCTACGCCATGGAGACCGCCGGAAACTTTATAGGAGTTGTCGTCAAATTTACCGCCGGCATGGAGAACCGTCATAATGACTTCCGCTGCGGATTTACCCTCCTCATGCATGTCCACCGGAATTCCGCGCCCATCATCAGAAACTGTGACGGAGTTGTCTTCGTGTACAACAACAGTAACTTTGCTGCAGTACCCGGCCAACGCTTCATCGATAGAATTATCAACTACCTCAAAAACCATGTGATGCAAACCGGTCCCGTCATCGGTATCACCGATGTACATACCTGGTCGCTTTCTTACAGCATCAAGCCCCTTGAGTACCTTGATATTATCGGCACCGTAAGCGCTATCCGGGTTTTCGGGAGTATCGTCAGTGTTGTCGTCGTCGGCCATTACATTTCCCATATACTAGACCGATTAGTATACCACTTTTTGAACAACACCTCGTTTCACGTGGAACACATTGGCGCTGTGTTGTAAATTCTTTGATACATCACTAACACTGGTTACGAACACCTGCGCGTCAGTTTTTTCCAGATAGGAAAATACAAACTGTTTCGTTATTGAATCGAGTTCGGATGGTGGGTCATCTATCAGAATCACTGGTGTCTGCTCATTGTAATCAGCGAATAATTCCACCTGTACCAGTTTCATAATAATGGCCAGAAGCTTTTGCTGGCCCCTTGAGTTTACGTATTTGGCTTCGTTCTTACCCAGGAAAAGTTTTAGATCCGCACGATGAGGACCGACACTCGTCATGCCGAGTCGTTGACAGTTTTGGAAATTAGCATCCAGAGACTCCGGCAATGACTGCGTATCAGCCCAGCCTCTTCGATAGCTAAACCGCGGTTGTAGCTCATCCTCCAGTGACTCGACCATTGCCGAATACTTTTTTGTAAACTGCTCAACGATGTGCTCTCGTTTTTGCGAAATAATCTGGCCGGCGTCTGCCAGCTCTCTATCCCAGTTCTTGACAAGTGCAGCGGGTGCGGCTGAACGAAGTGCAGCATTTCGTTGCTGCATGGCGCTTTTGAATCGTCTGTAAAGTGCCAGGTATGAGTGATCCACGTGAAACAATAGCCAATCGAGGTAGCTTCTCCTTTCAGTGGGACCACCTTCAATCAGCTCATGGTTTTTCGCAGAAATTACAATACAGGGCAGGGTAGCCGCCAGTTCTGACAAACGGGTGACTGGCGTTCCATCAATTCTTGCCTGTGTCAGGTTACGGCCGCGAACCAGACCCACGCGATTGTTTAGTCTGAGTTTCTGATTCTCTACCAGTGCGGATACGGAAAGTTCGGAAACATTTTGATTTACGACGGTTTGTATTTTTCCTGAGCGGAAGCTGCGACCGTGAGCGAGGATAAAAATTGATTCCAGCAGGCTGGTTTTCCCGGCGCCATTGTCGCCAAAAAGAAGGTTGATTCCACTACCCGGATCTATCGACACGTGTTCGAGGTTTCTTACCCCGCGAATCGCCAGAGATGACAGCTTCATCTCTAGAGTTTCATTGGCATCACCACATAGGTGCTCTGCTTGTTGTCTCCTGGATGGATAACCACACTACTGGTGTTGTTCCGCAAATTCAGCTCAGCCATTTCGGAATCTATGGCATTAAGAGCATCCAGCAGATAAACCACATTAAAGCCTATTTCTATAGGATCGCCGTCGTAATCGATCTCAAGTTCATCCTCTGCCTCTTCGTGACGAGGATTGTTTGTTTGAATACCCAGAGTCGATCGTTCAAGTGTCAAACGGACTCCTTTGTAGGTTTCATTGGCTAAAATCGCACTTCTGGACAGAGCCTGTTTAAGTTGATCACGATCAACCATCGCCACGTTATCGCTGTCCAGCGGGATGACACTTTCAAAATCAGGGAATTTCCCGTCAATCAATTTACTGGTCATCTGCAAAGACCCCAACGATACCTGCAGGTGGTTGCTGGTTACGCTGAGATTTATTCTGCTGTCGTCGCTTCCAATCAATCGTCCCAATTCGTTGATGGCTTTGCGAGGGATAATCGACGAGATAGGCTCCGAGGTTTCAACATCTGCCGGTGTTCGATGTAACGCTAATCGATGGCCGTCCGTGCTTACGCAACACAATTCACCCTCGTTTACCTGCAAAAGTAGACCGTTTAAGTAATAGCGGACATCCTGCTGTGCCATAGCAAAAGCAGTTCTCTTGATGGCGAGCTCAAGCTGATTTTGCGGGATGCTGATTTGTACCGCGTCGGTTAATTCATCAATCAGTGGAAATTCTTCTACCGGCAGTGTGGCCAGCGTGAAGCGGCTTTTCCCACATTTAATCTTTACCTTGTCAGATCCTATTTCGAAATCGAGTCGAGCATCGTCATTCAGTGACCGACAAATATCGAATAATTTCCTCGCAGGTATGGTTGTCTTACCTGACTCACTACTGATCATCGGTATCCGGGTCCGAAGCTCTACTTCATTGTCCGTCCCGGTTAGCTGCAGATAGTCAGACTCAATCTCAAACAGAAGGTTATTCATCACCTCATGAGTCTGCTTTCTCTCAACCACGCCTACCACCTGTTGCAAAGGCGGGAAAATTTCCAGTTTGGATATCGAGAATTTCATTGTTTAATAAATAACGTTTTCATCTATAAAGATAGTATTAATAAGCACTGTGCGTAACCCATTGAGTAATATTTAAATTTAGTAAAATCAATGAGTTACTGTGTTTTATCTGGCACATCCATCAGGGTGCAAGCTGTGGATAACTAATGGACTGTTTTCGACTTGTGATGGTCTTAAATTTGATCAGACAGTTACGTACAACTTATCCACAGTCTAATCGACAACTTGTTACGCAGCGAGTTTTTACTTGAAAAATCGGTACTTAGGAATAACAAGGCATACAATGGGAAACTCCTTTTATCGTGCCCGTTATGGTGCAAGCTAGCGTGATAATAATCTCATCAGTAATTTAAGATCCTCTTCCATCCTGCTGTCGGACTGTTCCAGTTCCTTAATCTTGCGATGGGCGTGTAAGACGGTCGTATGATCGCGTCCACCAAAAGCTTCTCCGATCTCGGGCAAGCTGTGCCTGGTCAGCGTTTTTGATAGATGCATTGCTACCTGTCTGGGACGGGCAATCGACCTGTTACGCTTCTTTGACAACAATTCCGAGCCACGAACCTTGTAATATTCACATACAGTTTTTTGAATATTTTCGATTGTTATCAGCTTCTCCTGTACCGCGAGAAGATCACGCAACGCCTCTTTGGCGAATTCTATTGTGATTGGCTTGCCCGTGAACTGCGAGGTGGCGATAACACGACGCAGAGCACCTTCCAGCTCGCGAACATTTGAAACGATCCGCTGCGCTATAAAAAAGCTCACGTCTTCTGAAAGGGGATACCCGGACTGTTCAGCCTTGCTGTTCAGGATTGCCACACGGGTTTCCAGCTCCGGGGGCTCAATCGCA
The DNA here is from genome assembly GCA_964393885.1 of uncultured Granulosicoccaceae bacterium. Classification (GTDB taxonomy): domain Bacteria; phylum Pseudomonadota; class Gammaproteobacteria; order Granulosicoccales; family Granulosicoccaceae. The sequence goes on along the minus strand of CAYMVV010000010.1, from coordinate 83,425 downwards.
ACAGTCAGTCCCCAACCAAAGCGTGACTTTAATCGTTCCTCGACGCCCTTGATTTCTTTCGGGTAGCGATCACTGGTCAGGATAATTTGCTGACCTTCTTCAATTAGTGCATTGAAGGTATGAAAAAACTCCTCTTGCGAGCGCTCTTTGTTTGCAAAAAACTGAATGTCATCAATTAGCAATGCGTCCAGACTTCGATAGTGTTTTTTAAATTCGTTAATGGTGTGATTTTGGAGTGATTTTACCATTTCCCGGACATAGCGCTCCGAGTGCAAATACTGCACGCGCTTTTTGCCCTGACTCACCATTAAATTGCCAACGGCGTGCATCAGATGGGTTTTCCCAAGTCCAACGCCACCGTAAATGAATAAAGGGTTGTACGATGTTCCAGGGTTTTGTCCAATCTGTACTGCTGCGGCTCGACCCAGTTGATTTGATTTACCCTCTACATAGGTGTCAAAGGTAAACTCTGTATTTAACGCTGTCTTGAAAGGTTCACCGGGGCGCAAACCGGATCTTGCCGGCGCATTCTGTGCGAAGTATGTGTTTACCTGCGAAGACCTGTTGTCATCTTCCCGGTTACCCGTGTTGATATTGAGGGGGTTGGCATCAGCTGCACCTCTGTGTTGATACTCACCGTAATTATCGTTTTCAACCGGCTTTGCAGGCGCAGGCGTTTCGCCATTGCCGATATCCAGAAGCACGTTGTAGCTGTCAAGTTCGGCCAGTTGCCTGGCAATGCTGGTGATTCGCTCTGCATAGTGACTCTTGACCCAGTCGTGGACAAATCTATTCGGTGCTAAAAGCCTGATTCCTTCTTTAGTTTCAAGAGGTTGTAGACATAATACCCATGTATTCATCTCCTCGTGAGTAAGTTCATTTGACAGATGCGAGAGACAGCGATTCCAGACCGACAACGAGTGACACTCCCCGGTTAAATAAGTAGCAGTTGCTTGTGAAGATAATGAAGGGCTAATTCAGCGGTTAGGTGTGGTCAATGCGGTTGCCTGTTATTGATCAGACATTTCGCTGTGGGCAAACTTTTTTCCCGGTCTCACACAACCCTTAAAAATAGTCTATTACTGTTCGAGAAAGTTATCCACAAGTGATTCCTGTAAATAGATAAGTGTAATTATTGACAGAACAGGGTACTTGTCGCGATAATCCGTCAGTTAGGCGACGACGATTGATGTCTGCACCGGACATCTTCAATCAACACCGGTAATTAATCCAATGAAACAAACATTTCAGCCAAGCAATTTGCGGCGTAAGCGCACCCACGGGTTCCGGGCACGTATGGCAACTCGCGGTGGCAGAGCAGTCATCAGATCAAGAAGAGCGAAAGGCCGTAAAAGACTTTCAGCCTGATTTGCTCTGGTGCAGCTGGGATTTTTCTGTTCTTTCAACAGACAGGTAAAATCGGCCACTTAGCGTTCAGGTACTAATGTCGCTGCCAGACAAGATCACACAGAAAGAACGGAAGGCTCGGCGCACACTGGGTTTTACCCGTGCACAACGACTTCTTGAAGCTGCACAATTCAGACACGTTTTTGAATCGAATGTCAAAGTAGGTGATCGCTACTGGACCATTTTGTACCGAGCCAACCAGGGGTCGGATGCAAGACTCGGGATGGCGGTGGCGAAAAAACGAGTCAAAAGGGCTGTTGATCGCAGTCGGTTGAAACGATTGATCAGGGAGTCCTTCAGGCACAGAGAACTTCCTTGCGTCGACATTGTTGTGATGCCAAGAGATGGCACTGTAAAAGCCAGTACCCGAGATCTACAAAACAGTCTAAACAAACAATGGTCCCGGATTGCTGAACAATGCGCCAGATAGTAGCCTTCTTTATAGTTTTCTATCAGCGATTTATCAGCGTGCTGTTACCCCCGCGATGTCGATATTATCCGAGTTGCTCACAGTACACGCTGGAAGCTGTAGGGCGTTATGGCGGTTATAAAGGTCTTTGGCTTGGCCTAAAGCGTGTTGCGCGGTGCCATCCATTTGGGTCATCGGGCTACGATCCTGTGCCAGAATTGGCGAAGACTGAGTCGCAGTCGTGCCGCACTGTGGGACGGTTGGCCGCCGGTAGTGCACCTGCTACCGCGGACGCACATGGCCAGGGTCCAGCTCCGGTAAGTGGTCAGGTCAGTGGACAGGTCAGTGGTATAGAAGAGTAGATGAACCGCCAAAGTTACTCAGAACACATCGGCATTGAGAAAAGACGCTCAAAGCTTAGTAATGCGGAAAGCAGTCGCATCGATACCTGCAACAATCTCGAGCCTGATCGATCAGGCAAGACACCAGGGGCTGGACAAAGTCAGTGATTTTTACAAGAAACTCTAATAAAAACGATGGTAGACGAGTCTGACCATGGACAACCAGCGACTACTTCTATGGGCAGCTCTGGGTTTTTTACTGCTGCAAATCTGGACTTCCTGGCAAATTGACTACGGACCGAAACCACAGCCCGAGCCGGTGCAAACTACTGACGGTAACGCTCAGACGCCGGGTAACACCGCAGGCCTGATCAATCAGTCCGAGAGTACTGCCGGAAACAATGATTTGCCGACCCCGGCCAGTGTTGAAAACACTTCGCCGCAATCCAGTGCACTGCCGACTGATACTCAAGCCACAACCGAGCAGGGTGATCAGATAACAGTGGTTACCGATACCATGATTGTGACAATCGGTACCAAGGGTGGTGATATCAATGGTGTGAAGCTTGTGCAGTACCCAACATCGATTGAAACGCCGGATGATCCGTTCGAACTGATGAGCAATGAGGAGAGTAACTTCTTCGTCGCACAGTCGGGGCTGCAATCTACCACCGCAGATGTGCCTACACATCATTCACTGTTTAGTGCCGAAAAAACAGAATACCTCCTGACCGATGGCAGTGATGAAATTCGTGTTCCGTTGAAGTGGGTATCCGACGCCGGTGTCGAGGTCGTGAAGACCTATGTTTTCAAAAGAGATCGGTATTTTGTGGAGGTAGACTACGCCATCGTCAATAACAGTGGGTCGGAGTTGGCGATCAATCAATATCGCCAGTTGCGCAGGAAACCGGTTACTGATGACGAGACTCAGAGTTTTATCTACACGTTTATCGGTGGTGTTTACAGTACTGTGGAAGACCGGTATTCAAAAATAGATTTTGGCGACTTCGACGATCCGACCAATACACAAAAGACCGTTGGTGGCTGGACTGCCATCATTGAACACTATTTCCTCGGTGCCTGGATTCCGCAACCAGAGGAGAGCAATACCTTTTACACAAAAGCGCTGAGTTCGCCGCAACGCTACATCATTGGTATGCAATCAGATGCAATCCGGATTGCCGACGGTACCAGCGGTGGTTTGTCGACCGGACTTTTTGTCGGACCTAAAATCCAGGACCGCATGGCAAAAGTCGCTCCCCATCTCGAACTGACGGTCGACTACGGCTTTTTATCCGTAATAGCCAAGCCTATTTTTTGGCTGCTGCATAAAATACACGGCATCGTTGGCAACTGGGGCTGGGCTATTGTTGGTGTCACCATGTGTATAAAACTGGTGTTCTACAAATTGTCCGAAGCAAGCTATCGATCGATGGCACGAATGCGAAAACTGCAGCCCCAGCTGGCATCACTAAAAGAGCGCTTCGGTGATGACAGAGCCAAGATGGGCCAGGCGACGATGGACTTATATAAGAAGGAAAAGGTCAATCCATTGGGGGGGTGTTTACCCATACTCGTGCAAATACCGGTATTTATATCGCTGTACTGGGTATTGCTGGAGAGTGTTGAATTGCGTCAGGCACCATGGATTTTGTGGATTAAGGATTTGTCTCTGATGGACAAATTCTATGTGTTGCCCGTGATTATGGGTGTCACCATGTTTATTCAACAAAAATTGAATCCAGCACCGGTAGATCCGATTCAGGCCAAGGTATTTATGTTTATGCCCTTAATATTTACCGTATTTTTCGCGTTTTTCCCCGCTGGTCTGGTGCTCTACTGGGTGGTAAACAATACCTTGTCGATTGCTCAGCAGTACTACATAACCCGTCATGTGCTGTCTGAAAAGTAAATGCGTATCAGGAAGCTGGATCAACAGCTTCGGTAGAGGTTTTGAAAACCCCGGTCGCAACTTTGATCACATATTCTTGATGGTACACATCAGGTGAGTAGTGACCACTGACACTATTGCAGCGGTAGCGACTGCACGTGGACAGGGGGCTATCGGGGTTGTAAAAGTCAGCGGCCCGCTCGCCGCTCGAGTGGCCAGGACCGTGGCTGGCCAGTCATTAAAGCCAAGACAGGCACACTACCTTGATTTACACAGCCATACCGGCGACACCATCGATCAGGGCATAGCCATTTATTTCACTCAACCCGATTCCTATACGGGCGAAGATGTACTTGAACTGCAGGCACATGGCAACGGCTTCGTGCTGGATCAGTTGCTTGACACCGCTATAGCAGAAGGTGCGAGGCTGGCCAGACCAGGTGAGTTTACAGAGCGAGCTTTTCTCAATAATAAAATGGATTTGGCACAGGCTGAGGCTGTTGCCGATCTGATAGAGAGCAACAGTCGAGAGGCCGCCCGAGCTGCGGTTGAGTCACTGCGCGGTGAATTTTCCGACAACGTAGCGGCCATCAGAGATCAGTTGATCGATGCCCGGGTATACATTGAAGCTGCACTGGATTTTTCCGAAGAGGAAATCGATTTTTTAGCCGATCGCGAACTAACAGACAGACTGACTACATTGAATAAAGCAATTGATAGTTTGCTGGCACGTGCCACAGAGGGTCGGTTGATGCGCGATGGGATCACCGTTGTGATTGTGGGTGCTCCAAATGTTGGCAAGTCGAGTTTGTTGAATGCACTCACTGGTGAAGACAGCGCCATAGTTACAGATGTGCCCGGAACCACGCGAGACTTGCTGCGAGAAATAATTGTCATAGACGGATTGCCAGTGCATATCGTCGATACGGCGGGTTTGCGTGAAACCACTGATAAAGTAGAGCAGGAAGGCATTCGACGCGCTCGCAAGCAGATCGATTCAGCTGATCATATTCTCGCGGTAAGAGAGGCGGGGCAGGGGATAGCAGAAGAGTTGCTTCAGGGTTTACCTGCGGATATCCCGGTAACCTGGGTCTTTAATAAAACCGATCTGCTTGGTCAGGCTGCATCGACCAACGATTCTGCAGAAATATATTTATCGGCAAAAACAGGTCAGGGCATCGATCAGCTGCGCTCTCATCTGAAGCAGGTGGCTGGTTTCTCGGCGACTCCGGAAGGTGCTTTTATGGCGAGGCGCAGGCATATTACTGCGCTGCAGGCTGTCAGGAGTTTCGGCCTGTCTGCAAGCGACCATGTGACTGGCGCCGGAGCGGGCGAGTTAGCAGCTGAGGATCTGCGTATGGCTCAGGATCAGCTGAACCTGATCACCGGAGAGTTTGGCAGCGATGATTTGCTCGGCGAGATTTTTGGTCGATTCTGCATTGGTAAATGATTCTGCATTGGTAAAAAAGGTGCAACAAGACTGCCTCGCGTAACAACGGTGTCAGTGCGTTACTCATCTCAATGATTTATTGTGACAAGAACAGATACACACGCAGGTAGATTCCCGTAAGGTAATCCCGATATGAATAAAGATAATCATTACGACGTCATTGTCGTCGGTGGCGGACACGCCGGCACTGAAGCAGCGCTAGCATCCAGCCGTGTTGGTGCAAGCACATTGTTGCTGACGCACAACATTGAAACCATCGGTCAGATGAGTTGTAACCCTGCCATCGGCGGCATCGGCAAGGGGCATTTGGTCAAGGAAATTGATGCGCTTGGTGGTGTAATGGCCATGGCTGCTGACTCTGCCGGTATACATATCCGTACACTGAATCGACGCAAGGGACCGGCCGTGCGTGCAACCCGGGCACAGGCCGATCGGCAGCTTTATCGTGCATTCATTCGGCAGGCGGTGGAAAACCAGCCAAATTTGCGTATTTTCCAGCAAGGCGTCGATGACCTGATCATGGAAGGAGAGCGTTGTTGTGGCGTGGTAACCGAATCTGGTTTGCAATTTCGTGCAACTGCAGTGGTATTGACAGTAGGCACCTTTCTGGGGGGTAAAATCCACATTGGAGATGTTCAGCAATCCGGTGGACGGGCGGGCGATGCGCCTTCAATAGCGCTTGCCGATCGGCTGCGAGATATGCCGTTTCGAGTGGCCAGACTAAAAACCGGCACACCACCACGTATTGATAGTCGCACAATTGATTACAGCGAACTCGAAGAACAGCCAGGTGATACACCACGACCGGTATTTTCCTACCTGGGATCAACCGATGATCATCCACCGCAAACGGTTTGTCACATTACCCATACCAATGAAAACACACACGATATAATTCGTAGCAATCTGAATCTATCCGCTATGTATTCCGGCAACATCGAGGGAGTCGGTCCTCGTTATTGCCCATCGATTGAAGACAAGGTAGTTCGATTTGCAGATCGCAGTTCGCACCAGATTTTTATAGAACCTGAGGGGCTTAACTCCAGCGAGGTGTATCCAAATGGCATCTCTACCAGTTTGCCGTTTGAGGTTCAAATCGACTATGTGCGCAGCATCAACGGCTTTAAGAATGCGCATATCACACGTGCCGGCTACGCTATCGAATACGATTTTTTTGATCCGCGCGATTTAAAACCCTCGCTTGAAACCCGATTTGTTAGCAACCTTTATTTCGCTGGCCAAATTAACGGAACAACGGGCTATGAAGAGGCAGCAGCACAGGGATTGATTGCCGGGCTAAATGCCGCGCGTCAGGTGAAGGAGCTTGAACCCTGGTCACCGCGTCGCGACGAAGCCTATATAGGCGTGCTGATCGATGATCTAATCACCCGCGGCACACTGGAACCGTATCGAATGTTCACCAGCCGCGCAGAGTATCGATTGATGCTGCGCGAAGACAATGCAGATCTGCGCCTTACCGAACGTGGCCGGCAACTGGGTTTGGTGGCAGAGCAGCGGTGGACGCAATTTTCCAACAAGTGTGAGCAGATTGAATCGACACGTCGGGAACTCTCCAGCTGGTTTGTCAAAGCCGATAGTGATGCGGCGACAACCATTGCCGAACGATTCGAAGTACCGATCCAAAAAGATCAGGCAGCCATTGAGTTGTTGCGACGCCCGGAGTTGTGCTGCCAAACTTTACATGAGTTGTTTCCGGCCAGGATAAGCTGTAGCGATGCTACCGTGCTGGAGCAGCTGGAAATACAGGTGCGATATCAGGGTTACATCGACAGACAGCGCAACGAAGTTGAAAAACAGCGACGCCACTCAGACACCGTTATTCCCTCCACACTGGACTACCAAAAGGTGTCTGGTTTGTCCTCAGAGGTAAAGCAAAAGCTGTCTGAACAACGACCTGCCACGGTGGGGCAGGCTTCTCGAATCCCCGGCATAACGCCAGCCGCTGTATCGTTGATTTTAGTGAGCCTGAAAAAACAGGAGATGATACGAGCGGCGCATGCCGTTTGAACCGGCATTTTTGATTACTCGATTAAGTTCAGCTGAGCCCGGGGGCCTGCAGTGAGGGTCCTGCAGTGACAGGCGACACCACAGATTACGAATTGCTATTGCAGGAGCAGTTGGCAATTGGGCTGCAGCAGATGCAGCTCGATGTGCCCGTTGCGAGTCAACAAAAGCTGGTGCGCTATATCACCACGTTGCACAAGTGGAATAAAACCCATAACCTGACCGCCATTCGCAACCCCGAGCAAATGATCAGTCGTCATTTGCTCGATTCATTATCGATAGCAAAATTCCTTGATGGCAAAACCTTGCTCGATGTCGGATCCGGAGCCGGGCTGCCGGGAATACCGCTGGCCATCGTAAAACCTCACCTGAATGTAACGTGTCTCGATAGCGTATTGAAAAAAACTCGCTTTATGCTGTTCGCAGCGAGCGCACTTGATCTTGCCAATGTGAGTGTCAGGCACACCCGCGTCGAGTCTCTGAAACATGAAAGTGGTTATGACATGATCGTCGCCAGAGCGTTTTCATCAATAGAGAAACTGTGTGCAGTTACAGAGCACCTGCTGTCGTCGCAAGGCCGGATTCTGGCGATGATTGGCAAACCGCTGGAAACAGAACTCAACACAGGTGTAGTCGCGGTGCAACTGGATAGTGGCAGTAAATTTTACGTCGCTGGAGCAGAGAAATTGTTCGTAGCCGGTGAAACTGCCCAGCGCAACATAGTAATATTGCAAAAGAACGCAGTGTAGAGCGTTCGCGGCGCAACCTGACGAGATCGTTTGGCCGCCGAAACGGGAATCCCATGGCCAAAGTAATAGCAATAGCGAATCAAAAAGGTGGCGTTGGCAAAACCACCACCGCAATAAATCTGTCTGCAGCCCTTGGTGAAACCCAGCGCCGGGTACTGTTGGTTGATATGGATCCGCAGGGCAACGCTACTACCGGTTCCGGCGTTGACAAAGAAAACCTTGAGCTGAGCGTGTGTGATGTGCTGCTTGGAGGGTGTGGTGTTAAAGAGGCTGTATTCTCGCCAGAACACATTAAATATGATGTATTACCTTCCAATGCCGATCTCACCGCCGCTGAAGTACAACTCATGCCGCAGCGTGGACGTGAGCGACGTTTGGCGCAGGCTCTGGCAGAGATCTCGGACGATTACGAATACATCTACATCGATTGCCCGCCATCACTCAACGTACTGACACTCAATGCGTTTGTAGCTGCTCACGGTGTGCTGATTCCGATGCAGTGTGAGTATTATGCGCTCGAGGGTTTGTCCTCGCTGTTGCGTACCATCAAGCAGGTGCAGGCGACGGTTAATCCGAAGCTCGGTATTGAGGGCATTTTGCGTACGATGTTTGATGGCCGGTTAAAGCTCGGTCACGAAGTATCAAACCAGCTGATTGAACATTTTGAGGCGAAGGTGTACCGCACGATAATACCGCGCAACACCAGACTCGCTGAGGCGCCCAGCTTTGGTCAGCCGATTGTCTACTACGATAAGTCTTCTCGTGGATCCATCGCCTACCTGGCACTGGCGGGCGAAATCATACGCCGTGAGGTGAGCCGGCAGGCGGCTATGCAACAGCAGGGGCAACCGCAGGAGCAACAGGAAAGGCAACAAGACAGTCAAAACGGCGCGGAGCAGCGCACGCGGCAGAGCGAGCAAACGGTGGATCAACAAGACCGCGTAGCAATCCAGAGTCGCCAAAGCCGGGACGCTGTCACTGATGCACAAAATGACGGAGCTGCTGACGTGGAAAGAAAAGACCGGGAAAATCTGGTCATTCCCAGTGTGTAATTGCAGGGTTGAAATAAATTGTCCAGATTGAAAAAAAGCGGTTTGGGGCGTGGCCTGGGTGCCTTGCTAGACGGTGTTGACCTGGCAGCGCCGGTGCAGGGAAGCGCCGCTGGCGATCCTGATTCAGGAGATGCTGACACTGGTTCAGACACAGTCAGTAGTGTTCCACTGGAGTCAATCACACGCGGGATATATCAACCTCGCGTACATTTTGATGAAACTGCCCTGCAGGAACTGGCTGATTCGATTTCCGCTCAGGGTCTAATTCAGCCCGTGTTGTTGCGAAAGCGCGGTGGTGGTTATGAATTGATCGCCGGAGAGAGACGCTGGCGGGCAGCCAAACTTGCCGGTCTGCAGGTGATTCCGGCAATCATCCGCGAAATGGATGACAGTGCGGTTGCGGCTGTAACCCTGATCGAGAATATTCAACGAGAAGACCTTAATCCGCTGGAAGAAGCACGCGCACTGCAGCGCCTGAAAGATGAATTCAAAATGACTCATCAATCCGTCGCTGATGCGGTTGGCCGCTCGCGTGCAGCAGTAACTAATCTGATGCGTCTGCTTGAACTGGATGAACGAGTGGCCAATATGCTGGCAGAGGGCAAGCTCGAAATGGGTCATGCCAGGGCGTTACTAAGCCTTGATCCATCCGACCAGCACATGCTCGCGATGAAAGTCTATGCGGAAGGCCTCAGTGTCAGGGCCACCGAAAAGATCGTCAGGGAGGGCATACATGGCAAGGCTGCTGCGAAGAAAAAAGTCAGCACAGCAAATTCTCGACACAACAGCCACATTAAAGCGCTCGAAACCGAGTTGTCAGACAAACTGGGTGCACGTGTCAATATCAACCATGGTGCAAACAGCAAAGGCAGTGTGACAATTGACTATAATTCTCTAGACGAACTAGACGGCATACTTTCGCATATTCAGTAACGATTTCATTGACGCTGGAACACCGTACGACAGCGAAGTTGTTCCAAAATCAACACCGTTGAGCCCGGCTTTTATTCGGATTAGCTGCTGTGCTCACCGGTTCGACGACCCATTGAAAACTATTTGCAATACAACTGACTTTTAGAGTGTGTATCTTGTATATCACTTGACCAGTGACTAGCGCCTCTTTATACTCCCGCGTCGATTGCAGGGCTTGTTTTTATACGCGACGGATCGCATCTTTTGGTCTATACAGTAATGGTAATGGAGTGTGCTGGATGGCAAACCGCTCACCGCACATGGCCGTAATTCGGCGTCTGTTATTGTTTCAATTGTCGATCGCCGTGTTATTCCCTTTGGTAATGTTGCCTTTTGGAACGAACGCTGCATTATCGGCAGCGGCGGGTGGGCTCGCCAGCTTGATTCCCAATTTGTATTTTGCCTACCGAACGTTCAGGTATTCGGGCGCAAGGTCTGCCCAAATGATCTTGAGATCGTTTTACTCGGGCGAGGCAATAAAGCTAGTTATGACCGCACTGATCTTCGCGGTAGTGTTCAAATATCTGAAAACGCTGAATGTTGCAGCATTGTTTGGCGGGTTCATCATGGTCCAGATGGCAGTTTGGCTGACCCCGCTGTTGTCGGATCGTTAAAAGAATTCCAAGTATTGTCTGATAAAACCTATGGCTAACCCTGATTCAGGTACTGTAACCGCCTCCGAATATATTCAGCACCACCTGCAAAATCTGACTTTCGGTAATCATCCGGAAAACGGCTGGAGCATTGCGCATGGCGCCGCTGAAGCCAAGGAGATGGGTTTCTGGGCTATTCACCTGGACTCCATGTTCTGGTCAATTTTGCTCGGCAGCATCTTTTGCTTCCTGTTCTGGCTGGGTGCAAAAAAAGCGCATGCCGGCATCCCGGGCGGGCTGCAGAATTTTTGCGAAATGATGGTTGATTTTGTCGATGGCAGTGTCAAAGACACCTTCCATGGCGAAAACAAACTGATTGCACCGCTGGCGCTGACTATCGCGGTCTGGGTTTTTCTCATGAACCTGATGGATCTGGTGCCGGTTGATTTTATCCCCGAGTTTGCCAAGCGAGTGCTTGGTATTGAGTACATGAAAGTCGTGCCAACAACTGATGTCAATGTCACCCTTGGCATGTCTCTGTCTGTTTTTGCTCTTATTATTTATTACAGTCTCAAAGTTAAAGGTGCAAAGGGTTTTCTCGCAGAGCTGACGCTGCAACCCTTCTCCAGCGACAATAAAATTATCAAGTATGCGTTTGTACCCGTTAATCTGCTGCTTGAAGGTGTTGGGCTGATAGCCAAGCCCATCTCACTGGCGCTGCGATTGTTCGGTAATCTGTACGCTGGTGAATTGATTTTTATCCTGATTGCGCTATTGCCTTTCTACCTGCAGTGGGCACTTTCAATTCCATGGGCTATTTTCCACATACTTGTTATTGTTTTACAGGCATTTATTTTCATGATGCTGACTATTGTCTATCTGACAATGGCACACGAACATCACTAGTTTTTTAACTCTTTTTTTTCCTTTCGACCTACAACACATCAGGAGCTAAGATGGGCACAGGTTTCGTAGTTGGTATGACAGCGATCGCAGTTGCACTGCTGATCGGCATGGGTGCACTCGGCACAGCAATCGGTTTTGGACTGCTAGGCGGACGATTTCTGGAAGGTGCAGCGCGCCAGCCTGAAATGGTTCCCATGCTGCAGGTCAAAATGTTTATCGTCGCGGGTCTGCTCGATGCGGTAACCATGATCGGCGTTGGTATCGCGTTGTTTTTCACTTTCGCGAACCCCTTTGTTGCTCAGGTGGCGGGTTAACTCTCGAACTAATCGTTCGTCACAGTTAACGTTCCCGAACCGCAGGAGATAACCGGGTGAATATTAATCTTACCCTTATCGGACAGGCTATCGCGTTTGCCGGATTCGTGTGGTTTTGCATGAAATTCGTGTGGCCGCCGTTGATCGCGGCAATGCGAGAGCGACAAGCGACAATAGCTGAAGGGCTGGCTGCCGCTGAAAAGAGCGCGCAGGCAGAAGAGGAAGCGAAAGCAGAGGCAGATACCATTCTTGCCGAAGCACGCAACCAGGCGGCAGAAATTGTGTCTCAGGCGCAAAAGCGCGGCAACGATATCGTTGAAGATGCAAAGAAAACCGCTGTAAACGAAAGCGATCGTCTCAAAGTCAGCGCTCAGGCTGAGCTTGATCAGGAAGTGGTCAGTGCAAGAGAGAGTCTGCGTCAGCAGGTCTCTGCTGTTGCTGTGTCAGGTGCTGAGAAAATTCTCAAGCGCGAAGTCGACGCCAACGCTCACGCCAGCATCCTTGACGATTTGATCGCCAAGATCTAGGACCATACTCATGTCAGAGAACGTCACAGCAGCGCGGCCTTATGCGAAGGCCATTTTTGAGTTAGCGAAAAAAGGCGCAAGCTTTGATGCCTGGTCTGAACGACTGAAGTTCTTGTCCGCTATTGTCGCGGACAAGAGTGTTGCTTCAATGCTGGACCAACCTAACAGCACGGCTGCCGAACGCGCATCGATGATCGAAAAGATCGCCGGTGACAAGCTCGACAGCGAAGGTGCCAACGCAGTCAGATTGCTGGCTGAGAATGGCCGCCTTGGGTCAATGGAATCCATTGCGACCCTGTTTGATGAATACAGAGCCGAAGATGAAGGCACGCTGCAAGCGACTGTCATCTCCGCCATGGCGCTCGATGACAACTATCGCGCCAAGCTTGCCTCCTCACTGGAACGCAAGTTCAACAAGAAAATCAATATCGTCAACACCATTGATGAGTCACTGATAGGTGGCGCCATTATTCGAGCGGGCGATGTGGTCATAGACGGTTCGGTCAAAGGCAAGCTGGAGCAGCTTGGCAGCAACCTTGGCGCCTGACGGCGCACCCGACTATTGCCTGAACAGAATTATCTAGAGGACGACACTAATGCAACTCAACCCATCTGAAATCAGCGAGCTGATCAAAGAGCGGATAGGTAACTTCGAGGCGTCGGCAGAGGCGCGTACCGAAGGTACTATCGTAAGCCTCAGTGACGGTATCGTTCGTATCCATGGTCTGACCGATGTAATGTCAGGCGAAATGATCGAATTCCCCGGCGACACTTACGGTCTGGCGTTGAACCTCGAACGCGATTCAGTGGGTGCGGTAATACTCGGGGCCTACGGTCATATCTCTGAAGGCGATAAAGTTCGTTGTACCGGTAAAATTCTTGAAGTGCCGGTCGGAGACGCCATGCTTGGTCGCGTGGTTAATGCGCTGGGTGAGCCAATCGATGGCAAAGGTCCGATCGCCACTGATCAGACTTCACCGATTGAGAAAGTTGCTCCCGGTGTTATCTGGCGTAAGTCGGTAGATCAGCCAGTACAGACGGGTCTTAAATCAATTGACTCAATGGTGCCAATTGGCCGTGGTCAGCGCGAACTGATCATTGGTGACAGACAGACGGGTAAAACTGCTGTCGCCATCGATGCCATCATCAATCAAAAAGATACCGGCATCAAGTGCATATACGTGGCAGTTGGTCAGAAGCAATCAACTATCGCCAATGTGGTAACCAAACTTGAAGAGCACGGTGCTCTGGACAACACCATTGTTGTAGCTGCCGGTGCTTCCGAGTCAGCGGCGATGAACTTTATCGCGCCTTACTCCGGCTGCTCAATGGGTGAATACTTCCGCGACATCGGTGAAGACGCATTGATTGTGTATGATGATCTGACCAAGCAGGCCTGGGGCTATCGTCAGGTATCACTGCTACTGCGTCGTCCTCCGGGTCGTGAAGCGTATCCCGGTGATGTTTTCTACCTCCACTCGCGACTGCTTGAGCGTGCTGCCCGAGTCAGTGAAGAGTATGTAGAAAAGGAAACCGGCGGTCGCGTTAAAGGTAAAACCGGTTCACTGACCGCTTTGCCTATTATTGAGACGCAGGCTGGTGACGTATCGGCTTTCGTACCAACCAACGTAATTTCTATTACCGATGGTCAGATCTTCCTTGAAAGTGATCTGTTCAACGCGGGTATTCGCCCTGCGATTAACGCCGGTCTGTCGGTATCTCGAGTGGGTGGTGCAGCACAAACCAAGATCATTAAGAAACTCGGTGGTGGTATTCGACTGGCGCTCGCACAGTATCGTGAACTCGCGGCTTTTGCCCAGTTTGCCTCTGACCTTGACGAAGCTACGCGAAAGCAACTGGAACGTGGTCAACGCGTGACTGAGCTCATGAAGCAGAAGCAGTACTCCCCGCTCAACGTCGGTGAAATGGCTGTCTCTCTTTATGCAGCTAACGAAGGGTATCTCGATAACCTTGAAATAAACAAGGTTGTGCCTTTTGAAGAAGGATTGCATGCGCACGTGCGTTCTGGTCACCAGGGCATTCTTGACAAGATCAATGAAGCCGGCGACTACAACGACGACATCGAAGCCGGTATTAAAGCGGCCATCGATGATTTCGTGGCTAATGGCGTCTACTAGTTAGTCGTTTACTCTGAGAGACAGACATGGCTGGCGCTAAAGAAATACGCACCAAGATCAAGAGTATTCAAAACACTCAAAAGATCACCAAAGCGATGGAAATGGTTGCTGCGAGTAAAATGCGCAAGGCGCAGGATCGCATGGAAGCCGCTCGTCCGTACGCAATCAAAATTCGCAGTGTTGTGGGTCACCTCGCGGCCGGTAACGTTGAGTACAAGCACCCGTACCTGATCGAGAAACCAGAGGTTGCTCGCGTCGGTTACATCGTTGTGTCAACTGACCGCGGTCTTTGCGGTGGTTTGAATATTAATGCATTCAAGCAAGCAGTGGCTTCAATGAAGGAATATTCAGAAGCGGGTGTTGAAATCGACGTTTGCACCATCGGCAAAAAAGCACAGGGCTTTTTCAAACGCCTGGGTAGCAATGTGGTTGCGGAGAAATCAGATTTGGGCGACGCGCCCAAGCTTGCTGATATCACCGGCACCATCAAGGTTATGCTTGATGCCTACGATGAAGGCAGACTTGATCGGCTGTATCTGGTGGAAAACGACTTCGTTAACACCATGACCCAGTCACCCAAGGTGGAACAGTTAGTTCCGACCGTACCCGACACCGATGAGCGTTTATCACATCATTGGGACTACCTCTACGAGCCAGACTCCAAAGAGGTACTCGATGAACTAATGAAGCGCTATATCGAATCTATCGTCTATCAAGCGGTGGTCGAGAACACTGCTTGCGAAATGGCGGCTCGAATGGTGGCAATGAAAAGTGCTACCGACAATGCGGGCGACATTATCGACAACCTGCAACTGGTCTATAACAAGGCCCGCCAGGCCGCGATTACTCAGGAAATTTCCGAGATCGTTGGCGGTGCAGCCGCTGTTTAAGCCTGCAGTTACACAACAGATTACTTTTAAATAATTAGCACCTAATAAGTGATTAACGAGGAACACATATGAGTTCTGGATCAATTGTCGAAATTATCGGCGCGGTAGTAGACGTGGAATTCCCGCGCGACTCAGTGCCAAAGATTTATGACGCATTATCTATCGAGGGAACAGAGACCACACTGGAAGTGCAAGGTCAGCTTGGCGACGGTGTGGTAAGAACCATCGCGATGGGTTCCTCTGAAGGTCTGCGCCGCGGAATTGAAGTCGGTAACACCGGCGCGCCAATCTCGGTACCAGTAGGTGAGGCGACACTGGGTCGTATCATGGATGTACTGGGCAACCCGATCGACGAAGCCGGCCCAATTGGCACCGACGAAAGATCACCTATTCACCGCGCTGCGCCATCGTATGCAGAGCAAGCCGGTTCTACCGAACTGCTTGAAACCGGTATCAAGGTAATCGACTTGCTTTGCCCTTTTGCAAAGGGTGGTAAGGTTGGATTGTTCGGTGGTGCCGGTGTTGGCAAGACCGTTAACATGATGGAATTGATTCGTAACATCGCGATCGAGCACTCGGGTTACTCGGTATTCGCAGGTGTTGGAGAGCGTACCCGTGAAGGAAACGATTTCTATCACGAGATGAAAGAATCTAACGTACTTGACAAGGTATCACTCGTATACGGGCAGATGAACGAGCCTCCTGGAAACAGACTGCGTGTTGCACTGACGGGTCTGACCATGGCCGAGTTCTTCCGTGACGAAGGTCGTGATGTATTGATGTTTATCGACAATATTTACCGATACACACTGGCCGGAACCGAAGTATCTGCACTGCTGGGTCGTATGCCATCTGCGGTGGGCTATCAGCCAACACTGGCTGAGGAAATGGGTGTGCTGCAGGAACGTATTACCTCTACCAAGACCGGATCAATCACATCAATTCAGGCGGTATACGTACCAGCGGATGACTTGACTGACCCGTCTCCTGCAACCACGTTTGCTCACCTTGACGCGACCGTTGTATTGTCACGTAACATCGCAGAACTGGGTATCTACCCGGCGGTTGACCCGCTCGACTCAACCAGTCGCCAGCTCGACCCGCTGGTTATCGGCGCGGAGCATTACGACACGGCTCGTGAAGTGCAAAACACACTGCAGCGCTACAAGGAACTCAAGGACATCATCGCTATTCTGGGTATGGACGAGCTGTCTGAAGAAGACAAACTCGTTGTTGCCCGTGCGCGTAAAGTACAGCAGTTTCTGTCGCAGCCGTTCTTTGTGGCAGAGGTATTTACCGGTTCACCGGGTAAGTACTGCTCACTGAAAGATACCATCGCAGGCTTTAAAGGTATTTGTGCCGGAGAGTATGATCATCTGCCAGAGCAGGCGTTCTACATGGTCGGCCCGATCGAAGAAGCTGTAGAAAAAGCCAAGACGATCACATAATCTTCGAGCGCCGGGAATAAGTTTATGGCTAATACAATGCAAGTGGACATCGTCAGCGCCGAGGAAGAGATTTTCTCGGGCGAGGCAACCATGCTGGTTGTTTCAGCTGCTGCTGGTGATGTTGGTATCGCACCTGGCCACGCCGCCTTTATGTCTCCGATCAAAGCCGGTGATATCGCAATTCACGTAGATGGTTCTGAGGAGCACGTCTATGTGTCTGGCGGCATGCTTGAAGTACAACCGCACATCGTTACCGTGCTGGCTGATACCGCGATACGCGGTGGCGATCTGGACGAGACCGAGGCTGAAGAAGCACGTGCCCGGGCAGAAGAGCAGATGAAAGAATCAGCTGGTACGCCCGATTATGCAGCAGCGGCGGCTGATTTGGCTGAGGCATCGGCACGCCTGAGCGTATTGAAGAAAATTAGAAATTCGGCCAGATAGTCTCGCACCACTGGCGTTTTGCCGAAAGCTGTACCGAAAACCCGCACTTGTTGCGGGTTTTTTTATGGTGTGCCGTCGTGGATGTTGCGTATTATTGTGCGTACACGTTCTCTGAATATATGACGCAGGCCATTTGTCTATGTGCAAGCAAAAGTACGATGTTGCGGTCATCGGCGCAGGCATAGCAGGCATCGCAACCTGTCATGCACTGCAGAAAGCGGGCGCAGGCAAAATTGTACTGGTAGAATCCGGATCGCCGCTTAGTCTGACCAGCGATAAATCGACTGAGTGCTATCGGAATTTTTGGCCCGGGCCAGATGATTCGATGGCAGCATTGGTAGATCACAGTATCGATAGACTCCATCAGTTCACCGTCGAGTCTGATAATCGCTTTCAACTACACCAGCGTGGGTATGTATTCGCTACCGCCAGCCAATTGCAGGTTGAAGCGCTCGAACAACAGGCGCTGATCAATGAGCGTTACGGAGGTGGAGCGCTTCGATACCATGGCAACAGCACGGGCGAGCGGAAATACCGATTGTCACCGACCAGCGGATTTGATCAGGCGCTGGATGGCGCTGATCTGATTACCAATGCTCAATTGATTCGCCAGCACTTTCCGTATTTATCTGATGATACTGTCGGGCTACTGCATGCACGTCGCTGCGGGGTTTTCAGTGCGCAGCAGCTCGGCATGTATTTATTTGAAGAAATAAAAAAGCAGGGAGCCGATCTTGTTACAGGAGAGTTTACCGGCGCGCAAACAGAACGCGGAAGCCTCTCATCGATAGAAGTGAAAACCGATAACGGCGGGATAGACATCGAGTGCGATGCAATGGTGTTATGCACCGGACCGCATCTTAAAGCCACGGCATTGTTGGCGGGGAGCGATTTACCGGTTGTTGTCGAGAAGCACGTTAAAATATCTATAAATGATGAACTGGGGGTTATACCCCGTGATGCGCCCTTAATAGTCTGGAACGATTCGCTTGATCTGTGCTGGACAGATGAGGAGCGCAGCTTACTGGCCGACTCCGATGAGACGCGCTATCTGGCCGAGACCTTTCCCGCAGGTGTGCATGGCAGACCGGTTGGTGCAGGCAATACCGTCTATATCTACTGGACATATGACTGTGAAACTCTGCAAGCGCCGGTATTTCCGATTGAGCCAGCACCCTATTACCCCGAAATTTTGCTGCGCGGAATGGCGCGCATGGTGCCGGGACTGCGCAGTTATCTTGAAACTATGCCGAAACCTATTGTCGACGGTGGTTACTACACTAAGGTGGCGGACAATCGCCCGCTGATAGGTCCGCTGGATGTGCCCGGAACCTTTGTCGCAAGTGCCTATTCAGGATACGGGATAATGGCGTCATACGCTGGTGGAGAGCTGGCCGCAGCACATGTGACGGGCAATTCGCTGCCAGATTACGCACCCGCGTTTGAAGCCAGCCGATTTAGCAATCCTGAATACCTGGAAAAACTGCCAGGGCTTGTTGCGTCGGGTCAGATTTAGTTTTCCCAACCGGTTTTACAGCGCAGAAGCCCGGCTGTGTCGAACTAGTGAGTAGTTCTGGCTTTTTGCGGAAACTGGCAAAATAGCATTTCCCAAATGCAGCAGTTTAAATACTCCCAGGACCATTGTTTTTTACTGAATTCAGTATGAGATATAACCGATGAGATTAACCAGTATCGTCAGTACCACGGAAACTACCAGCATGATTTTCCAGGGGAAAAATACCTTCACATCTGGTTGTTGGTCATCTTCGTGTTGTTGAATAGCCTTTTTGGCATTCTCTTCGAGTTTGCGTTGCACGTTGTTAGCGGCGTTGGGGAAGATAACAGGCAATACGTTTAGCAGTACCGTCAATACGACTGAACCAATAACTGAATATAGAAGGAAGTTATTCACGGATTCTCTCCTGTCATAGTGTGAAGTGTCTACAGTAGCAGAACAGGCTCTGTCTCATTTGCCGCGGCACTGACCCGGGTTTCAAAAACAGGATAGCCACACCCGATGTTTGCCCAAATCATACTCCTGTCTTATTCCTCTGATTCGATCTGTCACAGTAAAGATACTATCTGTTGAGTTGCTCTTCGACTCTCAACTCAGATAATCTGCATACTCCGGCGTTTGAAAAACAAGGTGGGGTGAAATGAGAATCTTCGTTGCTGTGTGTCTTGTAGCGCTTTTGACAGCCGGGGGCGTGATCGCTAATGAAGGTCCATTTGCCGGACCTGACGAATCACTGCTATTAAAACGATTATCGGTGGCAACGACCGAGACGCAGGGGAGGTTGGCGGAGAGTGCAGTCTGGGAGCACTGGTTTAGCGAGTCTCCCAGCACGGAGGTGTATGAACTATTGCAGGAGGGTA
Organism: uncultured Granulosicoccaceae bacterium; assembly: GCA_964393885.1. Lineage (GTDB taxonomy): Bacteria > Pseudomonadota > Gammaproteobacteria > Granulosicoccales > Granulosicoccaceae. Next base: position 63,493 of record CAYMVV010000010.1, on the reverse strand, counting down.
GAAAGCGCCGCGAGGCGTATGACTATGAGGCCGCTGACGCGCTGTTCAACAGGGTGATTGAGGCAGCGCCTGACTATGCAGAAGGCTATAACCAACGAGCATTTGTTCGTTTCCTCAGAGAAGATTTTGAAGGCTCACTGGCTGACCTGGAAAAAACACTGGAATACAAGCCGTGGCATTTCGGTGCGCTGTCAGGCATGTATCACGTGCTCAGGGTACAGAACAGACACAGTGCAGCACTTGCACTATTGCGCAAAGCTGTAGCGATACATCCATGGATACAGGAGCGGGGCGCACTGCCAAAAGAGATGTGGCCTGAGAGTTATCAATCAATACATGAACCCGGCCAGGAAATTTAAAAAATTGGCAAGGTCAGGGTATAACTGAGAATAATGGACTCTCTGCTAACTCAGGATAAGTAATAATCTTGAAATACTACAGAATATATCGCGGTAAACTTCCCTTGATGAATCTGATGTCGATCTAACTTACCAGGACGTGTCTGAAGGTCTAGAGGCTAGGACAGGCCCAGCGGTATGATGGTAAATCCCGCTGTGCAGCTCACTCCATGCCATGGCTGGCGAGATCCTTCAGCTTGTGCGTATCGAGGCCGGGTGTGATCTTGCGTCAGGTCGTGTATGGCGGATTGAATGCCTTGTCCGAACACGTGTTCAGCTAAATTTATCTAAAAGCGACCATGTACAAATAGTTTGCCGAGAAATGCCCCATTCAAATGAACTTATGGGGAAAATGTTTGTCTCGGTAGCGGGTAGCGCGCTAGTCAAGGCCTGATAATCTTTCCCGGACAGCAAGATCGGGGGCGTGCTAGACAACTTAAAATCGTAAACAGAGAGATTTATCCGATGCAAATACTAACCCCACGACTTGTCGGGCCAATTACAGCAGTAGCCATGTCGGCTGTTTTACTGCCTTTTAGCGTATCAGCTGATTCCATGTTCGTCACCGACCAGGGCCACACTGAAGTTATGTTTGGCTGGGATCACGCTGGTGTCACCAACCAGCATGGCGAGTTTACCGTAGCAACCGGTACATTGAAGCTGGCCGATAAGATCGAAGACTCTACAATCAGTGTAGAGATCGACGCTTCCAGTGTCTCAAGTGGTTTCGAACCACTGGACAAGCACCTTAAGAGTGCTGATTTTCTCGATGTGGAAAAATTCCCGACTATTACTTTCGAGAGCACGGAAGTGAAGTCGACCGGAGAATCCACTATGGACATCGTTGGTGATCTGACGATTCACGGTGTAACGCAGTCAGTAACTCTGCAGGCGGAAATGACCCTGAATGGCGAGCATCCTTTGGGAAAAAACATTGAATACTATCAGGGCGAATGGGTTGGTGTGAAAGCCACCACTGAAATAGATCATATGGCTTTTGGGGTTGGCGCTTTTTCTACCGGTCCAATCAGCATTTCTATAAACAGCGAGCTAAAAGCCAACTAAACCGGACGTTTTGAGCGCGAGCGCTATAAGAGCTGCTGCTATTTTTCTATAGCAGCAGTCATCAGATTCCCAAATCGTGCTTTTCTGTGTTGCTTGGGTCAGCGGGCTCGATGTCCAAGTGCCGGATAATGTTGTATGTTCCTGGAGAGCCGCGTCGATGGATGCGGCCGACCGGGGCACTACCGCTCCAATAGAATCCTCAGCCCGGAGCTAGCCTCTGCGTCAGCGGTATCTGCGGCACCGGGGTGGACAATCCAAAAACCGCTATCTTTACTTTGCTATCCGCAGACCGGGTATACGTCGCGTGTGCCGGATCCCGACGTGTGCTGGCAGCGCCGGGCAAACTCGTCTCTGAAAGCGGTGAATCGGTTGACTGCAGGCAGCAGCGGCCTGCTCGGTTGCATAGCGCTCAAAAACCGCAGTGCAACAAATTGTAAAAAATTATCGAAAAATCCGTCGCTGAGAAATCAAATCCAGCGATCTGGTGGTCTGTTTGCCGCGCCAGAGTTCAGCACATCGCAAATTTAAGATATTCTGCGAAAAAACCCCGAATTTAAGTCAGGAAGTTGATCAGATTTGGCACACCGGTTTGTGCCTCAATACTGCTATGCTAACGGCAAACGGGTTGTATCAGCCGCTGTCATCTCCGCGACGGCAATTTCCAGTGAGGAATGACTGAGCAAATCAGGTTCGGTAAAGCCACCTGTAGCAGTGCCGTTACAACGGGAATATAGTCGGAAGTATTACGCAGGTAACCCAATGTCTCTAAAGGTGGTGATTCTCGCAGCTGGAAAAGGCACGCGAATGAAATCGGCTATGCCGAAGGTACTGCACCGCATCGCTGACAAGTCGATGGTTGAGCATGTTATCGATGCAGCATCCGATTTGGGCGCAAACGGGACCATTCTGGTCGTAGGTCACGGTGCGGATCAGGTCCGCAATACAGTTACCCGTGATGTTGAATACGTGGAACAGACCGAGCAGCTGGGAACTGGCCACGCGGTGCAGCAAGCGGTACCACTGTTACAGCCCGAAGACACCGTGCTGGTCGCCTACGGCGATGTACCTCTGACGAAAACAGCTACCTTGCAGAAACTGGTTGATGATGTCACTGATACCAACCTCGCACTGCTCACTGTCATGATGGATAACCCCCATGGTTATGGCCGAATTGTCAGAGACCAGGCTGGTCAGGTACTCGGAATTGTCGAGCAGAAAGATGCCAGTGGCGAGCAACTGAAAATCCGGGAAGTGAATACCGGTATTCTTGCCGCCAAAGCGGCTGTGTTGGGGGAGTTGCTGGATCGCATTGATAACAACAATTCTCAAAACGAATATTATCTGACCGATATTTTTTCCCTGGCGGTTGAGCAGGGAATGACCGTTCGAACCCATCAGCCTGATCATGAGTGGGAAACGTCCGGTGTCAACAGCCGCGTTCAGCTGGCGGAGCTGGAGCGCATCTACCAGCGGAGTCAGGCTGAGCTATTGATGGAATCCGGAGTGACGTTAATGGATCCGGCCAGAATCGATGTGCGTGGCAATCTGTCCGTCGGGCAGGATTCGATCATCGATATTAACTGTGTGTTCAGTGGTGATGTAACTATTGGCGATAACGTGAGTATCGGTCCGAACTGCAGCCTGACCAATGCCTCGGTTGCGAGCGGTACGGTTATTAAGGCCAATACGGTGATAGAAGACAGTTCGGTTGGGGAAAACTGCACGATTGGCCCATTTGCGCGCTTGCGCCCTGGTGCTGAACTTGCCGAGGATGCGCATATTGGCAACTTCGTTGAAATCAAAAAATCCACGATCGCCAGAGGAAGCAAGGTCAACCATCTGTCTTACGTGGGTGACAGTGTCGTTGGAGAAAAAGTCAATATAGGTGCCGGTACTATCACCTGTAACTATGACGGCGCCAACAAACACCAGACCACAATCGAAGATGGCGTGTTTATTGGTTCATGTACGCAGTTGGTTGCACCGGTCAAAGTCGGTAAAAACGCTGTTGTCGGGGCCGGCTCAACTATCACAAAAAATGTGGAGCCGAATCAACTGGCCTTTACCCGGGCCGCTGTGAAAACTGTGGACAACTGGCCGCGTCCTGTAAAGAAATCGAAACCGGAATAAGACTATGTGTGGAATTATTGCAGCGTACGCGCAACGAAACGTTACCCCCATTTTGCTGGAGGGTCTGCACCGCATGGAGTATCGTGGCTATGACTCAGCCGGTATCTCGGTGCTCGACAAGGACTACCAGATACAGCGCACTCGCGCGCTTGGTAAGGTAGCAGTGCTCGGCGAAAAGCTCGAAAAATCGCCAATGGACAGTGGTATCGGTATTGCCCATACCCGTTGGGCGACTCATGGACAGCCCTCTGAAGCAAATGCACATCCACACAATTCAAGTGATCAGTTTTCGGTAGTTCACAACGGCATTATCGAAAACCATGAATCGCTTCGCATCGATTTAAAATCGGCTGGCTATGAATTTGGCTCGGAGACGGATACCGAAGTCATTGTGCATTTGCTGCACAGTGAGGTGAAAAAGGCCGGTGACTATATCGAGGGCGTTAAGAATACTGTCGCTCAGCTCGACGGTGCCTACGCCATTGCCATTTTGAATACCGAAATGCCGGATCGCCTGATTGCTGTTCGCAAAGGCAGCCCGCTGCTGGTGGGTCTTGGGGTGGGTGAATTCTTTCTTGCATCCGATACTGCAGCTCTAATACCTGTCACCCAGGAATTTATTTATCTTGAAGATGGTGATCTGGTTGATATTTGCGAAGGGAAATTAAAAATAGAAGACGAGACTGGCGCTGAAGTAAAACGCCCGGTAAAAACCTCGACTCTTACATTGGGTTCGGTCGACAAGGGCCCTTACAAGCACTACATGCTGAAAGAAATCTATGAACAGCCAAACGCTGTGCGCGCAACCTTGCAGGATCGAATTACCGATCATCAGTTGCTGCTCAATGGCTTTGGTGATCTGGATATCAATCTATTGCGTCGTGTTCAGGCGATTCACATTGTCGCCTGTGGCACCAGCTACCATGCAGGTATGACGGCGAAGTACTGGTTTGAAGAATATACAAAAACGCCGTGCACAGTTGAAATTGCAAGTGAATATCGCTATCGCGAAGTTGCAGTGCCAGACAACACACTATACGTGACACTTTCTCAATCTGGCGAAACAGCTGATTCTCTGGCGGCACTTGAAGAAGTCAAAAAGAACGACAGCTACCTCGGCACTCTGGCTATTTGCAATGTGCCGGAGAGTACCCTGACACGAGAGGCGGATGCCACCCTGTTAACCAAGGCAGGTCCGGAAATCGGTGTTGCATCGACTAAAGCATTTACCACTCAGTTGATCGCGCTGCAACTGGTTGCGTTGACCTTGGCAAAAGCCAAGGAAACTCAAACTGAGGAGCAGCGTAGTGACATTATCAGGGCGATGCACCAGAGTCCTATCACTATGGAACGGCTGCTAATGCTCGATCGCACAATCGAGCATCTTGCAGAGCAATTTGTTGAAAAAGAACATGCCATATTTCTGGGTCGTGGCCCAATGTTTCCGATCGCACTGGAAGGTGCATTGAAACTGAAAGAAATTTCATATATCCATGCTGAGGGATACCCGGCCGGAGAGCTTAAACATGGCCCGCTGGCGCTGGTAGATAACGAGGTACCAGTTGTTGCTATTGCACCTAATGACAGCCTTCTCGAGAAACTTAAATCGAATCTGGAGGAAGTGCGAACACGTGGTGGACAGTTGTATGTGATCACAGAGGAGGATACTGACATCGCTCCTACCGAGGGCTTAACACTGGTTAAAATACCCGGATGTCCTGAAGCAGTTGCACCTTTGCTGCTAACAGTTCCGCTACAATTGCTCTCCTATCACGTTGCTGTTATGCGTGGTACAGATGTGGATCAGCCAAGAAACCTTGCCAAAAGCGTTACCGTCGAATAGGTTGGAACCCATTTGGCGTTAGCGTCAGTCATTATTCAAAATACCCACTTTTGTGGGTATTTTGCTTTTAGGATATCTGTTGGAACAGGCTATTCGCATCAGGTCAATTCATTAAAAGTTTAAAATGAATAAACCATCTGTCGATCACACTGTAAATATGAATAGTATCTGCCGCTCAGTGTTATATGTGCCTGCAATTAATGCTCGTGCTATTGAAAAATCCCGCTCGATAGATTCTGATGCCGTCATCTATGATCTGGAAGACTCTGTCGAACAGAGCCAAAAGGCACAGGCAAGGCAGCAACTGCTTGAAGCTTTCACTGCTCCACGAATAGATGATAAGCGTTATTTGATACGATGTAATCCGGTTGGTAGTAGCGAGTACCTGCTCGATCTCGACACGGTCCGTGTTGCTAACCCAGATGCGCTGCTACTACCCAAAGTATCGTCCGCCAAAGAAGTTGAAATATTCGAAAAAGACGCGAGTGCTGCTGAGTTGCCAGTCGGCATAAACACCTGGTTTATGATTGAAACGGCTGCAGGAATCGCCAATCTGAATGAAATCGTGGAAGCCGGTTTGAGAACGAAGTGGCCAGTCACCGGCCTGGTGATCGGGCATAATGACCTTTCTCTTGAGACAGGTGTTTCTTTAAGCAATGATCGTCAATACCTGCTCCCCTGGCTGATGCAGGTTATTTTATGCGCGAAGAAAAACAAGCTTCTGGTGCTTGATAGTGTCTGGAATGATTTTAAAGATCTGGCTGGCTTTGCGCGCGAAGTTGAACAGGGTAAGTTAATGGGTTTTGATGGTAAGTCACTTATACATCCGAGTCAGGTAGAAGTAGCCAATCGACTATTTTCCCCGTCATCCGAAGAAATAGCGAAAGCCGAGGAAATCGTGGCCACCTTTAACGAACCGGGCAATGAGAATGCCGGTGTCATCAATCTGAATGGAAATATGGTCGAGCGTTTGCACTTGCAGCAAGCACAACAGATGCTCGCTCGTATCAGATAGCATTTAGCCTTTTGGATTCAACCGCAAACTACCAATAGTCGAAACATTACGCCTGTCATAATTCGTCATATTTGAACACAGAATTGCCTTTTTCTATCGCGCTGTGTGCACCCGTGTGTCCGACAATACATGCACTACCAAATGACGGAGTGTACAACATGAAAAAGAACATCAAAGCTACAGATTTCTATCTGCGTATGCAGGTGCTGGGTGCTTGCCTGGTGCTGGCCGCTGTGTATTCGCTATTGCCGGTAACATAGAGTATGCATTGAAGCAGCTAGCAATTTACTAGTCCAGTTGATTTATCGGGAATTCAACAATAGGTGTGGTCACATTGTCGGCGCGTACCCGTGCCAGTAGTCGTTGGGTTCTATCAGTCACTGAGCTTTCTGTATTCTTTAACAGTGCATAGCCTTCGGTAACGCCATGGAACATGTCGAACGAAAGAATATCAATTCTGGAATTTGCGGCCGCAACAAGACCGAATGATGGTAGTGATAGGCCAAAGCTGTCGTGGTCTGTGCCAATCGAATTAAAAAACACATCAACTTCATATTGTGCCGGTTCACCGGCTTCGGCAAATTCCACCTGAAATCTTCTTTCCAGGTGATGGCGTAACAGTTGTGTGGCATAGTCGAGCAGCGAATGATCTTTTAGAAAATGTACTTTCAGTGCTACTTTTTTATCTTTCAGTGGATGCAGTTCCGTTTGCTTTGTCAGGTTGCGCACAAATTTTTCCAGGCTATATGTGACCAGCCTTTGTGCTGTAGATCCAGGAACCGTGTCGCTGAGTTGGCGGGTTGAGCAACTGCTTAGCAAACTTACCATCAATAGCAACATCAGCGCTTTTATTGAGAGGGTATTCAAGGCATCGGGTTTGCCAATCTTTGTGCCCGGATTTAATGGATACCGGATCAACATACCTGTTTGTTCTGGCTCGTCTGACAATTTGAGTGATCTCTGGCGCTCTGACTAATCTGCGTGTCATTTGAGTGTAGTGGATCGCTGCCTGTTTGTTGCCTCATTAGCAATTGTAGATTTATCTGCTTGCGGATTAGTCTCGGTTTAGACCATTTTCAAATCATACCCACAGCTAACTCGAAGACTGGATTCGACATTTATTCAGGTCTGTGCAGTTGACTGCGTGCCGCTAATAAAACCCCCCTCATCGCGTAGTAGCCAGAGCTGTGACCATAATTGCAGAGTGTGTTTATTGCCGCGAGTATTTGCTCACTCCTGTACTTGTTGCAGTACTCGGTACAGGTGAGTTGGTCGCCAATGGGTATGCCTATGCATTCGATCAGATGATGCAGTGTTGCTATTCCGCTGCCCGAGCAGGCCGCCAGCAGATGGGCGGCGCTAATGTCACTGGTGGTGTTAATTCGTTCTTTAACTTCTGCAACCAGTTTTTCAAAGGCAGATTTGTTCCATAGGTGTAATGCGAGTAGTGCACCTACTACGATGTCGTCACCTGCGGGGGTCAGGCCATCGCCGCAACCCAACAATTTATCTGGAAACGGACTGTGCCAGTTGGCAGGTTGCTTCAGCCACTGCAGCAACTGGTTTGAAGCGTTGAGCAATTGTCCAGCAATTATCTCATCGATACGTCCTGGGCTTTGGGATCGGGGCGTATTGTCTGATAGATATCTGGCCAACAGGTCGACCGCGGCTTCACCTGGAATGACAGATTGACGTGTGGTAGATGGTAACCAGACACTGGCGTTAGACAGATCCAGTTCGATATTTCCAATCGTCACCAGCTGTTGATCACTGAACCAGTGGTCGCCGATACTCACTTGCGGTGTGTGACTGAGCGTCGTGCTGACATTAAGCGGACCATGTGCAAGTTCTGTCCGACCGATACAACACAGTACCGGAGAATGGATGCTGCGAGGATTGAGCGTTTGGCTGTTTAGTGTATTCGTTTTGCTATCGCTGTTAGTCTGCGCCTCTATGGTTGATTGGTCGCCGGTCTTCTTTAGGTAGAAAGTCCGTCGAAAAACAGCGTATACAATGCCTGTCGATGGCGTGGTTAGTAAATCGTATGCGATTTTGCCTGCACTGATCGCTTGTGGCTTATAGTCCATGCACCGGTGTTTGTTCGTTTGTCATCTGATTATGACGAGCGCTTGTTCTGTGCAAGTACCAGCGCACTGAGTTCAGCCGCTTCGCTATTACTATGGCAAACAATAACACCGGCCGACTCCAGTGCGCGGCACTGGTTTTGGTAGTTTTGCGGGTCTTTGTCGGTACCGCAAACAGATGCAATCATCAGCGGTTTGTCGCCTTGCGAGGCAGTTATAGCAGCGACGACCTCTGCTGCCGGGTCTTCATGAGCACCGTAACCGAGCACCAGGTCAAGCAGTATGATGGCCACGTTTTTGTCACTGATAGCCTCTTGTAACAATGGTGTGCGTACGGCAGGCTCAATCATTGGATGCGGTCTGCCAACGGTATATTCGTCTGCACCCAGATCCAGCAGCTGATACTGCGCCGTATTGTCGAGGCCTTCCGCGGTATTAGCATTAGCGGTATTAGATGAACACTTGAGGCCGGCCCTGCCCAGTATGAGCAGCGCTTCGGTGCACAAGGTACCTCCGGTATAAAGACCCACTAGAGACTGACTGTCTTCAGCTATGGTGAGGCTGGATGCCAGGGCTTTCAAATCCTGAGTACTATGCTGCGTTGCAGTTGGTGTTGCAGATTGTCGTATAGCCAGTTCAGCTGCCTCACGCAGTGTTTGAGCACTGCTGATGCCGTCGGGTATTTGATTGCTTGCGAGTCCGAATACACAGGCGATAACCGGCTTGCCGCATGCACTCAGCTTTTCGAAAACTGTTTTGGCTGTGGCATCTCCCGGCGGCTTTGAAATCAATACAATCTGATCGACTTCACTGTCGTCGGTCAGTAAATCAATAGCACTGAGAGTGGAAATTCCACCGATGGAATCGCTAAGGTCTCGACCACCCACACCGATGCCATGTTTGATGCCACCGCCGGCACGATGCAACAACACACTGAATTCCTGCAGCCCGGTACCGGATGCGGCGATAACCCCGGTTGATCCTTTGTTAACGGCGTTGGCGAATGCCAGTGGTACGCCGTTGATGTAGGCAGTTCCACAGTCCGGGCCCATCACCAATAGACCGAGATCACGCGCGCGCTGTTTTAATTCCAGTTCGCGCTCAAGCGGTACATTGTCGCTGAAAATCATCACATTCATACCGAGATCGAGTGCGCCGTGTGCCTCGATGCCTGCGTAGTCGCCCGGGGTGGATATCAGTGTGAGGTTTGAATCAGGTGCGGCAACAAGGGAACCGCGCAATGTGCGAGCCCGGTGTTCCGTGGTCTGGCTGTTCGCAGTACTGCCCTTCATCGATTCTTCAGCGTGCGCCAATGCCTGACTGATACTGGCTTTTTTATCTGCGCGGATAGCAATGACCAGATCATTTGGGCCCGCGTCCTCACCGGCTGAGTCGAGCAGGTCAGCAGTTCGCATAATTTGCAGATTGCTTGGAGTCCCGATCATCAGTACGGCTTCTTCGATGCCACTGAGTGCGGAAATCTCGGCGGACAAGCGCATCAATGCCACCGAGTCGAGATAAAAACCCTGGCGCACTTCGTTCAGTAACACACTCATATTGCTGCCAGCCTCTGTGACAGTGCCAGACAGGCCTGCTCGAAACAGGCCATCGGTGCGTTAACGACTCCGGCGCCAACCTGGCCAATGCCCGGTTCGCGATGTGCTATGCCCGTATTGATCGTTGGCGGGACGCCAGAGCTGACAACTTTTCTTACGTCGATTCCAGAGGGTACGCCGGCAAAATCCAGTGCAGGGATGCTCCACTCAGGATTGCGCGCGTGGGTAATTTCAGCCATGCGACTGGTGTAAGCCGATGCGTCTGACGCACTGCCAGCACCGACAAATCCAGCCACCGCCGGTGCGGCTGCCATCGCGAATCCACCGAGACCTATAGTTTCAACAATGGTGGAGTCACCCATATCCGGATTTGCGTCTTTTTCACTGTAGCCGGGAAAGTAGAGTCCGCGTGGCATCTCTACCGGTGCGGTAAACCACTGATCACCACAGCCACTAACGCGGATGCCAAATTCAGTACCGTTGCGTGCCATGGCGGTTACGATGGAGCTGCCACCGATATCGCGCACAGGATCCATAATCGCTTTGCCCATGGCCATCGCAATATTGAGAAAAAATTGATCGTTTCCGGCGATAAATTCGAGCGCCTCGGACGCGGCGTCCGGCTCACTGACGCGAGCCATGGTGGCTGCCAGTTCGCGCAGGATCAGGCTGGTGCAGGCAACATTGCGCTGGTGCATTTCATCGCCCATTGATAAGCCACGCGCAATAATATTCTTTAAACCAATGCCATCAAGCGCCTGCAGGCTATCAGCCAGCAACGGCCCCATCGTCGATTCCAGCCAGCGCAGTCGATCCAGCACGCTGTCATCGTTACCGCCAAATCGCATAACCTTGCCGAGCCCTTCATTGATGGCACAGTAGGCGAGGTTGCCGAATGTCTTGTTCTCCACCACCATCAACGGCATGGACTGGGTGACAATGCCGGTCATCGGACCCACTGCACTGTGGTGATGATTGGGTTCGAAGGTAATCTTGCCGCTGCCGGCGAGTGTCCTTGCCGAGTCGAGATCCACAGCCCAGCCTTCAAGCACAATGGCGCCACAAATGGCGCCCTGCATGGGGCCACACATGTCTTTCCAGTCGATTGGCGGCCCCGCATGCAGGATTTTGTGCTCGCCAAGTCCATCTATGAGCTGAGTTGCGAGTTTAACGTTTACCAGCACCGGGTCAGCGGATAGCATTCGATTGAGTGCTTCCTCATTGGCTTTGTCAATAAGCTCGGCGGTCGCGCCGCTGCTCAGTGTTGCGATGGCCTGAAGTACTGCAGGATCACTGGTCGCTGGAGGTCGCCAGTCGACAGACGAGGCTGCGATTCCCTGCGATTGCAAATCATCGACGAATCTTTGCAAACCGATCCCGATGACCTCGGGGCCGCGGTTGAGTAGATCGCTTGCTGACATAGTCTTTTGCTGGTTCCTGCGTTTTTTGTAGGTGTGAAATAGTGTGTGGCCCAACGCTAATAACCGGTGTCAGCCACTGAGCCCGTGATGCCGACAGCAAAAGATAGTAGCGGTAACAACAAAACCGACTCAGCCCGTCAGGCTTGCGCTCGCATTATGTGCTGGTCTGATGTCCGATTATATACCGCCAGTGCGGCGTCCACCCCTGCACCTGCTGTCGCACTGTGTCCGTTGCGGCGCAGTGTCATTTCCAGCGCAGAGAGACAGGCCAGTACGTTATCCTTGCGACAGCCAAAGCCCATGGTTCCGATGCGCCAGATTTTACCGTGCAGCGGACCAAACGAAGTACCGATTTCAATGCCGAAATCGTTTAGCATTTCCATTCGTACCTTGTCGCCGGTGACGGTGTTGGGAATGTACACGCCAGTGACATTGGGCATTTTATTTGACACGTCACCAAACACTTCAAGGTCCATTGCGCGCAGTCCGTCAACCAGCGCTTCACTGGTGATGCTGTGGCGCTCAAAGCGATTCTGCCAGCCTTCCTGCAACACGATACGCGCGCACTCGCGAGCGGCATACAACATGGAAGTCGCCTCGGTGTGATGATTCAGTCTGGACTCGGACCAGTAATCCATAATCATCGACAGATCAAAATAGTTCGACGAAATCATCTCGCCGTCGGACGCCTGGTAGTCGTCGGGGCGAATACCGAGCTCGATATGCTTGCGCTTGCGAATGACCTCCGCCACACGATCGTTGATCGTGATCGGGGCAATGCCTGGTGGACCTGAAAGACACTTTTGCAAACCGGCAGTTACTGCATCGAGTTGCCAGTCGTCGGTATCAAGCGGCATACCGGTTATCGATGCAGTTGCATCAACACAAATCATCACCCCGTTGGCTCGGCAAATTTTGCCTATCTCTTCCAGAGGCTGTGCCATGGTTGTGGAGGTGTCGCCCTGCACGCAGCCAAGTACCTTTGGCTGATGCATTTTTATTGCTTCCTCTATTTGCTGTGGATCGAAAACCCTGCCCCAGGTGGTCTCGATCGGGATGACTTGCGCTTTGCAGCGCGTGGCAATTTCACACAACAGATGACCAAAGCGACCAAACACAGGTACCAGCACTTTGTCACCCGGGCTCAACAGCGACACCATCACCGCTTCTATACCGGCGCGGGCAGTACCGTCGACCAGCATGGTCCATTGGTTGTTGGTTCGGAAAATACCTCTGTATAGAGACATGACTTCATTCATGTACTCGGTAAAGTGCGGATCGAACTGGCCCAGCATCGGCATTGACATCGCATTGAGTACACGCGGGTCAACTTCGACGGGTCCGGGTCCCATTAATCTGCGCACAGGCGGGCTCAGTTCTGAGTAGAGGTTTTGCATACTTTTTGGGCATCCGGTGTTAGGCCGTCACGGCCATATAATAAACTGAAGTGACAGGCATAGTTGTGTTGTTTGGTTGTGTTGTTTCACAGCCTTTACTGGTCGAGATATCATGCCCCGGCGAGCGGTGCACCACAGTAAAGCAAACGGTACAGCAATCAGTGCAGAAAACAGGACATCCCATTGCCAGAGCAGGCAATCTGTCCAGTGTCCGTCTGCTAAACGCAGAGCCGCCGGATGCTAAATCTTCAATTGGTGATCTGTGTACCCGTGGTCCCCGCCAGTGCTGCTTCTGCCTCATCAAGGTGGGCAATAATTGCGCGCTTGCCACCGCGTCGCACAAACTGAATCGCAGCGGCGATCTTTGGACCCATACTGCCGTCAGCGAATTCACCCCGGTCTTGCAGTTCTTCGATTTCAGCCAGTGACAGGTGGTTAAGTGCCCGTTGTGTCGGTTTGCCAAAATCCACATAAACGCGGTCGACTGCGGTCAACACCATCATGGTGTCTATGCCTAATACGTTGGCCATCAGCGCAGAGCTCAAATCTTTATCTATAACCGCTTCCACGCCATGGCGCGTGCCATCGTCGTTGCGTACTACCGGGATGCCACCGCCGCCGCCGGCAATGACAACGGCTCCACTGTTTGCGATAGTTTCAATAAGTGAAATATCGACAATGTGTTTTGGCTTTGGTGACGGCACCACATAACGCCAGCCACGACCGGCATCTTCTTTCATCGTCCAGCCGAGTTTTTGTTGTATGTCCTGCGCTTCATCTTCGCTGTAGAAGAATCCGACCGGTTTTGTCGGGTTGGTAAATGCCGGGTCGTTTGCATCTACTTCAACCTGCGTTAACAAACAAACGACGTGTCGATTGTTGCCGACTGAACGCAGCGCGTTTTCCAGGTTTTGCATTAACAGATAGGCGATACCGCCCTGGCTGTGAGCAACGCACACATCCATCGACATGGGTGGCACGGTCTCGCGTGCGAGAACCTGCCGAAGCAAGATCTTTCCCACCACCGGACCATTGCCGTGTGTGATGATCAGCTGATTGTCAGCCTGCAGCAGCGGCAGCAGTGCATTTCCGGTTTTAACGGCAAACTCAATTTGCTGTTCTACTGTCCCCGGTCGTTTGGTTGGATGAATGGCATTGCCGCCAATAGCCACCAGTATTTTTGCAGCTGTCTCCGGCATACCCTTCAGTTGTTCCTCGTCAAGTGGATGGTGTCGTCAGTTAAGCCGCAGTCAGTGTAGCAGGATCAAAATGCTGCAAAAATCTGAGCAGGACATCGGCCACGGCGTTTGCATCCTGCACGGTGATACTTTCGTCCGGATGGTGGCTGATGCCACCCTTACAGCGCACAAACAGCATGGCAATCGGTGTCAGTTCGGCCAATGCCATGGCATCGTGACCAGCCCCGCTTGGCAGGGACTCAACAGGGTAACCGAAGGATTCGATTGCGTTGGCTAACTGCCGGGTAAGTTGCTTGTCGCAATCTACGCTGCCTGCCTCATAAGTTTTAACCGCTTGTATGTCGAGCTTTCTATTGCTGGAAATCTTTGCGAATAGATCCGTTATTCTGTCTTCTGCCATCTGTCGAGTGGCATCTTCACTGGAGCGTATATCAATCGAAAACTCGACGGTGCCTGGAATCACATTGGTCGCCCCTGGTAAGGCCTTGATCTGGCCAACCGTGGCCACCAGTCCCTCGTAGTCACTGCTCACAGCCTCTATGGCGAGCATACATTCGGCGGCACCGGTCAGCGCGTCCTGTCGCAGGGACATGGGCACCGTGCCGGCGTGCCCTGCTACACCCTGGACGCTAACCTGATAGCGCGCGGCGCCTGAAATGGCAGTGACCACACCAACGGGAATATTCTGCGTCTCCAGGACTGGCCCCTGTTCTATATGAACTTCGACAAAACCCAGATAATCGCTTGCCGCACGTTGTGCTGACTTAAGGTTAGTCGGGTCGAGTCCAAAATCTCGCAGTGCATCAGCGATACTGATTCCGTTTTCATCCTGTTGACCTAATGTTGCAGGGTCCAGTGTACCGGCGATGGCCCTTGAACCGAACAGGGTTGATGGAAAGCGTACGCCCTCTTCATCACAAAAACCGACGATTTCCACAGCGAATGGCAGGCGAATACCCTGATCGTGCAGGGCAGCGATACAGACCAGAGGTGCGACCACGCCCAACATACCATCGTAACGACCGCCGTTGCGAACGGTGTCGAGATGCGAGCCAAGCAACAGCGCGGGCGACGTGCCGAAACTGTCCGACGGCTGTGTTTCAGATTGTGCTGCATAGCGGCCAACGATATTGCCAATCGCGTCCGTATAGGTAGACATGCCCGCGCTTTGCATCCATTTTTCTACCAGCGCGTTTGCCTGCTTGTGCTCACGAGTCAGTGAACAGCGAGTGAGATGATCCGGATGCTCAGACAGTTCTGCAAGTGCATCAATATACTCGAAGATTTTTGCTCCAAGTTGCCGGTTGTCAATCAATGACTCACTCCATTGGGGTCCTGGTGTGGCTGCTGATGGGGCGGGCTGTTACCTGACGTGTCGACAACCCTTTTGAGCAGAGGTATATAGGAATTACTCCGAAGTTGTATCACAATCTGGTGGCAATTATCGAATTGAACATTTCCGACGAATCGACGGCTCTTGCATCAGTGGCGCAACCACTGTTTCGGGGCCCTTGGTACTCTAAATAGCTGTGCGAATAACTATATGCCACCATTGGCGGCAACTCTACCACTGCGGTTACAACATGGCTGGCGACGTTGGTCAGCCATGGAACTCTGGCAATTTTTGTCGCTGGTGCTATCGATTGCGGATTTGGCTACACGGATCGGCGCAAACGGATCCGCATCTCGATGGTGTGCAACGTCGTTGCAAACTGTTACTGCGGGGGGCTAAGGATGCTCGCTTTGCATCGAGTCCGGGTTAATACTGATTCCGGGTTAATACTGATAGTGCAGTCCAAGTCCCAGCACCAGGATTACACCGTCGGAGTCAGAATTTTCGATATCGCGATCGCCATCGATGTTCTCATAGCCTAAACCGAATTCTACGCTGCCAAGCAGCGGTGGAAGGTTGTTGTTTCTGGCACGCCAACTCCATTCGACACCCAGCCCGGCTGATGCAATTGTCGAGTCCTCTTCAAAGAAAATGAAGTTCGAACGACCTCTGGCGACCCCTGCAAAGAGGTAGCTGTTCCAGTACTGTGTGCTACGGGTGGTACGTAACGTACGTAGCGTGTAAGAAATATTCTCAGCTTCGGCGGGTGATATTACCGCCTGCCATTTCCAGTTCTCACTGGTGGCGTATCTGACACTAAGACCGAACGTTAGCGGTGCCATTTGCAGGCCAATGGAGACAGGACCTTTTCCGAATTCATCGGCGTTAGCTAGCTGGCTATAAGTCGTCAGTGAAAGAATAAACGCCAGTGCTATTTGTTTACTCATTGAATACCACTGTCCTTGATTGACGGAGCAATACACAGTTGCCTGTCGGCAACTGTCAATAACTCTTCTGTAGCGTTATCGGCAGGCGTCGCAAAAACAACAGCCGGCCGGGATCCACGTCGAGACCAGGTGATTTATTGCGGCCCAGCGTGTTCGGGCAAACTGTTTCCGTCACAGGCATGATTTTCACGAGATCCGGTTTCCGGACAGAACCTGGTCAGTCTCGTGCCGTCCACTTTTAGTATCCAGTGGTAATGGAATTTCGGTCTCTTTCCGATAACTTGCTAAACTGCCTCTCGCGGAAATGGTCTTTTTTATTATTAATAGCTGAGTGATATGGAAAAAAATACACTACTGTGGGACCTTGGCAATGTTGTGGTGCGTTGGTCACCGGATACCATTCTGAGTAAGCTCGACTATTCGGCGCAGCAGACCACTTATTTGCGCAGATCATTGTTCGCCCATGGTGACTGGCTGGATCTGGATCGCGGGGTAAAAACGGAGTTGGAGGTTGCGCAACGCCTGGTTGCAGAATCTGATTTGTCTATGGACCAGGCCGTTAGATGCTTCGACGTTGTTAGAGACACAATGATTGATATACAACCCAGTGTTGATTTGATCAACGAGGTAGCACAAACAGACACACCGATGTACGTGCTGTCAAATATGTCCCAAACCAATGCTGATTACCTGCGGCAGAGAGAGTATTTTTCTCACTTTCAGGGGGTTGTTATTTCTGCTGAAGAAAAACTCAACAAACCTGATAGCACACTTTTCGAACGTGTGCTAAGTCGCTACTCGCTGGTGGCTAATCAGGTTCTTTTTATTGACGATACGCTCGAGAACATTGTCGCTGCCGAAAAACTGGGTTTTGAAGGATTGCATTTTAAAGGCAGCGAACAATGCTATTTAAAGATCCGCCAGTTCGCAGGTATTTAGTTGCTATCTATTTAGCGAGTCCAGCATATTCTGTTCGTCAACGACGATCATTATTGAGCCACCACTTTTGCGATAAGTTTCAAGGGCGGTTGATAATTCAGCCAACGTATTTGCGTGCACACTGGCAATGCCATAGGCATTGGCAACCATTGCAAAGTCAGGCACAACCAAATCGACACCGACGGATTTGACGCCGGCGGTTTCCATACTGGTTTTTATTTCTCGATAGCCGTTGTTGCACCAGACGATAATAGCAACAGCGACGTTACTGTCTTTCAGTGTACCAAGCTCACCGAGTACGAATTGCAGGCCGCCATCTCCAATGAGGCAGA
This sequence comes from uncultured Granulosicoccaceae bacterium, assembly GCA_964393885.1. Classification (GTDB taxonomy): domain Bacteria; phylum Pseudomonadota; class Gammaproteobacteria; order Granulosicoccales; family Granulosicoccaceae. The sequence continues at coordinate 45,834 of CAYMVV010000010.1, read as the reverse complement.
CCACAGGTGTATTGATTGCAATAGAGGCGCCAATCGCGGCGGGTAACGCGTATCCCAAGGTGCCAAACCCCACCGATGAGTTGAACCACTGGTTTGGTGCAGCGGTGTTGTGAATCATATTACCGCTGTAGATTAGCTGGGTGGAGTCCCCGACAAGAACTGAGTCTGGTAAGGACTGTTGAATCGTTTGCAGTATTTTAAGATGGCAGTGAGCCTCGTCTGCGAACTCCGACAGAGCGGAGTCCATCGCCTTTTTTGTTCTTGCTGCACCGTCGCGATCAGCCTGGTGCAGTCGATCGGTCAGAGCCTGCGCCGTAATTTTTGCATCACCGATCAACGCTATGTCGGGTTGCAGATTAAGGTGGATCTGGCTCGCGTCAATGTCACAACGAATGAGCTTGCCTGAAATATCAAACTCGTGATCGCGAAACATATCGTAGTCCGTCGGCGCCAGTTCAGTGCCGATCGCCAGCACAACATCCGATTCATCCAGTAAGCTGCGTGTAGCCTGTGTGGAGCCGGACGCAGGCAGTGCGAGCGGGTGGTCCGACGGCACGATGCCTCTGGCATTAATGGTCATATGTGCCGGCGCGTCTAACACCTCGGCGAGTGCTGTCATTTCCGCCGCTGCGTGTCGTGCACCACCACCTGCCATTAGTACGGGTGCTGTTGCATTTTGTAATAGCCTGGCTGCACTATCCAGCAGTGTACTGTCTGCTGATGGTGGTGGCGCTGTGACGACACTGGCAGTGAGTGGTTTGGTTACTGGTTTGCCTAACAATGAAATTGGCAACTGGAGGTGCACTGGACCTGGTCTGCTGCTTAAAAATATTGAGAAAGCGACTGCAAGGGCGCAGGCTAGCTCTGATTCGTCCACAATAGTTTGACTGTGCCGACTGACTGTGGAAATCATTGCACTTTGATTGGGCATTTCATGCAGGTTGCCCTGGCTTACCGGTGCACTAATATGATCATTAACACTCGAGATGATCAGCATGGGTATCGAGTCGGCCAGTGCTTGTCCCATGGCAGTGGCTATATTAGTTAGCCCTGGCCCGGTAATCACAAAACACACCCCGGGTTTACCACTAACCCGTGCGTACCCGTCAGCCATGAACCCGGCGCCCTGTTCATGCCGCGGTGTATAGTGAACAATGCTGCTATCGGCGAGCCCCCGGTACAGCTCTATCGTGTGTACACCTGGTATCCCGAATACATGTTGCACATTGTAGTCTTCTAAAAGCTTTATTAATGCGACGCCAATAGTTTGCATGCAGGGTTACTCAGATCATTGATTAAATTGATAGCACGGGAATGCAGATCGTTGGCCCGGATTGCTCATGATCCGGATTGCTCAAGACCTGGATTGCTCATGACCCCGATTGCTCATGACCCCGATTGCTCATGACATAGTGGGCTATGCCCAGTCACCACTGTGTTTGAGTTGTTTCATTGCCTCTTCGATTGATTCTGCCAGCGTGTCGACAATGATGTCGATCTCCGCATGCGTAATAATGAGCGGCGGAGACATAACGTTAAGATTAATGATCGGTCGAACCAGCACCCCCTTTCTATCAGCAATATCAGATATGACTTTGCCGATGTCCAGTGATTCGGGAAAAACCTCACGAGTGGTCTTGTTGGCGACAAACTCGACGCATTGCATCAGTTTCATTCCGCGGATCTGTCCGACTATTGGCAGATCCTGCAGAGACTGGATACGTTTCTCAAAATAGTTGCCGACATCACGTGCATGCTCAAACAAATTTTCTCTTTCAATGATTTCAATATTCTTAAGCGCGGCAGCGCAGCTGACCGGATGCCCGGAGTAGGTAAAGCCATGCGCAAAGTATCGACCCTGGCCAGGCTCGCTGATCACATCATGAATTTCATCACTATAGAGAGTGGCACCCAGTGGCAGATATCCTGATGTAAGCCCTTTTGCGCTGGTGATAATATCCGGTGTAATGCCAAAAACACTTTCCGATGCGAACCAGTGTCCCAGTCTGCCGAAGGCTGTCACTACCTCGTCCGACACATACAAAATATCATTAGCCTTGCACAGGTCATAGGTACGTTGATGATAGCCTTCTGGCGGGACTACCACGCCACCGGCACCCAGCACCGGCTCAGCAAAAAAGGCGGCAATATTGTCAGCGCCTGTTTCATTTATCTTGTGCTCCAGCTCATCAATTAATGAGTCAAGGAACTCGGCTTCTGAAAGTGCAGGATCTGCGCGATAATAGTTTGGGCTGGAAATGTGGTGGATCGTATCGCGTTTATATTCGAACTCGGGAGGATGGTCCGCTTTTTTACCGCCGATTGACATCGCCAGATAGGTGGTGCCGTGATACGACGCGTCGCGGGCTATAACATGTTTTTTCTCGGGCTTTCCGCGACAGCTTTGATAAAATTGGATCAGGCGGTAGGCTGAGTCTATAGCCGTCGATCCACCGCAGCTGTACATGACATGATTTATAGAACCGGGTGCCAGCGATGCGAGTTTAGCGGCGAGTTCGGCTGCCGGCTGATTGGTCATATCAACAAATGGGCTGGCGTACGCCATCTTTCGCATTTGTTCTGATACCGCATCGATCATTTCCTCACGCCCGAGGCCAATATTTGTGCACCAGAGCCCGCCTAGCGCGTCGAGGTAGCGATTGCCCTCGATATCAACCAGCCACGCACCCTCAGCGCGATCCATAATTAATGCCCCGTCATCGCCAAAGCTGTCGAACAGCTGCCACGGGTGCAAGTGATGGTCCTTGTCTTTCTGCCAGATTTCGCGGGCGTAATTTGAACCAGGTTGAAGTGAAGACATAACGATCTCAGTGGATGCTAAAGCGTGGTAACGTAGTATACGGTCATTAGCCGTTGTCCGCTCGACTGTCAGCGGCCTGCGAAAACTAACCTCTCAACCGCGGATTTCAGGAATCAGCCATGTCCGAGAAGCGACCCAGTGCCATACCAACTGTTCAGGTGGAAAATGATCGGGTGGTGGTTACCGAATGGCGTTTTCCACCCGGTGCCGAAACAGGCTGGCACCGGCATGCGATGGACTATGTCGTTGTGCCACAAACAACAGGAAAGCTGTTACTGGAAACTGCAGAAGGAGAGATATCCGCAGAATTGACCGCTGGTGTCGCATATAGCCGCGAGGAAGGTGTCGAGCACAATGTTGTCAATGCTAATGACTATGAATTTGTTTTTGTTGAAGTAGAAATAAAGTAAACAAAAGGAGCCGGCACGCTGGAAATCTGTATTGCGAGAACGTGCTGAAAAATGGTCATGCGTCTGTAAATACACACACAATCATTTTAGATACCTGATTTTTATATATCGATCATGATAGATGCAAAGTATCAGTGGCCGCTATACGCTGCTGTCTACGGTTTTATCGATTGACAGGGTTTCGCGAATCCAGTCGGGTACTCTTAAAGCGATCAGGTTGTTGCTTTCATCGGTACCGCCCCAGACTCGTACCTCACTGCCACTGGCGAGCATTACATCTGGTGTGCTGTCAGTTGCGTTGCGGTAAAACGTATGGTGTGTTTCGAAGGAGGTATTGCCAATTTTTGCCACTGTCGTGCTAAGCGTTAGTACATCTCCAAGCATCGCCGGCGAGTGAAACTGTGCAGTACTGGTGACCAGCGGGTATCCCATGAAGTTGTCATTTGTTTTGGCCGCAGTGGCCATATCGATTCCGGCAGCTTTCATCAGCGCGTGTGTGCCTGCGTCCATCCAGATGTAATAGTGGGGGTTAAATATTATGCCGGCTGGATCGCAATTGGACCATTCGACGCGTATTCTGATTGTTGACGTCAGCATGTCCGGACCACGCTAACTGTGTTTTTTAAAGTGTGCGGCTGACTGATTAAACAACAGCGAGTTGTTTTGTGCATTGTGCTCGCCGCGGTTTTGCCGATCTTTCATTAAGTCAACGCCGCGTCTGACAGCGGGTCGCTCTTTAATTCTGCTGCGCCAGGCCTGTACGTTGGGAAAACTATCGAGGGATGCTCCCAGTGGCTTTGCGATCAAGACCCACGGGAATGAAATAATATCTGCAATCGAATACTCACCCAGTATGTATTCGCGATCGGACAAGCGGCGTTCAAGTACACCCAGATTGCGATCGTACTCCCCTGTGTATCGCTTCTTTGCGTAGTCCTGTCCGTCTGGTGCATAGTTGACGAAATGGCTTAATTGTCCAGCCATCGGGCCTTGATTAGCGGTTTGCCAAAACAGCCATTCAAGCATTTCCTTATTCGTGTTTGCCGGCATCAATCGACCGGTTTTTTCGGCCAGATAGAACAGGATGGCACCGGATTCGAAGATGCTGACCGGATCGCCCGCAACGTCGTGGTCGACTAATGCGGGCATTTTAGCGTTTTCGCTGATGGCCAGAAAGGATGGGCTGAATTGATCGCCCTGGCTTATATTGACCGGAATTGTCTGATAGGGAAGTTCCAGTTCTTCCAGGGTGATAGAGACTTTCCAACCGTTTGGTGTTGGCCAGTAATAGAGATCAATCATGTCCTTCCTGATGGCAAATAGCAGTGCGCTGGCTAATCAACTGATCAATTTTACTTGCCGACAATCCCGCCTGCTCCAATACTTCACGGGTATGCTGACCCATGGCGGGTGCGGGTGATACCGAAACTGTTGGTTGTTCAGAGAAAACGGCCGGCAATCGTGCCTGACGCAACGCACCGGCTTTAGGATGGAGCGTTTGCATCAGGGTTTCGTTGGCTTCGATTTGCGGGTGTTTTATCATCTCGCGGCGTGTCAGTACGGGTGCGCAGGGAACATCATGGGCTTCAAGTCTTGCAAGTAGATCAGCACTGGTAAAGTTCAATAGTGCCTCTTGTGTGAGTCGCGTACGAGCGTCTTTGTTATCTTCGCGGTCCGCGCTGGTTTTGAAGCGTTCGTCCTGCAGGAAGTCCGGGCGCTCAACAGCAGCGGCCAATCCCTGCCAGTCCTTATCGGCGACCACGGCAACACTGATGTAGCTGTCCTGAGTCTCGTAAATTAAATCTATGTACGACTGTGCAGTCTCCTTTTCGAGTTCATCGCCAATAAAAGTGTGGCCACCCATGTCGGAACTCCACATGAAAAAAACAACCGTATCCAGCATTGATATTTTTACATGCTGGCCCTTGCCGGTATTCAGCTTCGCAAACAATGCTGCTGTTATCGCCTGTGATGTTTGAATCGCCGTTACTTTATCAGGCACGATGGTTCGGATCAGTCTCGGCCTTTGTTCGTCCGATCCAGCCTGCACTGTGGTAAGCCCGCTTACAGCCTGTATCAACGGATCAAACACGGGTTTCGCCGCATATGGACCGGTTTGGCCAAAACCGCTGATTGACACATAGATCAAATCATTTTTGATTTGACGCAGACTTTCCTCATCGATACCCAGTCGGTCTACCACGCCAGGGCGAAAGTTCTGTACCACCACGTCCGCACTTTCCACAAGCGTGCGCAAGGTGTCTACCCCGGCGGCTTGCTTGAGATCCAGAACTACCGATCGCTTGTTACGATTGTTGTTCAGAAACGATGCGGAGTAGCCGCCTCTGCGGGTAGCAACGCGACGTGAATGATCACCAGCCGGAGATTCAATCTTGATTACATTCGCACCCTGATCAGCCAGAATCATTGTTGCAAGAGGACCTGAGATAACAGATGTCAGATCAAGTACGGTTACGCCTGTTAGAGGTCCGGCCATGTCGCGCTCTGGTGCAAAAAAGTAATTCTACAGTTTTACCGTAGCTGGTTGCAGAGATTGTGACCGGTCAGGGTGGCTGCTACGTGCCCAGTTCTCGGACGGCAAAACGGGGTTCCTTGCGGCAGCTTGCCGGTCGCGCTAGTCTTGCTGGTTTTCAATCGACACTCTACCCGCCATGGCCAAGCTCTATTTCTATTACTCGTCAATGAATGCGGGCAAATCGACGTCCTTATTGCAATCAAGCTATAACTATCGAGAGCGAGGTATGCACACCCTGGTGCTGGCACCGATTATTGATGATCGTTACGGAGCGGGAGTGGTTGCGTCACGTATTGGTCTGAAAACCGATGCAACGATATTTGATGCGAAGGAAGATTTACTGGCATTGGTCACTACCTGTCATCGGGAGAAAAATTTGAGTTGTGTGCTTGTGGATGAGGCCCAGTTCTTATCCCGTGACCAGGTATTTCAATTGAGTGAGGTCTGCGACCGACTGGATATACCCGTACTTGCCTATGGAATCCGCACTGATTTTCAGGGCGAGCCTTTTGAAGGCAGTAAATACCTGCTTGCGTGGGCGGATAACTTAAAGGAACTGAAGGCGATCTGCCATTGTGGCCGCAAGGCAACCATGGTTGTTCGCAGAGATGAAAGTGGTAAAGCAGTCACTCAGGGTGCGCAAATTGAAATTGGTGGTAATGATCGCTACGAGTCCACCTGTCGGCTGCACTTTAAGGAAGAGTATTTTGGTGAACAGACGCAGTAGCACAGGATCTGTGGTGAAATAACCCGAGAGCCCGGGTGTTAGAGCCCAGGTGTTAGTGCTCAGGTGTCAGAGCGCGGGTATCTGAGCCCGGGACCATGCCCGTGCCCGTGATTTTGCCCTTGATATTTTACCCGCGATGGATTGTGCCCGCGATGATCGTGATAGCCATCCAATAGCTTTGCTCGTTTTACGACCTGTAGCTTATGGCCGGGGCGATCAATCCGTGCACGTGCGGGTGTTTCGGTCGTACCCGTAGACTGCGAGCGCCCTGCGCTTTGGCTAACGGGCGTTCGCTACCGTGCGCTGGCTACCAGGCGTCAGCTACCAGGCGACGGGGTTCTGCTGCCACCAGCTGTCAGCAGAGCGTTTGACATCAGCACCGTTAAACGGTGCCAGTTTCTGAGTTGGCTCAAGCGCCTCTTTGTAAAAGAAATCCGGCAGGTCGTCATCCTCTACAGCGAAACCTGCCTGATAATTGAACTCGTTTTCCAGCCGCAGTGTCTCGATGCCAAGATTGTGGAAAAAGTCGGTTTCAAGGGAAGCGTCATGAGCGTCATTCAGGGCATTGATGATAAATTCAATTTGCACGTTGGTAACTGAACGTCCAAAAATACAAAGGCCGAGTGAATCCGAGGTTGCTGTTAGCGCCTGTGCATCAAGGCTTGCGTGTACCAGTTCGTCTGTATCCTTGCCCTCGCACTCGTAGGTAGGCAGATTGCCCGCTGTGTGGTCTGCTCCCTGAGCGGTCATCATCATAGTTATCCCAGTCACCTGAATAACACGAGGGTCATAGGCACTGATTGTTTGCTTTTTTACCACTGGAACACGATTGAGCTTGAAGTGATCACCGACGCGCGCTGCGCCCTGAGCGACCAGCATCCCGTGTTCTGTACCGTTGCGCAACTCGACGTCGATGATTTTTTCCATATAGGGAACATCTCCAAAGCTGGCTTCACCTGCATCCATCAGTACCCCGAGAGTGCCGCCTAATTCGATGGTATCTATACCTAAATCATTAGCCAGCCAGTTTACTCTGGCCAGGTCGTCTGGATCGGTGATGCCGCAGTTGGTACCCATCAGGCCGATTGTTTCGTATTCAATCGGGGATACAACTTCGTTGCCGTCCTTGTCTGCGTAAACGTTACTGCACTGGATGAGGCAGCCAGGCATACAGGCGTGAGTCGTCACACCACCACGTTCAATGTTTTGTTCACGAAGGTAGTCACCGCTCAGCTTAAAGGTTTCTTCACTGGTGGCAGCCCGACCGGAAGTGAAGTTGCGCACCGGAATGCCGCCGAGCTGGTTGATGACATCGGACATCATCGCTGTACCTGTTTTCGCAAAATTGTCGATGACCGGCTCCGCCTCAAGCATCTTGTTGTACTTGCGTACCGAGCCCATGACCTTCTTGCGGTCGTGGAATGGGGGCATTTTGTGTAAATCTACAATGACAGCTTTCACCTTTTTGCTGCCCATGACGGCGCCAACTCCGCCTCTAGCACTGAGTCTGGACGGTCTTAAATCGACGTCGCTGAAGGCGATACCTGCCAGCAGCCCCTGGTACTCGCCCACCGGACCACAAAGCCCGATGCTGACTTTCTTACCGTATTTCTCGTGTAGCTTTTCCGCTGTTTCAAAATTGCCCATGCCCATATAGGGCGCTGCAGACGAGAACTCGATGCTGCCATCTTTTTTAAAATAAATTATTGTCCAGTCGTCGGCGCTGTTGTAGAGAGTGAAGCCGGCCAATTCCAGTTGTCCAAGCGCAAATCCGAACGTGCCACCGGAATTGGCCTCTTTGATACCCCCTGTCAGAGGGCTTTTACAGCCGACGCTCGTGCGATTCGCGTTTGAAAAATTGCTGCCAGCGAACGGCCCCGCCGAGAAAATCAACGGGTTTTGGGGGGAAAGCGGATCAGCGGTTGCTGCCCCATGGTCCAGTAGTGTTCGGGCAATGAAATAGCGACCGGCGCGTGCGATCTCCTCACCATTTAATTGCTGTTTGTTTACCGATTGATCAGCCAGGTCGATGTGGCAATACGTACGCATGGAATTCTCCGTTCGCTTGGACCAGATAAAATCCGGGCCGGGAAAACGCACTTTACCAAATTATCACGCCGATTTAAGCGTATAAGTGCGTCGAACTGGCATCTTGTCAGAACGGTGGGGAACAACGTTGAAACCACGAGTAGCCAGAGTTTGATCCATTGGACAGGTTGTGCGGGTATGTTATGCCGGGTTTCTCACCGCCAGTAAAAGCGCAGGCCCAGCCCGATTGCGGTGTCATCGCCAATCTCGGTTTCAACCAGGGCGGCGAAACCTGTTGAAACCTCGTACAGAGCGGCGATACGTGCAGTCAGATCTGTGTCAAAAAGTGTCGAGAGCTCGAGTGCCCCGTTTACCTCAAGTGCATCATTGACCGCATAACGTACTCCGGCACTGATGAACAAACCGATGTCGTTGCTGCCGTCACCGCCAGCGAAGTCAAGACCGGCTTCGTATACCCAGTCTGCCTGATCATAGGAGACCGAGCCGATATAGTTAGCGGCTCCCAGGCGAAGTATATTTGAATCGAAAGAGCCAACGTTAAGCGATGCATACTCTACTTTTAATGCGACGTTGGGTTTGATATCGGCAGAACCGACCAGGCCAAATCCATCGGCGCTGCCAACATCGAGATATTTCAGTTCTATAAAGTTGTAATTGAAGACATTGGGACCGGTGCGAAGGAATTTCTGAGCCATCGCCTGAGTGGAAAAAGTTAGCGAAAGAGTAAGGGCAGCAAGAATTCCGGAACGAGATGAGCGCAAGGAAACCTCCAATAAGTTGGTAGTATCTTGCCCCCGAAAAAAACCGGGGGCAGTAGTCTCTGCAAGAACAGGGATCTTAGTGAAGGCGCGAGATTTCGTACGCAGGTATTGTGATCAATTGAGGCGATAGTGTTTCGTCCATAACCACACTGATCCTGAAAGCCAGCCAAAGAGAACACCAACAGTAGACCATTAGTTCAAGTAAAGGCTCCTAAGGCAATAATAACCCAGCGCACAAGTTACCCGTGTTACAGACAGGATTAGCCCGGGGTTCCTTAATCGATACTATCAGGATGGTAAGTCATCTCGAGTGATTTAATGATCGTTGTTGCTAATCGTTAGTCCGAGGCCTGGCCTGTGACGAACCTTTTAACGTCGTGTGCCGGAGCTCTCAATACAAAAAACAGAAAGGCAATTATTAAACAAGCACTCATTTTTTAGCTCCATGGGGGAATTTTATTGTCATGACACAATACAGTATATCGCGTCATGACGCAAAAACTGAGCCTGTATTGTATTGGTTTGTGTATATTGCCCACTTACTATGGTCCTTGGGAATCTTTCCGTTGTGAACTACCGTAAATTGAGTAACGAAAATGACACATTCGCGTGACAATTTTGAGTGGATATAATCCAGCATAAGCGATGATTTTGAGTGCCAATTGTGTAAAACTTGCACGGATATCCACAGTTGCCTTCTGCAACTTCGGCTTGTGTGTTTCATTTCAGTGGTGATGTAGAAAACATGGCAAACGCATCCTTATTTCGTCTCATCTGGCAGCGGAGACTTCATGTCGGCGTACAACGCACAATCAAACGATCGGCATTGGGCGGCCTTTATTCCGCCGTCGGCGAACGGTTCCTCTCCGTGGTCCGCAGCTGCTATCGTGTGCGTCGCCATTCTGGCGTTTGTCTCCTTGTTTGCAGCCACTGCCTACCTGACAGTTCAGCGAATACAAAATGAGCTGGATCGTGATGTTCGTTTGGGCCTTGAAGCAAACGGAATTAATCCTGAAGGTTTGAATATTTCCTGGCGTTACCGGGACGTCAAAGTGACAGGTGAACTGGCATCCGAGACAACTCAGCAACAACTGATCGAAGTCATCAATGCGGCGAGTGGGGGTGGCGTTCGCAAAATCGACCTGTTAACTACTGAACCGCAGGGCACATCCAGAGCCAAGCCGGGGAAAGGTTCTGTCGACGTCGCAGTAAATCTGGTCAATGGCAAAATTTCTCTTGATGGTACTGTGTTGAGCGTGGCACAACGACAACAGCTGGTCGACGCGGCATCCAGTGCAGTTGGTGTCTACAATGTCGACAACACGCTAACGGTATCGGGTCTGCAGGAGGCAAAACCCGGGTCGGATGAGCGGGTACTCAGTTTGGCCAACTCGATTGCGGGCCTGGATAAGGCTATTGCCGCGGACGCGGTGTTGTCTGCTACCGATTTTCGATTTAACGCCACAGTTGCCGACGAGAATCAGGTAGATGACTTGTTGCGCAGGCAAGGTACTGCAGGTGATCTGGGACTGGTGATCAGCGGCGACATTATTGCGCGTAAAAGTGCACCGGGGGGCGAGGTGACTGTCACTGCGACTTTGTCCAGCGGCCGGGTAACACTTGACGGAGTTGTTGCGAATGCAGAGCAAAAAGAGTTGTTGCTGGCTTCAGCTGGCAGGGTAGTGGATTCGGAACATATTGTTGACGAAATTGTGGTGGCGACCGGTGCTGATGGCAGTGCAGAAGGTCAGGACATTGAAACGCTCAAGAAATTGCAAATTGTAGCCAATGCAATTGAATTGTTTGATGAAACGCTTGAAGCAGATGTTCGACTGGACACTGACACTTTCGCTTTTAACGCACTGCTCGAGTACGAAGAAAATACCACCGAGCTGATGGTTATACGCGAGCAAGCGGCGGAACAGGGGTTGCAGGTTGAGGGTTCAATAGAATCGCGGCAAATGTCTCTGGATCGGGAGGTGCTGCTGCTGCAGGCTGAAATCGGACAACTGGCTGATGAAATCAGGAGCCGTCTGGTTTTTGATCGAGCCGGGTACGAACTCTCTTTTGAGGCTAAAAAGGCCCTCGACAAACTGGTCGACGCGATGAATCGTTATCCTAGGACGGTGGTTGAGATTTCCGGTCACACAGACAATGTTGGTGACCAGCAAACCAATGCATTACTAAGCCTGGAGAGAGCAGTAGCGGTAAAGGAATACCTCGAACTTAGTGGCATTGACTCCGCACGTATGCGAGCGCTTGGACGCGGAGAATCATCACCAATTGCCAGCAATAAAACTGAAATTGGGATGAAAAGCAACCGGCGAGTGGAATTTGTCGCACTCGGTGAATTTGAATATTAGCGCGAGAGCGAATGATGCTTTGGGTGATTTGGGATATTTTAGTACCGCTGGCTATTGCGTTCCTTGCCGGACTGTTGTTTGGCTGGTTGCTGTGGCGTTGGCGTCGATTGCAAATAACCAGTACCGAGCTGGCGACACTTCGTCGCAGCAGCGCTCGCTACAAGTCTGATGCAGATATGCTACGCAATCGCAATGCAGAGATGGCTGAACGGTTAAGAGCGTCGAACGGTGCGCCTGATTCAACAGCTCTGCAAGATCTGGCTGCTGCAAATAAACGCATAGACAAATTGCGAGAGCAGTTGAAGACAAGCGATCGTGAGCTGGCGGCGCATAAACGGCTGGAACCACGATCTGAGGGTGATCCAGGTGTTCGTACAGGAACGACCAGGTTGCATGTTTCGTCGGCAGGGAAAGTTCAGGATCTGGAGGCCAAATTACTCGCTGCACGCCAGCAAATTCGCGTTCTGGAAAGCTCAGCCAGTCAGGCGCAAGGCGGTTCTGCTGGAACTGGTGACGCTGACCCGCAGCAGGCAAAGGATATTGTCGCCCTTGAGGAAGCAATCGCTGCACGCGACGAAATGATCGAAACCCTTAAGCACTCACTGGAACAATACGGCGCACAACAAGACACCACGGCGCTGTTGGCTGAGATAGAACTCAAAGAAGACAGAATAGTTGTGCTGGAGAATTTACTGAACGATGCACAGAGGGTTGCCTGAATAAAACTGGCGGGTCGTTGAAAGTAAAGTAGTAACGAGTTTGCTTGCAGCGAAACCGGATCCCGGCTTAATTAGCCGGGATCCAGATCAATAACACTCTACGGTGCAATTTGACCAGTTACGAAACTTGCGCCTGGCGTATTTCCATCGTTTTGTGTGATATTGAACCATCCATTATTCTGTTGGATGGTAGCGAGGTCAGCAGTACTGAGTGTACCCGTTGCACTGAACACTGTTGGTGTATCCATCGTTAGCTGCACGATTACCGGTCCTGTCGGAGAACCCGAATGGATATTCGCTTCAGCAACAGTGATTGGGTTTCCACCGGCGTCCAGGTCACTAACGTCTAAATTAACGGTCGCAACGGCCGTGTACTGACCGGTAGCGGTATTCACATTGAAGAATGATGCACCGTTCGAGCTGAAACCGGAGCCAACCGCTACTTCCAGTGGCGTGAAGATGGGCAGGATAACATTACCTGGCGGCAGAACCTGGCTTGAACGGATGATTTCACCCGTGTTGGTGGTAATTTGAATGAAAAGGCTACCGGATTGCAAACTGTCTAGTATTGGCGCGTTTTGCTGATCCGGAAGCGGGTCGGGCATGAAGAATGTTGGCCCCGATCCATTGAAATTTATCAACCTCTGCACGTTGCCGGCAGAAGCGGCAATACCAGAGAACAATGCAACCTCAACAGCGTCTGGCGCCTCGACCGTTCCGGTGAGTCGACTGCCGTCAAAGTTCAGGTCTGCAGTGGCTGTTGAACTGCCGAAAGTTATTCCATCAATACTTCCTGTTGCCGGCGTACCGCCACCTGCAGTCCCACCTGTAGTCCCGCCACCGGTGTCACCACCTGTTGTGTCACCTGTTGTGTCGCCGCCCGTTGTGTCTCCACCTGTCGTATCGCCACCTGTTGTGTCGCCGGTAGTGTCGCCGCCTGTGGTGCCGCCCGAAGTATCACCACCGGTGGTGCCGCCAGCTGTTGTAGCGCCGCCTGCGACTAATTGTGCGGCAGCTGCGTCGTCAATACCGTCGTTGTTCGTATCAGCGCCGCCAGTCAGCGATGATTCGAAGGAGTCATCTATTTCATTGCCATTGCTGTCAGTTGCGGTAACCGCAGGGTCCACCGGTGTCTGGAACTCATCTGCGATGCCGTTGCCGTCCGCATCTCTATCGTCGAGACCGTCCTGGTTGAGATCACGGTCATCAATACCGTCCCCGTCAGCGTCTACCAGATCAGTATTCGCGTTAAGCGTATCCAGTACCTGAAACGAGTCTGGTATGCCGTCATCGTTGCTGTCGGTAGCGACCGGATCTGTCGGCGTGTTGCCACCACCCGGGCCGTCATCGTCGTCGTCGCTGCTGCTGCAGCCGGAGAGTATGGCTACGCTGAACAAAGGCACCATTGCCAATGGTAGCCAGCGTTTATTCGTCAATGTGCGTGTCTTCATCAGTCAGTCTGATCCAGTTTGCTTCGGTTAATCGAATAGGTATCCACAAGTTTTAAACGCGATTAATTCAATGTAGCGAACACAAAAAGCGCTTCTGGTGGAACGCACGGGCCTAGCTACTGGCTATTACCCGTTACGCAGATGTTACAGCAAGCGGGCAACTAATCGCTATTTGCTCACGTGAGATTTCGATTGCATATCGTTAAACTTTGTCTCATTTTGTTTACACAGCGCTAAACAGCGATGAAAAAATGGAAAGGTGTTTCAATTCTGTGTAAACGGATCTGTACCGTTTTGCAACTCATCGAGGTTAGTTATGCCATCACCGTCCTGGTCTTGATCGAAGTTAAAGTCATCGTCTGTAAACTCGATGGCAACGGCTTGTACACCACTGGGAATTAATCTTGTGGCGTCAGCAAGCAACAGCGAGATTCCGGAATCCAGCCTCTGCAGTAAAAGAACTTCGACAGAGACATCAGAATCAGTGGTAGCAATACCGCTTATCTCGAAGTTGTTGCCTGTTCGACTGACGGCTCGTGGAGTACCGGCAATAGTCGCGATGACCTGAGTAATCTGAGGGTCGTTAATGACAAGCGGTAAGGAAAAGTTGATCGTAATCGTTCGATTGTCAGGGCGTGTATCAAACACAAACGGGTCAGTGCCTTCTTCACGTTCGATGAGGTTGCTGATTAGATCGTTATCATCGTCGAAAGCGGAGTCGTTGAATTCACTCTCGAATACCTGCAGTGTCTGATTTTCCGTGCCAATATTCAGTGAGGATGAGAATTCGGCCAGATCCAGAACGTCACCGCTGTCCAGACGCTCGCTGAATCTGATACTGATATCTATGCTGCTGTTAGTGGGTATATTTAAACTGACGCGGTATTGATCATCGGTTCTGGTAAGTTCGAACTGTTGTCCGTTGACCGTGGCAATGGCCTCTACGTTCTCGATGTCGAGCTCCCGCACCTCGCGAATTCGATTCGGTACAGACAGGCTGAGTTGATCTGGCTTTATCTCGATCGTGTTTGTGCTTTCATCGCTGGCGCAACCACCCAGAATGAAAGCCAGTATGCAAAGGCAAAGCGCGCTAATTTGAGCAGGCAATTTTGGATAGCGTGGTAAAACAGTTATCACTGAGGCCGGTCCCGTGTAGGTCTTGCTGGTACATTATCACAATCCGCCATATCACTTAATCCGGGTAATGGCAGATGTTTGGTTTAGTTGCAATTGATGGAGACATAATGTTACCGACACTTGCTGAATCTAACCTTGATGGAATTGAAAATTGCCAGCTTCAGCGCTGCTACCCGGGTCTATAATAGTTTTTTTGCGAGTGAACCTGATGTCAAGTGACATAAATTCTGCAGAAGGTGCCTGGCCCGATGAGAGTCGGGACTCCTCCGTAAACGGCTTTGTAGCCCATCTGGAAGTTGCGCGGATGCTGGCCAAAATGGTACCTGCCGGATCGAGCGTAATTGAGTTTGGATGTGCTGGAGGATTGCTGGGAGAACAGCTCGCGCAGCGTGGCTTTAACGAAATCACCGGTCTTGAGCATTCAGCGACACTACGCAGTATGGCGGATGCGAAAAACTGCTATCGCTCTATACGTCCACATAATTTGACTCAACCTTTGTGCGACGATGTCCGATATAACGCGGGAGCGTGTGTAGGCATGTTTGGCAGCGGCCCGGTCGGCGCCACCCACATCAGCTATATGACCTCAGTACTGGACGAAGATGCGCCACTTTTTTTAACAGTTAATGGTCAGTCCTGGCTTGAGCAGGATTGGCCGTCAGAACTGGAAGCGGCGCAACAAGCCGATGGTTTTACCATCGAGTACGTTAACACCATAGCTTATCTGGACGAAAGCAAACTCGATGGTCGACTAATTATCATTAGAAACAGTGATACACGGAACGAGAAGTAAATGAAAGTCAGGTTCTTACCATGTTTGTTGTTCGTTGCGATAGCTGGTTGTGTTGGTGGCAATAGTGGCGACCGCACAATGCTGGCCAGTGGTCTGGATAACAGCAACAACGCAACGCCCGATGACGTCTTGAATGCGATCACGACGGCGCCTGTCAGTGTCCGACAAGAGATGTTTGATTATATAGAGGATGAGTATCTTTGGTATGCAGACTTGCCATCGGTAGATTTGAGCGATTCCAAATATGCAGATTTGCGTGTTTTACTAGAGGATTTGCGTAAAATTCCCGAGGATCGATTTAGTGGTCTTTCAAATGCTGTAAGTCAGACACAGCGTTTTGAAGAGGGCGTCAGTGGCACCTTTGGATTTCGATATGTCGTATATTCTGAGGAACCCCTGGACATCAGAATTACCTCAGTTGATGATTTTGGAACAGTTGCAGCGGCAGGCATTCAGCGTGGAGACAGAATACTTGCGATTGATGGTCAATCACTGGATGCAATAAATTCAGGCGATTTCAGGCAGATTCTCAGTGCTGACGGCAGCCTCGGTGTACAGCACACCGTATTAATTCGCCATCCTGATAACAGCGAGGCTGAGTATCAGATTACGCGAACCGAACATCTGTTGAGTCCGGTAAGACGCCAGCAGATATTTTCAACATCGAGCAGCGGACGCCGGGTCGGATATGTCCAGGTTGAAGAATTTATAGGGCGCACTGCTGAGCAATTACCGCAGCTTCGTGCTGGTTTTGCAAATGCAGGTCTGGATGATCTGATTCTCGATTTGCGCTATAACAGCGGCGGATTTGTTAGTGTTTCGCGTGATTTGGCCAGTTCCGTTTACGGACAGGGACAATCGACGGATGTATACACTGTGTTGCAACATAACGATAAGAATCGTAGCAACGATTTTACTTTCCCGTATGTGCAGTTCGCCGATGCGGTTACCACATTACAACGCATTTTCGTGTTGACTACATCTGCAACCTGTTCAGCATCGGAGGAAGTAATTAACGGTCTAAAGCCTTTTATGGAAGTGATTACTATCGGTGCTACCACTTGTGGTAAACCCTATGCATCGATCGCCTACGAGCTGATACCTGGTTTGATCAATATGAATGTCATGAATGCGCGCAGCGTAAATGCAAATGGCGAGGGCGACTTCTTTAATGGAATTTCAGCAACTTGCGAGGTGCTGGACGATCCTGTATTGCCATTCACCGATCCGGATGAGTCACTAATTTCCGCTGCGTTGTTTTATTCAGAGAACAATCGATGCATCGAGGTGGTGGATCGTCAGGTTCAGTCCTTGTCCGCGCAAACTGGTTTAGCCCGCCAACCAGTCTTTGAAGAAGCGCCCGCGCACGGAGCTGTGGTCAGGAGTCGTTGATAAGGATCGCTTCGGCGACCCCGATTGAAGCTGAGGCCTTTTTCTATATGCCTTGCAAGAGATCATTTATCCAGGTGAGATTGTTGACGAGGCGAGGCCCCGGGCAGCGGTAACCCAGCGTCCTTACGGGTGTACAACAAATAAAATAATGCAACCTTCGGCGTGGTTAATTAGAGTGATTCGCGGAAGCAAACAGGTTTGGCGCGACGACTCCTTTTCTTTGACAGGGTGGTTACAGTTTTTGAGATCGAAACGATGTTGTTGACTAGTGCATTTTTTTGATCGACAGACAAACCGTTTAAGAATTCGTGAGCAAAGCCCTGCCACAACTCGCGATTTTGGTTCCACTCCTGCGGATAGTTCCTTTCAGTTAGATTCCAGAGGCTATCGATATGAGATTGCACAAGCCCGGGAAACTGCTCAGATTCCCGGTCGTTTAGCAAGCTGATAAACTGCTCGGTCCAGTCGGTCCAGAGCTTAAACCGACGCTCCCCCATGCTTGTTTGCTGTGCCAGTGTGTTGTCGAGTAACAATTTTTGCGTATCATTCATTTCAATGCCGGCTCTTGAAGACCAGCTAATCATCCACTCGCGCCGGCGCTTACGCCTGTCCTCGGCGGAAGTTTTGCTAAATCTTTCATACTGCTCGGATCGATTTGTTCTAAGCTTGTTTCCCAGCTGTTGTATTTGCCATCCAGCCATTTCGGTAAGAAAGCCGCTGGCGCCACCGAGTGGGCTGCATTCGCGAGCGCGTTGGCCACGTTGTTCGATCGTGTCGAACCACTGGTCAATTTGTATCTCCGATATCGATTGATCAGACTGCAGTGTGGTTGCAACGTTATTAAGTATTGCGCTGTACGCTGGTAGCTCAGAGACTCTGTGCCATTGCAGAAAACTCTGAAAAGATTGATCGATTTCCTGTCGTTGTTCACTGTCGAAATCCGCAAAGGATTTAACACGATCTGCCGTACGTTTGGCGGCCTCGTTGTATGCAGTGCCAAGAACCAGCGAGCTGGTGCAGGCACCGAGTGTTAAGGCGCCTGCACTGATCACAAGAATTGCTATTCGCCGCCGGTTTCTGTACGTGGTAATCATCTGTTTTCGGCCGGGAGTTCCGGACATTGTTGTTGACGGATTCAGGAGCATGTTAGCCGGCCAATTTCTGTTCGGTAGATAGTAGCCCAGTGACGTCATGAGTGACGATCTGTCGTGTCAATCTGCCGAAATGGCCTGCTAACGTTGCTCGAAGCGCAGGAAACATTCGTTTGGACAATGTCGGCGAGTCCATGTTCACTGTTGCCGTTTTAATACCAGTGATAAGGGATCGTAATTGTTGGCCAAAAACCGCGTCCGCAACAGGCCTCCTTACTCGAACTGGCTCCCGGGCTTTTGCGTAAATTGCCTGCGCAGGAGCTACGCGGACCTGTGCCAGCGCGGTACGGTTTGGGAGGTGATATGTGCAGCGGGTTATTTTCTTCAATCTTAAGCAAATTAGCGCAGGTCTACTAGACTCACACTGATAGCGGTGGCTCTGCTCAGACCCGGGAATACAGCAAACCCGTAGTTTTGTCATGAATAGTGCTAGCTAGTACGTTGTTTGCAAATAAATTCTTAAAGCGATTTTGAATATTGCGGCCAACAGTTGTAAGAGGCACCCTGATTTTGTGCCCGTTCGCAGCACGTTTGTGTGGTTGCATAAATTTTTAAAGACAGAATAATAATTGGAGTGACCTAATGCACAAAATGTTTATGGCAACCGTGGTTGCTGCGGCATTGATTCAGGGCTGTACAACTGCACCCGGCCCGGCAAGGGCGCCATCGGTGGCATCGGTGGCTAGTAGTCAGGGCGCCAGCCCCGGGGTTGGTTATGTAGTTAGTAGTAACAAGTATGTTCGCGTAACGGACGGTAATTGCTTACGCAGCGTCGGCTGGTCCAGTGACAATGTGGTTGTAGAGTGTCAGGGGGCGTCGGATGCACCGGCGGTTCAACAGGTAGCGGCACCGGCTCCGGCTCCGGCTCCGGCACCAACAGTTGCCAGGCTTTCCTACAATGGCAAAGCGCTGTTCGAATTTGACTCCGCTGAACTGAGCAGAAACGGTCGGCTGGAACTGGATAATCTGGTTGCCAAAATGAAAACGCACAATGGTATCGATGAGGTCAATGTCGTAGGGCATGCCGATAGCGTTGGCGAGCAGTCTTATAACCAGACTTTGTCAGAGCGTCGAGCTGCAACGGTACGCAGCTACCTGATGTCAGCACTGAATGGCGGTGTGCAGGTATCATCCAGTGGTATGGGTGAATCAGTACCTATCGCGGATAACGCTACAGCAGCCGGTCGACAGCAAAACAGGCGTGTTGAAGTAAAAGTTGATGCTAACGTAGTTCAGTAGTACTTAGGGGTATCGCTCCAATAGTGAAAGGCGATGGCGCAGGCCATCGCCTTTTTTATGTTTACTGGTCTTTGCTTCCCGCAATATGGTTTTTATAGCGGCGATAACTCGGCGCCCTCGCGATACACCACCTGCGATACAACATTCGCGGCACAACACCCGCGACATTACATTGGGTCAGGTTTCTCGCTTGGTCAAACGAACTGACTCTCACTATTTCCCACTGCGGGCGAATCCGCGTGAACCTACAGCTTAGAATCCGTAGGTGACGGTGAAAAAAGTGTCGTCGTCCTCAATAGTATCCAGGTTGCTATCATCGAAGTCAGTGCGCTGATAGCGATAGGCGTACTTGAGCGCAGCACTGCCTGACAGAGCAACTGAAATACCGACTTCAGCGTCGATTGTATCCTGAGCATCCCCTGTGCGGCTGTCAACGAAAGCGTTGAACCGAACCCGATCAAAAAATGTTCGAAAGTATTTTGCGCCAAGGTAGAGAAAGCCATCAGTTTGCTCCTCGCGCCCATCGGTAAATTCCAGTCGTTGACCACCGGCGCCCGCTTCAACGGTTAACAGGCTATCGCGTGTACGGTGTAAATGATTACCTACGCCGACCAGTGCATCCAGTTGACGTTCGACAACCGACACTGCATCTTCCTCTGCGCTAAATCTGCCAAAACCGTAGAGTGAGCTGCTGAAGTTATACTCCGGGTTGTATCCCAGTCGATAGCTGGAGCCGCTGTTTTCGCGAGTCCAGTCGAGATACACAAAATGCGATAGCGGGTTGCTGTTGTTTCGCGCAAAGAAGCGCAGAGTCGGGTTTTCTCCAGACCCCAGTTGCGTACCGGCTTCGATTCCGCCTGTCCATTCAGCGAAGGCGTTTTGAGAATTTGCAAACAGTGGCAACAAAACCAGCGCCGGGACCAGCGCCGGGAATAGTAAGCTGTTTTTTGTCGTTCCAGACATTTCATTGGCCGTGTGAAAAGACCAGTATAGTGCATCGACGAACTGCTACGCGTCGCTTCTGCTCCGACGTAACAATTGATAACGACTGTATTATTTAGTCGCTGGTTTTTTCGCTATTGCAATGAACAGTCGGCAATGCTACCAGGTTCGCACCGGTCCGGAATCGAGGTGGACAAAGTTTGAGGACGGATAATAGCCGACACCACCGCCACCCAATTTAAGCGCAGCTCTTTGTACATGCTGCGTGGGTATTTTGGGCATTCGGATATCGATGGCTCTGCCAGCCATATGAAAACTGCGTCTTGCCACACCTTCTGTAGTCCGGCGCAGCATGTCATTGGTTTGTTTTGACCGATATCCGGATAACACCAGCACCGGTTGGTGCATATCGAGTGATCGCGTCAGCAGGTAGAGTATATTGAGTAAACGCGGGTCAATTGATTTGATCTCACTGGTGCGAAAATCTCGCAAGATCCAGTTGATGCGGTTCAAGCCTTCAGGTAAGTAGGTACCGTCCGCCCAGTAGACAACACGTTCGCTTTCACCGGTGTGCGCATTGTTCAGAGACAGCGATCGTTCCGGGTAGACAATTTGCTTTCGAGTTTTCGCAGAGGCGGCAGCGAGTGGTGCCAGAGTCGCGGCCGCAGCGGCCACCAACAGATTCCTTCTGGCGCGTACGGGCCCATCTGTGGTCTGCGCGCATTCCGGGGCCGCATTTGCGACATCGCTGCCGCCAGGGTGGCTTGCATCCCGTCCATAGTTATCGTGGTTTTGCACAGTTCGTCGGCTCATTTTTAAGTCGGGTTTTTTTTATTTGACTACAGAATTAGACTTCAGAATTTGCAACCGGCATGTTGCGAGTCCAAATTCGCCCGGTAGTTAAGAATGATGTTTCAGATGCACATATGACACCAGAATAGCATGGTTCGATTGTAATGATTCTGTCTTTTGGGTCGAATTGTTTATAATAATAGCCGTATAATTTATATATTTGTAGCATATTCGTGTCGGCATTAAGGCAATTGTACGTGCAAGAATCGTCACGTCAATCTATTGATGTGAAGGGCTCGTAAAGCGACAACTGTTTGGCTTAGTTGTAAAGTCTCCGCACCTGCCATCAGACTGGTGTGCGCTTCTTTAGACGTTACGTCTACTCTGACTGTTCCCGGCACGCGCTGGATAAACGTTAGCTCAAGTAAGTGGTGCTTACCAATCCCGAGGGTAATAAACTGTGGCAAATATTTTCTTTCGGCTGAGAAATGTACCCGACGATGAGGCTGACGAAGTTCGGCAGTTACTCGATGATCATTCCATTCCCTGGTATGAGACCAGTGCCGGTCGCTGGGGGATTTCTTTTCCTGCCATTTGGCTAAGCGACGATCGGGATCAGAAGCGCGCCAGGCAATTACTCGATGCTTATCAGGCGACAAGAGTTCAAACACAAAGAGAAGAATTGGCAGAGCGTCTTCAACGCGGTGAGCAAGCAACCATACTGTCGCAGTTCCTGCAAAAGCCACTGCGGACGATCCTTGCTATTATCGTGATCCTCGTGGTTGTGTACTTATCTGTCACCCCGTTTTTATCGCTGTACAAAACACTATAGATGACTGGCAGAAGGTCACCAGTATTTGGTGCTTTCCCAAAGCCGGTTTACGCGAACATCTCAGCTGCGTTAATTGGTAGATTCTCGCCCGAAAGATAGCGGGTGTGGACTCCATGCACAGGACGGAACTCATTTGAATCCAGTAGTTGTTGATGTCTACAGAAACCAGACTGTAGAGTCGCGGCATCGTGGCGCTGTCGTCGCCGTAGATGGAGGCGGTGATGTGGTATTTCAGCTTGGCGATATCGATGCGCTGGTTTTTCCACGCTCGTCGTTAAAACCATTTCAGGCTATTCCGCTGGTGGAAAGCGGGGCGGCTGCTCACTTCGCACTGAGTGAGCAAGAGCTTGCGCTGGCCTGTGCGTCCCACAATGCGGAATCAATACATCAACAGGTGTTGTCGAGCTGGATGCTTCGGGCCGGACTCAATCCGGAGCAACTCGAGTGTGGAGCATCACTACCCTACGACGAGGAAACCAGGCACGAGCATTTGCGAGGTGGCTTGGGACCTGGCCGACATTTGCACAACTGTTCGGGCAAGCATACCGGTATGCTGACCCTAGCAAAACATCTTGGTTTGCCCGTGTCAGGTTATTCGTCTTTGCAACATGGTACGCAACAGGTGTGGATTGACGTGCTGTCTGAGTTGACAGATGTTGATATAAGGACGATGCCGTGGGACAAAGATGGCTGTGGACTGCCAGCTTTTGCATTGCCGTTGCGTTCTTTGGCAGTCGCGTTCAGTAAATTTGCGAGTCGCGGCAATCTGACAAAAAATCGCTATATTGCCATGAGGTCAATCGCGGACGCCATGCGTGCTCATCCGGATATGGTGGCCGGACGAAACCGGTGTTGTACGGCAACTATGCAGATTGGCAATTCACTAATGGTGAAAACTGGTGCCGAAGGGGTGTTTGGCGGTGTTTGCCTGTCGAGTGGGCTTGGATTTGCGTTGAAAATTGACGATGGCGCATCACGTGCGGCCGATGCTGCACTGGGTGCGCTTTTGCTAACACTGGGAATTCTTGACGAAAAAAGTCACGCTGCGGCGAGACAGTTTTATCAACCCGATTTATATAACTCGCAGGGTGTTGTGGTGGGCAGGATAGCAGCTGCCTCCGCCTGGTCAGCGCAGTAGGAGATTACATCTCATTGAGCGACGCTCTGTTGCTCAGCCAACTACTACATGAAATCTGCTCGACAGAAGTCTGGCCGAGATCTGGTGTCGCATCGATGGTTTGGTTCGTTTCCCTCACATCACTCTGCGTTAGGCTCGGTTGCCAATTCGCGCACGTGTTCGTAAATAGTTCGCTCTATAGTAATTGAATTAGTTTGCTCGCATTGTTTCGCCAATGCTTCGCTTTGATCGCCCGGTAGTCGTATGGATGCTTGTCTGCCGTTTCTTATCTTGCCGAGCAGTTCGTCAACTCTTGGTACAAATGAATTGTCTGCCAGAACAACAGCCGGGTCGATGCCAATTATGAAATTGCCACGATTATCAGTTTGTTCCTCAGCAATCGATGCTCCTGCCAAAGGCCCGGTCAGCATTTCAAACATCAACGCCAGACCAGATCCTTTATTGCCTCCGAAAGTTCGTAACGCGCCTGTTATTGCCTCTGCGGGGCTGGTAGTGGCCGCGCCGTTGCGATCAATGGCCCAATCATCCTTGATAGTTTGATCGTGATCTCTTGCGTGTAACAGAGCAAACCAGGTTGTTGCGGCAGTCGCCATATCCAGCACTAAGGGGTCATTGCTGGTAGGTATTGCTATCGCTATTGGATTGGTTCCCATTACCGGATCTATACCGCCAGCCACTGCCATGACCTTGGGTGAACCGGCGAGTACCAAGCCGATATATCCATTTTCTGCCAGTTGCCGTGCATAAAAACCAATCGCACCGGTCGATGAACGCGTGTTGTTCGTTGTAACCAGTGCGAGGCCGCTTTGTCGTGTTAGTTCTATCGCCTGTTCTGTTGCTTTTTGCAAGACCAGCATGCCGACATTGCCTCCACCATTGAGGTGTGCGATGTTGACTGATCGCATGTCCGTGACTATCGCCTGACAGTCTGTGTCTGGCAGTATCGTGCGCTCTCTGATCTTTGCCAGTCCCTGACTGCTGCCGCGTTTTTGTGCATACATGAGTACTGCGTGAACGGTGGCCAATGTGTCGTCACGAAGACCCAATGCGAACAGTGCGCCGGCTACGGTTTCACTGAGTTGCTCAAGGGGTATTGTTACGTTGTCCAGAACATACTCCTTATGGTTGCCAGTCAATACGTCAGGCGCAGGGTGACTCCCAAAATATACAAATCTATCGATTAATAAAAGTGCCGTCTTTTTTATTGGAGGGTTACAGACTACGGATCAGCTCGTTGCTGCTTAATTGGGATGGCGCTTCAGTGGCTTTTATCAGTCGCCCCTGCGGGCACTCGCTTTTTTGGCCCACACCTTCTTGTCTACTGAACTGCGATGTCCGGAAGTCCAGTCGATTTTTGGCAATCCGAGGCTACTCGCCTGGGCATTTGCCCGATTTTTTCAGTGCCTGTGTATGAGTTGCATGGTTAAAAGAGGTCATTCTGGCAAAAATTTGTCGGTCGATTCGGCGAAATCTGCTCTCGCGGTCTATGCTCTTGGGGGACATGGTCAAGGATAAAACAATAACCTTTAGGTAATTGGCTGATTATGCCGACTAGTCATAGAGTGTTCCGATAAATCAGGTGTTCTAGCTGTGTCATCTCGACTGGTAGACCTGCAGGCAGGTTAACCGATAGTGTGCCTCAAGCGTCGGACAGCCTGAAATCATTGATCCAAGAGGCGCGATTTGTGGTTGATTCTGCTCACACCAGTAGTAAAAACAGGTGGCTACCTTACGTACCACCGGGCAAAAATGGTCGGTTTCCACTCAGTTCTGCAACTGTCTGGACTGGCGGGTTGGTGGTGCTGTTCCTGCTGGTCGTTTTTACCCTGGTCACTGTCGTACCGAAAATTGAAACACGACTTGCACAGCAAACCAATGCCATGTTGGCAGAGGCGGGAATCGATCCGACCCTGCTTTCTTTCTCATGGAACTATCGTGATCTAAGTGTGCACGGCGAGTTGCCACCGGGGATAGAAGCAGATCAATTGGCAACCGCGCTGAATCCGCTGTCAGACTCCGGCAGTGTGTTTTTTGCGGATGGCGTAAGACACTTGAGAATGGATGTAGTTAAACCGGTAATTCCAGTCAAGGAAGAATTGGTCATCCAGCGACTGGATGTTCGGTTTTCAACCGACGGCAAAGCAGCAACGCTTGACGGGGCCGTGCAAACTCATGCTCAGCGTGAACAGTTGGTCAGTTCGGCCCTACAGGCAGGGGTTGAAACAATTAACGACAATCTTGATGTGTTGGTTGGCAATCAGGCAACAGATGCTGGTGATGTAAAAGTTGAAGCCCTGGCGCGGATGCTCGAAAAATCCGGACCACAGCAAGTGGTAACAGGACAAGCCAGTCTGACTACCCGCAACCTGACCTACCGGTATAACGCTAAGACTCGCGATGCAGCCAGATCAATCGAACAGGCAGCTGAGTTGACGATGCTTGATTTCGTAGTGATTGGAGAAATGGAATATCTGAAACACGGGGCTGTCGAGGCTCAGGCTGTTAGCGATGGCAGCAAGATTACGCTCTCAGGATCTGTTTTGTCTGAAGCACAGCGCAAACGACTGCGATTTGCAGCAGCTGAAGCTGTAGGTACAGACAATGTAGTAGATGAACTCACCATCAGTGGTGACGAAGCCAAACTGGCTGGTGCTGGCAAGCGTGTTGATTTAATGGCAAGTGCGCTGTCGTTGTTCCGCCCCGGCTCCAGCGTCAACATGCATTTGGCTGGCAAAGATCTGACGGTTGACGCCGTTGTGGAAAGCGAGCCCGATCGGGTTGCCCTGTTGGATATTCTGCGAGGGTTCGGGGAATCTGGCAGCGGTGATCATGGTGTGACAGTCACTGAAAAAATCAGGGTTTCAAACGCAAATGAAAATAATCAGGTCAATTCGCTACAGCGTCAACTGGACACCTATACTCAAGAGATAAGAAAAACGATTGTGTTCAACTCGGGTGAAACAAAACTTGGCCGTCAGGCGCAGGCAACTCTTGAGAAGATCGCACTGACTATAAACGACTACCCGGGATTACAGATCGAAGTCGAAGGGCACACAGATAATGTTGGTCGTACTCGCGTAAATGATGAACTAAGCCAACGCAGAGCGAACGCTGTTAGAGATTATTTGATAACTCAATCGGTACCGGCGGATGCCCTTGTCGCTGTTGGCTACGGTCAACGTCGCCCATTGGAATCCAATGACACGATTGAAGGCAGGCGATCGAATCGTCGTGTCCATTTTAGTGTACTTGCGGATGTCCGGAATAAATAGCTAAGAGGTTTTAAATATGTCATGGGTTTTATGGGACATCATCACTCCTTTGTTGCTCGCGTTTGCACTGGGTTTGATATTGGGCTGGTTACTGTGGAGATGGCGGCGCAAGCAAATAACGACAGATATGGTTGAGGGCACTGCGCAAAGCGTCGAAGGTGCAGAAAATTTGTCAGCAGATGCTTCAGGAAATCAGGCTGGAGAAGGTTCAGCCGAGAAGATGGAATCAATCAATGCGGTATTGATTGCCGAGCGTGACGAAGCCGTGCAGCGAGCCAACGCTGCAGAGAGCAGCTTATCCGAAGCGCAGGTTGAGATACTGAAATTAAAGACTGAATTGCCGGATGATGAAGCGGAGTCCGCAGGGATTGCTGCCAGTAGTAAGTTGAGCGATGAGGAGATCGATAGTTCAGAGAAATTTCAGGATCTGGTGACATTGCTGGCGAAGGAACAGGAACAGCGTGCAGAGGTTGATTTGGCACTGGCTGAGGCTAACGAACGTTACGAACTCATGGAGCGAGAACTTGCGAAGGTCAAAGATGCTGCTGCCGAAACCAGTGAATCGGAACTAGCCACATTGCAGGAAGATCTGGATCTCTCGCAAAAAGTCATCGAGGAGAAAGAGAAGGAGTACCTGGACAGTGTCCTCGAAATGGAAAAACAGATTGAGGACAGGGACGAGCGAATCGCAACGCTTGAAACAACAATTGCGCAGGCTGCAGATACGACTACCGATGATAATGCGCCCAAAGCATTAGATAAGGTTGATACAGAGGAAGACACCGCTGACGACTCGCAAAGTGATGATTCGTCAGATGCCCCGGTCGATCAGAGCAGCGGTACAGATCATAAAGACGCTGATGCCAGCGACCCTGAGGACAATTCCAAAGCGGTCACAACTGAAGCATCGGGTGCAGAGGATTCTGCAGGTAGTGAATCTGGCGAAGAAAAGCAAGAACCCGGTCAGGACAACAACACAGTAACGCAAGCTAGCCAAAGTGAAGCACAGTCAGAGGTCGAATCACCAGCGCTGGCACCTGTCTCCGATGGACCGAGACAAGCGAGCTCTGGCAGAAAATCAGAGGCTCTGATCAGTCCGGCGACAGCAGCAGAAATAGCAGTAGCACTGGCTGAAGAGTTTGATATTGACAGTGATGAAGATCCGCAACCGGTTCTGGCAGCAGTAGAAAATACATCCAGTGATGATGATCGCTCGGCCAATAAGACGACTGCGTCAGTAGGCGGACAGGGTGCTGCAGCAAACGAAGAGTCGACGCAGGTTGCGCAGCAACAAGAGGATTCTGCAAAGGAAGATACCGCGCAGGCTGAACGGCCTCAAGAGGGTGCTGTTGAAGAAGATGTTGTGCAGCAGATGGAAGAGGATACCGCGAACGAAGATACCGAGCAGGTTGAGCAGCCGAAAGAAGCTACTGACAACGAGATTGCAAACGAGGCAGAGCAGTCGGCAGAGATTACCGCTGATGACACAGCATCTGAAAAAACCCCGCCGGCAGATGAGCAAAGCACAGAGTTGAATGTTGATGTCGCCACCGTTGACAACGAGGTTGCGAGCCCGGATCACAGTGACCAGGCAGATGCGACAGATGAAGACCGTGTTGTAGCATTTGATCGCAAGGAAGATAACGTAACAAAGCCTGAATTGCCTGCAACCTCTGATGATGCAAGCGCGAATACCTCAACGACCATTGAAGATACAAAGCCAACGTCTTCAACAGATAACGCGGATGAAAAAAATTCTGGTGAAAAGAAGTCTGTAGTAGCGAAAAAAAGCAAAGGAAACTCGTCGGGCAAGTCTGCCAATAAGGGTAGCGCGAAAAAGAAACCGACTAAAAAGAAGAAGAAATCGAATGCCAATGGCTACGCACCAGTTGCATGGGAAGTGCCTTCGCGGGCACCCACCGAAAACAACCGGGATAAGCTAACAGACATTAAAGGTGTGGGCCCGGTACTGGAAGGGCTATTGCACGATTCAGGTATCTACTACTTTAAGCAAGTTGCGCTGCTGGACAAAGACGGGGTCAATGAGTTACAGGAGCAAATACCGC
The DNA here is from genome assembly GCA_964393885.1 of uncultured Granulosicoccaceae bacterium. Classification (GTDB taxonomy): domain Bacteria; phylum Pseudomonadota; class Gammaproteobacteria; order Granulosicoccales; family Granulosicoccaceae. The sequence continues at coordinate 17,243 of CAYMVV010000010.1, read as the reverse complement.
AATTTCCGGGCAGGATAAAGCGGGATAAATGGGTCTCTCAGGCAAAAACCCTGCATCGCCGGAAGTATGGTGAGGCAGCAAAAAAACCATGAGGTGGTATGTTTAAGCAGGTAGTTTTCTGATTACCTGCAGGCTAGTCACGCCAGCCAATTACACAACCCGTTTCACGGATGGAGTCCAGCAATGGAAAGTCTGAGTCAACCACTTTCAGATCGACTTTGGATGTCAGGCTAAACCATCCGCTTAAACGTCTATGCAGCAAGTCCTTTACAATCTGCATGTCCGCAGATTTGTCCACCACGACAAAAAGAGTAAGCTGAGGTGAGTCAAATTTGCCGAGTTCGATGACAGCTGGCAGATGCGCTTCTTTAACATCTTCAAGATCCTCGACCGCGCGTGAAATACGCTTGATCAACCCTTTGTCAGCGGGTTTTTCCGGTGCTGTAACGATGTAATTTGTGTTGGTCGATAGTGTGTCCATATCGCTAATCCACGTTTCGTGCTGTGTCGCTCAGCTCTGCAAGTGTCGGGATTGCAGTCTGTGCGCCCGCTTTTGTGCAGGCAAGTGCGGCGGCGGCATTAGCGATCTTACATGCATTTTGCATCGAACTGCCGCGTGCGAGCATCGCTCCCAGAAAACCCGCAAATGTATCGCCAGCGCCGACAGTGTCTATCGGATTAATGTTTAGGCCGGGAATTTTTACAACTGATTGGTCTGGCTCGGTAGCAACCAGGCCGCTCGACCCGAGGGTAATGATGATTTGAGTCTTCAAGCGCGCCGATAAACGCAGTGCCTCGGCTGATTTGTCTGGTGGTTGAACGGGTGGCAAGTCGAGGTCGCTGCTCAAAAGGTTGGCCTCAGTTTCATTTAGTATCAGCAAGTCCACGTCATCAAAGAAGCTCTGTGGCAGTGTTTGGTATGGTGCGAGATTGGCAATCACCAATGCGCCTGCCTCGTGAGCGGTTTTTGCGCTCGCCAGCACCGTAGCCAAAGGCACTTCCAGCTGCAACAGCAAAATGTCTGCCGATGAAATAGATAGTTGCTCTCCATGTGTTGCTGTTAACCCGGCATTCGCACCGGGAATGATCACTATCTGGTTTTCGCTGCTCTCATCTACAAATACAAATGCGCAACCAGTAGGACCGTCGACAACGGCGACCGCCGATAAATCTACCCCGGCTTCTCTTAACAGAAGGGTAGACTGCGCAGCCACTTCATCGGTTCCAACCGCTCCTGTCAGTCTAACCTCGGCGCCGGCTCGACAGGCGGCCAGTGCCTGATTTGCACCCTTACCACCCGGTGTCAGCTGTAAATCTTTACCGATAACCGTTTCACCTGCTGCCGGTAGCCTTGCCACAGTAGAAGAGTAATCGATATTGATAGAGCCGAGAACGTGGATCATCTCATTCCGTAATTTTGTTACGAATTAATACCTTTCAGGGTGTCTTAACGACACTGTAGTACCACTATGATATCTCATACGGTACGGATGCGACGAGAGTAAATGCGACACAGGGGCAGATGAGAAACCAATTGTCGCCTCGACGGGAACAAAAGGCAGCTTCGACAAACTGACAAGCTTGCGGCAAACGTAATGTCACGATCGTGTTCGGTTTATTATATTGCAACGTATGGCCAGTGTGACTCACGAGTTTTTAAAATCTGGCAGATTGCACACCTGATTTAGCGGTAATCCCGGTTGCTCCGATAATGATCGATAAGAATGCAGCAGAGCGCATTCGCAGTAGCGCAGGATCTACTGTGCCTGCTCCTGGCATCACCAAACTGCGCAAGCTCGCTCTTGCCTGCCAGGGTCTGACACTTGCCAGACCGTTCGGTTCCGGATCCGAAGCCATTACGCGCGCTATCGACCGTTTGGGCTATATCCAGATAGATACAATTTCTGTGGTAGAGCGCGCACATCACCATGTGCTATGGACGCGCATCCCCGACTACAAGCCTTCACGGCTGGCAGAATTGGTGGAGCGAAAGGCAGTGTTTGAATATTGGTTTCACGCTGCAGCCTATTTACCAATACAGCATTATCGATTTGCGTTACCACGCATGCATGCAATCAAGAGCGGTAAAAAACACTGGTTTGCAAATACAGACCGCAAACTGATGCAGGCAGTTTATCGACGGATCAAAGCTGAAGGCGCGCTGATGGCGCGTGATTTCCAGGATAACCAAAAGCGTAAGGGCGGTTGGTGGGAGTGGAAACCGGCAAAACAGGCGCTGGAGCAACTGTTTATGGAGGGAGATCTTATGGTGGTAGGTCGGCAGGGGTTTCAAAAGCGCTATGACATCGCTGAAAGAGTGCTGCCATCCAGTTTGGACACATCGTATCCAACTCTGACAGAACAGGCACAGCATCTGATTGACGTTACATTGCGTGCACACGGGTTTGCCCATGTGCGTTCCTTTGCCTATCTGCGTAAAGGCTCACATCTGCGCACTGAAATTAAGCACTGTTTGCAAAATGGTATTGATGAGGGAGTTTTGAAGATTGTTGCACTACCCGCTGGTGAACCGGTCTACATCAAACCAGAGACGCTTGATAGAACCGTTAGAACGGATCGGAAGGTGCGTTTACTTTCCCCGTTCGATAATTGCGTAATACAAAGAGAGCGTTGCCGATCTGTTTTCGACTTTGCGTTTCAGATTGAGTGTTATGTACCTGCCGCAAAACGCGAATACGGCTATTTTTGCCTGCCGATACTCTTTCTCGATAAGTTCTACGGACGGGTTGATTGCAAAGCTGATCGAAAAAACCAGGTTTTGAAAGTGCTTTCGCTGCACTTGGAGATCGATCAGAATCAAGTAGATAAGGGTAACAAGAAAACTAAACTAACCCCTGCTGATTTACCTGATGATTTTCTGCGGGAGCTGTCAGCTGCGTTGCGGCGGTTCATGGTTTTTAATCTGTGTGAGTCAGTGCTGCTTGAGAAGGTTTTTCCAGTAAAAATGCGCAAGCCTTTGCAGCTGATGCTGATGGACAATTAGAATGCGAGTGGCCGAGCGCATGGCCCGGCTTCACTAATTCAAAATTTATCTCTGCTTGTCTGCTCTGAAATTCCTGATTCATTATTCCGGGCTAAGCGGTGGAGACCAGGCAATGTATGTTAAGCAGCATGCGAAGCAAGCACGGACGTCGGCTCTGCATAGGGAAGATCGAGTGCGTCTGCAACGGGCTTGTTGGTTATTGCACCATGATAAACATTCAGTCCTTGCAACAGATTGTCGTCATTTTGTAGTGCCTCGCGATAACCGAGATTCGCCAATGCCAGTGTAAATGGCAGTGTTGCATGATTTAGTGCATGTGCGGAGGTATTGGCAACAGCGCCTGGCATGTTCGCTACACAGTAGTGCACAACATCATCAACGATATAAGTCGGGTCTTCATGCGTTGTAGCTTTTGATGTTTCAAAACAACCGCCCTGGTCAATTGCAACATCAACCAGCACCGAACCCTTGCGCATTGTTTTTAGCATATCGCGAGAAATCAGTTTTGGTGCAGCAGCGCCGGGGATTAACACGGCACCAATGACCAGATCTGTGTTAGCAACATGTTGCTCGAGTGCAGATTTGGTTGAGTACACAGTCGCGATCCGCCCGCCAAACTGGGCATCGAGTTCTCTGAGTCGAGCGATTGAGCGATCGAGTACCGTGACATTAGCGCCCATGCCAACAGCCATTTGAATCGCATTTGTGCCTACCACCCCTCCGCCAATGACCAGCACGTTGGCAGGTGCGACGCCGGGTACGCCTCCGAGTAATTTACCGGAACCGCCTTTGCTTTTTTCCAGACACGCAGCGCCCGCCTGTATCGACATCCTGCCTGCCACTTCAGACATTGGCGCGAGCAGTGGCAATCCCCCTTCCCGATCAGTCACTGTCTCATAGGCGATAGCAATTGAGTCAGACTCTTGTAACAAGCGGGTTTGAGTCGGGTCTGGTGCCAGGTGCAGGTAGGTAAATAACACCTGGCCAGAACGCAACATTTTGCACTCTTCAGGTTGCGGCTCTTTCACTTTGACGATCATTTCGGCTTCAGCGAACACCTGTTCTGCGCTGGCAGCAATGGTGGCGCCAGCATCAGTATATGCATCGTCAGCTTCGCCAATACCCAGACCAGCTCCGGTTTGCATCATTACCTTATGCCCGTTGGCGATGAGCTCGCGGACACTAACGGGCGTCAGGCCAACGCGGTACTCATGATTTTTTATCTCTTTAGGTACACCAATCAGCATGACAGTTCCTCCTTAGCGGGTACGACAGCGGGTACGACGGTAGCGATGGTTTTACCGCATGATTTATGCTGGCCTTGTCTCGGCTACAGAATTTTGTTGGAGTCTAGACCAATATTTCCAAATTAACTTTCTGAAATATTATTGAATTCAGCAATATTTTCTGAATAAATTGATTTTTTAGAATACATTGCGGTCAACTGAACATGAAAAAGCTTGATCGGATTGACAGAAAAATTCTTGATGAGCTGCAGAATAACGCCCGAATCTCTTATGTGGAGCTGGGCGAGAGGGTTGGCCTGAGCACCTCTCCATGTCTTGAGCGTGTTCGACGTCTCGAACAGGGCAAGTACATAGTGGGCTACACAGCAATTTTGAATCCGGACCTGCTCGAGGCAGGGTTGATGGTCTATGTCGAGATAAAGCTCGAGTACGAAAGTCGACAGATCTTCGAGAAGTTCAAACATGCCGCACTGAGAATACCCTTTGTACTTGAGTGTCATCTGTTATCGGGAGACTTTGACTACCTGATGAAAATCCGGGTTGCAGACATGCAGGAGTATCGCGACTTGCTTGGAGAAATATTGCGTGATTTGCCCGGCGTTCGCGATACCCGTACCTACATGGTGATGGAAGTAATTAAAGAATCAACGCACTTGTCCACCGAGTCTCGCAAATGAACGGGTATCACTACGAGCGAATGGTTTTCCATACAGCCAGGCTGGATTTGATATACGATTATTTTTTTGAATGAATGCAGTTTGATACCTATGACCTCCAGGAAAGACCCATAAGGATGTGTTGTATCTGTTTACAGTATGGACAGCGTAAACAACTTAGGGTGAACTAGGGGTATATTCGAGTGAGATATGCGACTTTGATAATATGAATAAAAAATCAAACGATCGAACAAATAAATACGCCGATGTATTCAGAAAAAAGCGCCGAAGCAAAGCGTTGCCGGGAGGGGGTGAACTTACACTGGTATCCACTCCCGACTCGGATGATTATTTTAGCCGCGGTATGGAACTTCGTCGCGGATCTCTGGATTCGCCAATGGATGAGGTGGCATCGCTGGAATTATTAGAGATGGCTGCGCGGGAAAAACACCTTGGTGCCAGCGCTGCAATCGCTCTGTTATGTGAAGGCAAGATTGCTGAAGAAGATCGAGAGCGTCACTTTAACCGATCTGAAAAGTGGATCTATCAATCAGCCGAGCAGGGAAATCAATGGGGTTTGCTTTTCCTGGGTACGATGCATTTCGACGGACAACGTGTCGAACAGGACTACAGTACAGCGGCCAAATACTTTCAACGTGCTGCGGATCAGGGTAATGCAAGTGCGCTGGGATTTCTGGGTTTTATGTATTCGGCAGGTCACGGTGTATTGCAGAATCGACAAACATCAGTCAGCTATTACAGACAAGCTGCTGACAAAGGCCATGTAGTGGCGCAGTTTGATCTGGGCGTCTGCTACGCACAGGGACGAGGTGTTCCGAAAGACAGGCGAGAGGCCATTAAATGGTTCACTCGTGCAGCTGAACGCGGTGACGTACATGCTCAGGCTATGCTGGCGAAAATGTACGCGACAGGTAAGTTGGTAGAACAAAGCAATAGCAACGCGATACATTGGTTTACTACTGCTGCTGAAAACAACCATGCACCGTCGCAATTTGATCTGGGAATGTGCCATATCAACGGTGTGGCTGGTGAGCTTGACTACACCCGCGCCATGAAATGGTTTCGCAAGGCCGCGGAAGCGGGGTTTGCTCCGGCACAACTTGACCTGGGCATCGGTTGCGCGGTGGGCCTGGGTGTACCGAAAGATGTCTACCAGTCTGTCTACTGGCTGCGCATGGCCGCTGATCAGGATAGCGCTGCGGCACAGTACAATCTGGGTCGCATGTATGAGCACGGTCTCGGTATTGATAAGGATGAACACGAGGCCATTACCTGGTTCCGAAAGGCGGCTGAGCGAGGTAATAGCCGTGCACAGGTCAACCTGGGATTGCGTTATGCAAATGGTAGAGGTTTAAATAAAAATTATCGTCGTGCCGAGCGTTGGTTGCGTGCAGCAGCCGAACAGGGTGACATGCGAGCTCAGTATAATTTGGGTGTTTTGTTTCAACATGGCTGGGGTGTTTCCAAAGATTTGGAAAAGGCCATATCGTATTTTGAATCTGCCTCGGCTCAGGGTTACCAGAGAGCGGTAAAAGCACTGTCTGTCGTACGCAAAAACAAAGAAGCTGGCAAAGAAGCCGACAAAGAAGCTGAGTTGACGACTGCCTAGGTCTGGGTGAATAGGTGAATCTGCCACTGGCAAGTGGTGCGCTGTTATGCGACTGACTAGCAGTCATGATCGGCACCGATAGAATCTGTCAGGGTTTGCCCGGAGGCATTTAAGTAGCGAGTAAGGGATGTCGAATCGTTGATTGGTGCGGTTCGTGTCGAGGCTGGGCAAGTATTATTTCCAGCCTCTATATCTTCCGTATTTTGGCCATGAGATTAGCCTGCTGCTTCAGTCGTGGCTTGCGAACATCAAAGCAGGCCACTGTGCTGCGTATGCTTTTTAATACTTGCCCAGCCTCTTCCCTCACAGCACGTTACGAGAGCAAGGACCGATAACATCTCAGGTGGTAGATAGGTGTAGTGTGCTCTGAACTTCTATATCTGAGCGGTGCGAAGTGCACCAACTCGTCGTGGTTTGAAGAATTTCGACACAACAGCCCGTCTATCCGAACAGTCTAAGTGAATTAGAAGTTCAATGATATGTCCCGATGGCCAGCGTCACATCTGGCAACATAGAGTGCCTGTTTCTTGGTCAGCTTTGATTGCTGTCTGATGCCGATGGTTGAACGAATTGTCTGCTCATATTCAGCGATAGGCTGCGCCAGTGTCGCGGTGGCTTCTGTTCGCCATGCCTTCTGCTCGTCATAGAGTTCTTGTGCCTTATCCAGTGCCTTTATTGCTTTCTCCGGATTAGGTTTTTTGGCTTTGATTGCACTGCGTGCCTTTGACACTTCGGACTTTATTTTGGATGCTCCTTCAATATCGCCAAACCTTTTGCTAATTGCCGCAATGGCATCCAGCGGTGTGTCTGCTCCGTCTGACTCTATCATTTCCACCAGTTTGCCAATTTCACCATCCATCTCGGTAAACGCGGTTGTTGAACCTAAGATGGCGTGTAGCTCCTGGATTGGGGAGTAGCCCTTATCAGCTGCACGGCGAAACTTGATTCTTAAATCGCGTTCATTTTTTTGCAGCTCGCTAAAATCTGCCCGGGCCTGGTCCCATTGTTCAGGCGTTTGCGCCAACAGGCTTTCCTTTTCTTCCTTGATAAGATCCAGTTGATTCTGCAGCGCGGTGCGTCTATCTGTTTTGTCGTTGTCGAGACGTTGCAAATCGCTGGCTATTTCCTGGCTCTCACGATCAAATTGCACTGCCTCTGTGCGAATGTCCCGAACCTGCTCATGCAGTGGCCGGAACTCACCGCTTGCGCTTTCTACAACTGTTGCGGCTTCGTTGGCTTGTGCAAGCAGTTCAATTGATTCTTCTGCGTTAGCGAAGCTGGAGTTTATGTCGCTGGACATTTTTTTCGGCAGCATAGAGTAGTCAAGCGCGCTGGTGGCAGCGATCGCACTCTTTATCTGGTCGCTGTTGTTGATCAAATTTCTGCTGACGTACTCTTCGACACACTGTTGCAGCTTGGGGTTGCGAGGCGGGGGCGCTGTATCTGCCGTGAGCTGTAGTCGCTTGGGCAAGTAGTTAACCAATTGCGGGTAGTAGCCAACAATGCCAAGTGCTATCAGTTGCAGAAAAATAAACGCGATGACCCCCTTGTACATCTGGATCGTCTTCACAGCAGCCGGCGCGACACCGCGCATATAAAAGAGTGCGAAGCCAAAAGGCGGGGTTAGAAATGAAGTTTGAATATTGAGACCGATCATCACACCCAACCAGACTGCTGTGATGTTGGCGGATGGATCAGCCAGTAAAATGGGTGCGACGATAGGCACGACGACCACGGCTATTTCGATAAAATCCAGAAAAAAGCCAAGGATAAAAATGACCGCCATCACCGTTATAAATTTTGTCCAGAAACCACCCGGTAAACTGTTGAGGTAATCTCTGACCAGTTCCTCGCCACCAAAAGCTCTGAAGGCTGCTGTGAGCATCGCAGCTCCCAACAATATGATAAAAACGAGAGAGGTGGTTTTAGCGGTATCAATCATTACCTCATAGAGTGTATTGTCGATTCGCATGACGCGGATTCCACTCCAGATCAGTGCGATTAACAATCCGCCAACGGCAATTGAAGAGAGGATAATCCCCAGTCTGTCGTACTCTGTTTTGATATCTTTAATATTATTGTCGAACAGCACCAGGCAGATGCCTATCGCAATCAGTGAAATGACGGCCAGGAGTGCGGGCAGGTAGGTGGCTTTATTTCCTTCCGATAATCGGTAGCCAGCCATAAGTAACGCGCCGGAGGCGCCTATGGCACCAGCCTGATTTACTGTAGCAATCCCGCTGATGATGGAGCCGAGTACCAGAAAAATAAGCGTTAAAGGCGGCACCAGCGTGGCAAATACTGTGACTAAAAACTGGCGATCATAGCCTCCGATATTTGAAACTGCCGGTGCTTTTTTGGGATTGATCAAGGCGTAGACAAGGATGTACGCCATATACAGACCAACCAGTACCAGGCCTGGTACGAATGCACCGAGAAACATTTCTCCGGCACTGGTCGAACCAACATCGAACTCGGACGGCATGGATATCTCACCGGTCGATACCTTGTACAAAGCCTTGCGAGCGGTGCTGGCCTGATCTGTAGCACTGGCCAGCTGATCCGCCAGGATAATGAGTACAATGGATGGCGGGATGATTTGACCCAGTGTGCCAGATGCCGCGATGGTTCCGGTCGCAAGTGATGGAGAGTAATTGTTACGCAACATAACCGGCAGTGAAATCAGACCCATCGCCACGACAGTCGCGCCAACGATCCCGGTGGTTGCAGCTAACAATGCGCCGACAAATACCACTGAAATACCGAGGCCCCCGGGCACAGGTCCAAACAACTGCGCCATGGTCATCAGCAGGTCTTCAGCAATTTTTGATCGCTGTAGCATGATGCCCATAAAAATAAACAGCGGAATAGCTATCAGGGTGTCGCGTTCAACTTCCCAGTAGATGCCTCGAAGATTTGTCACGCCGGAAGAAAGCCATTCGCTGGGCCCCCCCTGAGCAAAATAGGCGTCTGCTGTTCCTGCAAACAGGAGCCCGCAAGCAGCCGCGATAGATATGGTGACAATCGCAGCACCTGGTAGTGCGAAGGCGACGGGGTAACCACAGCCAAGTGCCAGTGCCAGAATAATTAGCAGTAGTGCCAGAAAGATAAGTTCCATGATGTTCTCTCCGGCTAGTGAGCTATTTCGGTAGCGACTTTACGGCCACCTGGTTGTTTTTTATAGTCTGCGCAAGATTCGAGAAATTGAGCAGTGAATTGCAACAGCATGGTGATAGCAAAAACGCCTAAAAATCCTGCCATCAGATATTTTGTATACATTCCAAATCCGGATTGCGATACTTCAAAGTTTGCCAGTGGACCGTAGATAATCGAGGACTTGCCACTGAAACCTATGATAATAATTGTCCAGCACAGTGTGGCCCCGAATGCCAGTGCCCCAAATGCGTTAACGAATCCCTTGCTGCGTTGTTTCATTCCGGCATAGAAGATATCTACCCGTACGTGGCCTTCGTACAATAGTGTGTAGGCGCTGGCAAACAGAAATAATGCGGCGTACCAAAAACGAACCAGATCACCCATAAAGGCTTGTTCGTAAGAAAATATAAATCGGGTAATAACAATTGCCAGCTCGGCGATAACTATCAGTAAGGCAAACCAGTGAAAGCCCAGCGTTTTTGTGAAAGCGCCAACAATGAATCCAAGTAGTAACAGAGGTAAGTGCACCGCTGGGCCACGATAGTGAGAACGAGCAAGGTCTTTGGCAAGTTGTTCATTTACCAGCGACGGCAGAAAGCCTTCGACGCGAACAAAGGATATGGCCATATCCGCCAGGCCTATAAACAAAACCGCCCAAAACAGTGATCGAATCAGATAGGTGTTGATAGCGGTTATAGTCGCAGCTTCTGCACGCAGGCTACGTTGTTTGTTACGTACAAATTGCAAAACCAGTACGGCTGCAGCCACGTAGAGTGCTATCTGCGCCCATGCACGCCAATCGAAAGGGGAGTCAAAAGCCGCGCGAACACCGGGCCAGCGTAGCGCATGTACCAGCGTGTTGTTTAACAGGTACACCACCAAATATGCCAGCATTAGCCAGCTAAACAGTCTTGCGGTTGTGTCCGATCGACTCATGGATGAGTCGGCAGTGTTCGCTGCAGTTTCCCCTGCTGTTTGCATGGTGGCTGTCTCTGCTGTGTGTATTTTTACCCAGCGTATAGCTGTCGACGATTCGCGTATTGGGAGTCTGTTGTTCCAGTCAATAGACTGTGCGCGAAGTCAGGTACGGGGGTTAAATCAAAGTGGCGGGGCAGTGATATGCCCCGCCGGATGCTCTCTAGATATCCAGTACGCGATTGCGCTGGTTTGAAAAGCCAATTTCGGCCAGTTTCAGGTAGGCACCCATTTCACGTAATGCTTCCTGATAGCTGTCATTGATTTTTGCTGCCAGTGGGCTGTGGTCGCGAGTCTCCTCGAAGACTTCTGCTGAAGCTTCACCAAAGCTGTCGTAGATGTCGTCGTTGAAAGATCGCAGTTCTACGCCATGGTCATCGACCATACGGGCCAGATACAGGCCATTGTTCGCGATTGCTTCCTCTGGCTGAGCTGCGTGCTCTTCGTAACAGGCCGCAGTGATAATTGCCTGTTCCCATTTGGACCGCTCGTTCCACCATTCTGCGTTCATACCAAAGGCGAGTCCGCCACCCGGTTCGTGCATGCCAGGAGAGTAGTAGAATTTGGCTGCTTCGTAGAACTTCATGAAGAAATCGTTGTACGGGCCAACCCACTCAGTCGCATCAATGGCTCCAGACACCAGATTTTCATAGATCTGCCCGCCAGGAAGCGATACGGGAGAGGCGCCGAGCTTGGCCATTACGTCGCCACCAAGGCCCGGAATACGCATTTTCAGACCTTTGAGGTCATCAGCAGATTCGATCTCCTTGTTGAACCAGCCACCCATCTGAGCACCGGTAGCACCACAGGTGATAGCTTTCAGGCCAAACTCACCGGAAAGTTCGTCCCATAGGGCTTGTCCATCCTTAAACTTGATCCACGCGTTCCACTCCGGCGTGGTCATGCCGAAAGGTACAGCGGTGAAATAAGCAAATCCGGGGTGCTTGCCTTTCCAGTAGTAGTCAGCTGCGATGTAGGCCTGACTGTTGCCCGCTGCAACTTCGTCGAATACATCAAACGCACCAACGCGTTCGCCAGCGGCGAAATATTCTGTGGTGATCTTACCTTCAGACAGTTCAGTGATGCGCGCAGCCAGTCGCTGTGCGCTGATTCCGAGACCCGGGAAATCCCGCGGCCAGCTAGACACAATAGTCAGTTCAGTTTTTGACTGAGCGATAGCCGGGGCTGACGTAATAGTCGCACCTGCAGCAACGGCTGCGGTCCCTGCAACAGCGCCAGATTTGATAAAGTCGCGTCTTTTCATGTTGAGTTGCTCTCCTCTCAGGATAATGGTTGTAGCTGAATAATTCCTGTCTTGCCAGTGAGTATCTTTTATCAGCAATCGGGAGGTTGTTTATTCGCTACCGTACTGTACCATTTTTGGTGGCCGGGTGGGTGCTGTTCACTGTCAAAAAAGGGGATCTGGCCAGTAGAGAACTGGCTGTCAACATCGTTAAAAATGATCAGAGAGAAGGGAATTTTTTTTACCAGATACTGTCTCTCTTGCGCCCGGTTAAACGAGGATTGCCGGTGCGCGTTCAGGCGTTGCAGCAGATGCACCGGAACGGCCAATTCGATCGGGTTCACACCAGTCGGCCAGGGCCTTTGATGATTCAATCCGTTTTGTTAAATATCCATGGAGATATCGTCATTGGCCATCACCATATCGATATCCACACCCTCATAGAAATCGAAAATTGTCTCTATCACCTTGTCCGGGTCGTCCTCAACAGTGAACAGGTCGAGATCTGATTCGCTGATTGTTCCCATTGTTAGCATCGACTCCCTCAGCCAATCGACAAATCCGTCCCAGAATTCGTGGCCGACCAGAACCACCGGTATTTTTCGCGACTTGCCAGTCTGAATTAGTGTCAGGATCTCTGCCATCTCGTCGAGCGTTCCAAAGCCACCCGGCATGACGACGTAGGCAGATGCATATTTAACGAACATGACCTTGCGTGCAAAAAAGTACTTAAAAGTGATACCGATATCCTGATAGGGATTACCTGATTGCTCGAACGGCAGCTGTATATTCAAACCAACACTCGCTGATTTACCAGCAAAAGCGCCTCTGTTTGAAGCCTCCATAATGCCGGGCCCACCACCACTTACCACGGCAAATCCGGCATCAGAAAGTTTGCGAGAAATTTCTTCGATCAACACGGAATACTTGTGATCGGGCGCAAATCGCGCGGACCCGAAAACGCTTACCGAGGGGCTGATCGAGGCGAGTTTTTGGAATCCCTCAACAAACTCGGCCATGATTTGAAAGATTTTCCATGACTCACGACTCAGTGCCCGATCGATATCGGCGGACTGTTGCAGTTGTGGTTTTCTTTTTATTGCCGGTTTCATCTGGTGAACTGTAATCCTGAGTTGTGTCAGTCGCTTGAGATAGCGTTGCGGCCTGCCGGCTTGCAGCTTTTGCACAGTTGCCGTGTTGCTGGCCTTGCTATACCTTTGTGTCTGATCCAGTGAGCCATTCCTGGTTTACCCGCCTGTTGGCATGTCAGTGCCTGTCTGGACGTTGTGGTGCTGACACATTGTGCCGATTGCGTCGAGCAACTGGCGGGTAGCCCGTCAGTGTACTCGATCTGTGGTTAACCTTGCTCGCAACCTGTTGAACCTTTCACCAAACTCAAAATCGGGTTTTGTATGTCAGATGCTGCACCACTTGTCCTGGTAGATGGATCTTCCTATTTGTTCCGTGCGTTTCACGCATTGCCACCCCTGACCAACAGGAAAGGGGAGCCTACCGGCGCCATGCTTGGCGTTATCAACATGCTTCGACGCCTGTTGGAAAATTATCATCCAACGCACATGGCGGTGGTTTTTGACGCAAAAGGAAAAACCTTTCGCAACGATATGTATGCCGAGTACAAGGCTACACGACCACCGATGCCGGACGATTTGAGAGCACAGATTGAGCCACTTCACGAAATTATCCGCACCATGGGATTGCCTCTGCTGAGCATTGCGGGTGTGGAAGCAGATGATGTGATAGGCACGCTGTCGGATCAGGCGGCCAAACAGGATCGGAAAGTCATTATATCGACCAGTGACAAAGACCTGGCTCAATTGGTCAATGAGCATGTCACCCTGATCAACACGATGAGTAACACGACTCTGGATATAGCGGGTGTGGTTGAGAAATTCGGCGTGCCACCGAACCGAATTATCGACTATCTGGCCTTGGTAGGCGACACCTCTGACAATATTCCGGGCGTAGTGAAATGCGGACCTAAAACAGCAGTGAAATGGCTGGGTTTGTACGACAGTTTCGATGGAGTTGTTGCGCATGCCGACGAGGTCAAAGGTAAAATTGGAGAAAACCTGCGAGCGGCAATACCCACTTTGCCGCTGTCTTACGAGCTGGCCACAATAAAACTTGATGTCGAGCTTGAGCAGACTATTGATGAACTGGTGATCACTGAACCCGACGCCGAAGCCCTCAAACCTCTGTTGCAGCGGTATGAATTTAAGTCATGGCTGAACGAGCTTGAGGGAAAGCAGGGTTCCTCGGCAAGTTCTGCGCATGCCATTCCCAAGTTGCCTAAAATTGGCAAAAAAAATTACCAGCAGATTGCCAATGCTGAAGATCTTGACAGGTGGATAAACAGCATAGAATCAGCAGGTTTTGTTGCGTTCGATACAGAAACAACCAGCCTCAATTATATGGATGCAGAAATTGTGGGTCTGTCATTCGCGGTAAAAATGGGGGAGGCGGCTTATGTGCCTCTGGCACATGATTATGAAGGAGCGCCACAGCAACTTGATCGTGACGAGACGCTGGCCAAACTAAAACCGCTGCTTGAAAGCGATAAGATAAAAAAGGTTGGTCAAAACCTGAAGTATGACCAAAACGTGTTAATGAATTACAGCATAGATCTGGGAGGAATAGAGCACGACACCATGCTTGCATCTTACGTTGTTGACTCTGCCGCCAATCGACACGATATGGATTTGCTGGCTAAAAAATATCTCGATACCAGCACCATTCATTTTGAAGATATCGCAGGCAAGGGCAAGAAGCAGCTGACGTTTAACCAGATCGAAGTCGACAAGGCTGCAGAATACGCGGCAGAAGATGCCGATATTGCCCTGCAGTTGCATAATGTTCTTTGGAAAATGCTTGAGCCGGAAAAGCAGCTGTCTTCCATATACCGGGATATCGAAATACCGCTGTCCAGAGTACTGTCCACGGTGGAGCGAACTGGTGTGGCTATCGACGCCGATTTACTGGCTACGCAAAGCGAGGAGCTAAAGTCATCGATAGGCGAGTTGGAGTCTCGCGCCCATGAGGTGGCAGGCAGAGAGTTTAATCTGGCATCATCCAAACAGATCGGTGAACTGCTCTATGATGTGATGGAAATTCCGGTCATCAGGAAAACACCTAAAGGGCAGCCGTCAACAGCGGAAGATGTACTGGAGCAACTGGCTCAGGACTATCCGTTGCCAAAATTGATTCTTGAGCATCGAAGCCTGAGTAAGCTGAAGTCGACGTACACAGACAAATTGCCGCTACAGATTAACGAACGCACGGGCAGGGTGCATACGTCTTATCATCAGGCTGTGGCGTCTACGGGTCGACTGTCATCGGCCGACCCGAATTTGCAGAATATTCCTATTAGAACTCATGAAGGCCGACGCATACGCGAGGCGTTTATAGCACCGACTGACAGCGTTTTACTGGCGGCTGACTATTCGCAAATTGAACTTCGGATCATGGCGCATTTGTCAGGTGACGAGAATCTGCTCACCGCATTTGCTGAAGATAAGGATATTCACAGTGCGACTGCCGCCGAAGTGTTCGGTATATCGCTGGATGCGGTTGATGCGGACTCGAGGCGGGCCGCAAAAGCCATTAATTTTGGGTTGATCTATGGCATGTCAGCGTTTGGGCTGGGTAAGCAGCTGGATATCCCGCGAGGCGAGGCGCAAGAGTATATGAATCTGTACTTTGAACGCTATCCCGGTGTGAAAAAGTATATGGACAGCACCAAGCTCAATGCAAAGCATGAGGGCTATGTGGAAACGGTATTTGGCCGCAGGCTCTATTTGCCGGATATCAATTCAAGTCGTTATCAAATGCGACAATACGCGGAGCGTACCGCCATCAACGCACCGATGCAGGGTACGGCTGCCGACATTATTAAAAAAGCGATGATAGGTGTAGATCAGTGGCTGACAGAGACTAAAGTCGATGCACGAGTGATCATGCAAGTGCACGATGAGCTGGTACTTGAAGTAGCGACGTCGGATGTGAAAAAAGTAACGGATGCAGTGAGTGAGATAATGCGCGGCGCGGCCGATTTGGTAGTACCGCTTGAAGTTGAAATCGGTACTGGCAGTAACTGGCAGGAAGCTCACTGATGTCCTTGGATTCACCTGACAAGGCCACCATTGCTGCTAAAGCCGGTCACTTTCTGGATGTAAATACCGGTGCCGTGGTTCCGGAGATACAACTGTCGACGACCTTTGCAAGAGATGATCGCTACCAGCTGATAGATCCGGCCAATACCTATGCACGTGACGAAAGTCCATCCTTCGTGTATGCGGAACGAGTGCTGGCGGAGCTCGAGAATGGTGATGAATGCAGATTGTTCGCGTCTGGTATGGCAGCAATTGCAGCCATCTTTTATACCCTCAAGCCTGGTAGTCATGTGGTGTTGCCAGACTCTATGTACTGGGGTGCCAAAAGCTGGATTGATGCGCATTGCCACAGACAGGACATCTTCGTCAGCCATTATCAGACTGCCGACGCCAGCTCGATTGTGGAGGCGACTGAGGGTTACACCTCTACGCAGTTGGTTTGGGTCGAAAGCCCATCTAATCCAATGATGCATGTCACGGATATTCAGGTTGCGGCCGCGCATGCCCATGATGCGGGTGCAATGTTGGTTGTGGATAGTACGGCCAGTACACCGGTCATTACACAACCGCTCGATTTGGGGGCTGATTTGGTGGTTCATTCGGCGACCAAGGCGCTCAACGGCCACAGTGATGTTCTGGCCGGCGCCATCGTCACTGCTGACACGCATGATTTATGGCAAGCAGTTTGTGCGGAACGCGCCGGAGCAGGCGCTCTGCCAGGTGCTTTTGAGTCGTGGCTATTACTCAGAGGAATGCGCACGCTGTTTGTTCGAGTCAATGCCGCGATGAACAACGCGATGACAATAGCCGAGTTTCTGCATGACCACCCTGCTATAGAGGTCGTGCTGTATCCCGGCCTTCCCAGTCATCCGGGCCACGATATCGCCAAAGGGCAAATGAAAGGTGGCTTCGGCAGCCTGTTATCATTTCTCGTGAATGGCGATAGCAGCGCTGCTCTAACTGTTGCCGGGCGTCTACAGCTGATAACCAGTGCCACCTCACTGGGTGGAGTAGAAACATTGATAGAGCATCGCCACACACTCGAGCCGCAAGAAAATGCAATCCCGGAAAATCTGCTCAGATTATCTGTCGGAGTTGAGCATGTTGATGATCTGATAGATGATCTCGATCAGGCGCTGCGTGGGATCTAGCCTGGATTATTCATAAGGCGACAAGTAAATATTAGCGAAATGCTACGTATA
>CAYMVV010000009.1:8584-94792 GCA_964393885.1 uncultured Granulosicoccaceae bacterium | reverse complement strand
TCACGTGCATGATCGACACCAGCGTGGTATCCGGTCTCATTGCCGCTTCCAGCTTGCCCATATCTACCAAGCCATTTTCTTCAGGGTCAAGGTAAGTCACCTCGAAACCCTCTCGCTCAAGCTGCCGACAAGTATCGAGCACAGCTTTGTGCTCGGTTTTCACAGTGATAATGTGCTTGCCTTTTTTGGCATTGAACTGGGCCGCCCCCTTGATTGCAAGGTTGTCCGCCTCCGTTGCACCGGATGTCCAAACAATCTCCTTGGGATTCGCGCCAATTAAACGCGCGACATTCTCTCGAGCAGTTTCTACGGCGCTTTCCGCTTTCCAACCGAAAACGTGTGACCGTGAGGCCGGATTGCCAAAATTACCCTGCATTGTCAGACAATCGGTCATCGCTTTAGCGACACGATCGTCGACTGGTGTGGTTGCGGAGTAATCAAGATAAACAGGTATATTGACGTTAGACACTTAGTGTTTTCCCAAAGCTTTTAATCATTTTCGAAATTCGTTTTTCACGTTGTTATGCCAGCATTGCTTTGCCAGCATCGTTCTACGGATATATTCACCTGATGTGAAAGCTCCCAGAACGTTCATACGCCCTCTTGATCCAACTCAGGCCCGCTCCGGCTACAACTCGACTCTGGGCTGCTAGCCGACATCGCCAGCGGTAGCTGCCTCCCGCGCGCGAAACAAGATGCGGTTGTCCTGTTGCTCGGACACTTTTCGCACAGGCTCGCGATCGATCAGGTCCTGCAACGAAATACCACTTAAGAATTCTTCAACCTGCTGACTCAGACCTTCCCATAAATCATGCGTCAAACACCGGCCTTGCTGGTGACAGTTTTTCTGTCCACCGCACTGGGTAGCGTCCACCGACTCGTCGACTGCCTTCACGATATGCACTACAGCCACGTCGCTGAGAGGCCTCGACATACTGTAGCCTCCACCCGGGCCCCTTGTGCTCTGCACCAGTTTGTGCCGCCTGAGCCTTGAAAACAGCTGCTCCAGGTAAGACAACGAGATTTCCTGCCGCTCAGAAATGTCCGCCAGCGAAACCGGCCCCTGATCAGCATGCAATGCAAGATCAAGCATGGCTGTCACCGCGTATCTACCCCTGGTTGTCAACTTCATCTCTAAGCCCTCTTGACCACAACAGTGTACATATCCTACGATTTCAGTCAAGTATTTAAATGACCAAAATAATCAGGTATTTATTGCGTCACGTTGCGCTTTGTGCTCCCCGTCATTGTACGAGCTGAAGTCGCTATTGGATTGTTGTTGGCGACACTCTGCCATCCAGTCATCCAGTTCCAGCGGGTTCAGGGTGTCGATATGCTCACCCAGCTTTCTCAGCGAGCAACGCATTTCTTCGAAACGCTTGTCAGTCTCATGAATGTGGTCAAGCAATTTATTGACGGCCTCGACCATCGGATCCGGCATGTCAACCGTGACACCATAGGCGTCGAAGCCAATTTTGTCGGCCGTCTGGCGTCGCTGACTCTCAACGGTTGCATTGCCACGACTTACCGGGCGAGCCGGAATACCTACCATTGTTGCGCCCGCTGGTACGTCTTTCAGCACCACTGCGTTGGATCCAACGCGAGCCCCTTCTCCCACAGTGAGAGGCCCCAGAATTTTCGCACCAGCGCCAACGACCACATCATTTTCGACGGTCGGATGCCGTTTACCCTTGTTCCAGGTGGTGCCGCCGAGCGTTACACCGTGATACAGAGTCACGTCATCGCCGATCTCGGCAGTTTCCCCTATCACGACACCGGTGCCGTGATCGATGAAAAACCGCCTCCCGATTGTCGCACCCGGATGAATTTCAATACCGGTAAACCAGCGACTGGTATAGGAAAACAGCCTGGCGAGCCATTTAAGATTCCTGCGCCACAACCAATTCGACAATCGGTGCATCAGCAGGGCATGGGTACCTGGATAAGTGGTCAGAATCTCGAATACACTGCGAGAAGCCGGGTCGCGGTCGAACACACAGTAGATGTCTTCCTTCAGTCTTGCCAGCATGTAAGGCCTGCTATTCCGATCATTTTACTCAACTATTATACGGTTGTTTTTGGCAATTCAAACAGGCGCCAGTCAATCTTTCCATAAATTTCCGGACCTCGGCAAAAACAGAGCACAGAAGACAGACGACGGAATACAGAAGACAGACGGGCAGTTGTATACATCATGTCTTGTTACCGGCCATTTTCTTTTCTATCGCTGAAAAGAACCCCCGGAGTAACTGCACCTCCGTTTTTAGCAAGCCACAGCGGTTAAACAAGCGGCGCAGGCGACCATCAAGCAATCGCGGATTATCCTTGTCGAGAAAATCTACCTGAGACATGACATCTGCCAGATGACTATAAAAGTGCTCAAGGTCTCGCTGCACTGCCGGCGCTTCCAAAGCTGCGGGCCGACTCGCATCTATTTGCTTGTCCGACTGGTGCTCGCCCGACTGCAGGGCACTACCACGCTGTTGCTCTGTTTTTGATGCCATCAGGATCTCGTACGAAACCACCTGAACTGCCGCACCAAGATTAAGGGAGCCGAATTCACTTTCAGCTGGAATCGACAGAAGTGCTGAACATCTTGCCAGCTCATCATTGCTAAGACCCGAGCTTTCTCGCCCAAAAACAACCGCAACCTGACCTTCGTCGGTATGCTGACCCACCTGCTGGGCAGCTTCTCGGGCATCGTATTGCGGCCATCGGAGTGATCGAAGCCTGGCACTGGTTCCAATAACCCAACTCGCCTCCTCCAGCGCCGAACGCAGATCGGTATGGACAGTGGCATTGTCGATAATGTCATCAGCCCCTGATGCTCTTGCGTAGCACTCATGTGTCTGATAATCGCGCGGACGCACCAAAGCGAGATCAGCCAAACCCATCGTCTTCATGGCTCTGGCTGCAGCACCAATATTGCCAGCATGGGTGGTTTCAACCAGGACGATTCGAACGCGGTTTCTATTCATGCCCCATTGTATCGTTATCAAGCGCTCACAGAGGAATCTACGCATTCAAAGATTTCTGCTGCGCAGTTTGTCTTACTAACAGCGATGGTTTTCAGCAGCGCCTAATCGGTTAGTGGTATCCTTGCGCCCCTTTAAACTGGCGGAGACTATCTGCGTGCATCCGATGTTGAACATCGCCATCCGTGCCGCCCGAGCCGGTGGACGAGTCCTGACGCAAAGTATGAACCGCATCGAGACGATCCGGGTTGAATCGAAGGGTAAAAACGATTTTGTCTCTGAGGTTGATAGAGCCACTGAAGCGGAGATAGTCAATACACTGCAACGCTCGTATCCGGATCACCGTTTTATTTGCGAAGAAAACGGCGAGATTGGGCCACCAGATGCCGAGTTCGAGTGGTACATCGACCCGCTTGATGGCACCAGAAATTTCCTGCACGGGTATCCGGCATACTGCGTATCAATTGCAGTGGCAAAAGAAAAACGCCTGGATCAGGCAGTTATCTATAACCCGGTGAGTCAGGAACTGTTTACCGGTTCTCGCGGCGCCGGAGCCACACTCGATGGTAAAAGAATCAGGGTGGCGAATCTCAACGGTCTTGAACACGCTATGCTGAGTTCAGGATACGCGAATGACGGTAAATCCGATTTCGAAGCCTATCTAAAGACACTGGCTACTTTTACCAGCCAGGCCTCCGGCATTCGACGACAGGGCTCCGCAGCGCTGGACCTGGCCTATGTTGCCGCCGGCAGGCTCGATGGCTACTGGCAATTCGGACTAAAGAAATGGGACATCGCTGCAGGTGCATTGATTTTGCGAGAGGCAGGCGGCCTCGTAGGCGACATGACAGGCGACGAGCATTGGTTTGAATCAGGTAACGTAGTGGCAGCGTCTCCAAAAGTATTCAATGCCATGATTCGAACATTCAGAGAGATCAACATAAAAGAGATTTAGCCTGCGCTACCCGATGCTACCCCGTGCTAACACCCGTGCTGAAAATAGCGGGCGGACACCACTCAATTGTGACTGTAACAGCTACGGAATATCGTCAAGCTCTCCTGCACCTTCCTTGACAACCGGCATCATATCCTCGCGGGTTATTCCGAGTGCAAGCACACTGGAACTCGCGACATAAATAGAGGAGTAGGTTCCAACGACCACACCGATAATCAGCGCGATCGCAAAGCTGCGAATTGTTTCACCACCGAGAATAAACAACGCGAGCAGCACCAATAATGTCGTAAAGGACGTAATTATCGTGCGAGACAGTGTCTGGTTAATGGAAATATTCATCACTTGCACGGCTGTCGATTTTCGCACTAATCGAAAATTCTCACGAATACGATCAAATACAACAATCGTATCGTTTAACGAGTAACCGATTACCGCCAGAATAGCGGCAAGCACACTGAGGTCGAACTCAATTTGCGTGATCGCAAATATACCCAGTGTTATCACGACATCGTGCACCAGCGCGGCAACCGCACCTACCGAGAACTTCTTTTCAAAGCGCAACCAGATATACACCACGATAAAAGCCAGTGCAATCAGCACCGCGAGCCCACCCTGCTCTCGTAACTCCTCTCCAACCTGCGGACCGACAAACTCGACTCTGCGCAGGTCAATCGCGCCCTGGCCCGCGGAATCGAGCAGCCGTTTGACCTCCGTATTCACATCAGCACCAGACAGATTTTCCTGCGGCGCCAGACGCACCAGCACTTCAGTAGAAGTACCAAAGTTCTGTACTATCGCTTCACCCAGATCACTACTGGCAAAGTGCTCGCGTAAGTCATCGAGCTTTGCAGCCTGTTCAAACCCGGCTTCCACAACGTAACCACCGGTAAAGTCGATACCGAAGTTCAACCCGCGCATTGCCAGTGCGACAATCGAGATCACAAGCAGTGAGACCGACAGCAACATTGCAGGCCGCCTGAGCCCCATAATGTCGAAGCGTGTATTGATTTGTTCCTGAGTTTGAGTATTACCCAACATGCTCTCAATCAACCCCGATAGGTTATAGGTAGTTCTGCGACAAACGACGGATGGTAACCAGACACTAGATTGTCAACGTCTGCAAACGTTTTCCACCGTAGATCCAGTTAACTACGGCCCGCGTGCCGAATATGGCAGTAAACATCGATGTCACAATGCCTATTGACAGCGTTATGGCAAAACCCTTGATCGCGCCGGTACCAAACGCAAACAAAACTACCGCAGCGATCAGTGTGGTGACATTGGCGTCTGCGATGGTTATAAAAGCTTTCTCGTAGCCAGCGTTTATGGCTGCCTGCACACTATTACCGCTTCTCAGCTCCTCTCGTATACGCTCAAAGATCAACACATTTGCATCCACCGCCATACCGACGGTAAGCACAATTCCGGCAATACCGGGCAAGGTAAGCGTTGCCTGCAAAGACGACAGCACCGCCACAATCAGCACAAGATTGATCACCAGTGCACAATCGGCAATCAGGCCAAAACCCTTGTAGTAGAAGGCCATAAAAATCAGTACCAGTGCCAGGCCGATCATCACTGACATTTTTCCACGATCAATATTCTGTTGACCAAGGCTTGGACCGACGGTCCTCTCCTCAACAATTTCAACTGGCGCCTTCAATGCACCAGCCCTCAAAAGCAGTGACAGGTTTCGAGCCTCGTTAGTGTCCAGCCCGGTCGTTTGAAAACGGTGGCTCAAGACATCTCTGATAGTCGCCACATTGATCACTTCTTCAACGGTTTCGCGCTCCTTGATGTACTCTTCGCCAACCTTTTTTGTCGTTACACGATTCTCGATAAAAACGACAGCCATCGGATTGCCAATATTGTCCTGACTCACTGACTGCATGCGCTTGGCACCCGCACCATCCAGATTAATGAATACGGCTGGAGAACCAGATTGTGTATCGATGCCGGAGGACGCATCTTTTATCTGATCACCAGTTACTATCACCTTGCGCTGAAGCAGCACCGGCGACCCGTCATCCCGCATCCGGTACAGCTTTGTATTAGCTGGCACCCGACCGCTTTGAGCGGCATTTGTCCAATCCGAAAACGTACCGTATACCATCCTGTATTCGAGCGTGGCGGTCGCACCAAGTATCTCCTTGGCTACCGTCGTATCTTGTACGCCGGGCAACTGAACGACAATGCGCTCCCGCCCCTGCTGCTGGATAATCGGCTCTGCCACACCGAGTTCGTTGACTCGATTGCGCAGGGTAACGATATTCTGCTGCAACGCCGAGCGGCGCTCCTCATCCATCGTCTCCTGAGTCAGATTGGCATGCAGAAAAAACTCGGCGGCATCGGACTGATCGAATTCAAGATCACGATACTCAAACCTCAGCAATGCCAGGGCCTCATCGCGCGCAGCGGCATCCGTGAATCGAACATTGATGCCACGCTCATCCTGGAACGGACTTCTGAAACGGATTTTGTTCTGGCGCAGGACTGTACGAAACTCCTCGACGTATTTCTCCCGTGACTTATCCATCGCGGTCACCATGTCAACTTCCATCAGAAAGTGCACACCGCCACGCAGATCGAGCCCGAGATACATCGGTTGGGCAAAGGATCGGAGCCAGCCCGGAGTAGCCGGAACCAGATTTAGTGCGGTGGCATTGCGACCACCGAATTCGGCATCGATCAGATCATTTGCCTGCAACTGGGTTTCCTCGTCCTCGAACAAAACCAGCAATCGATTATCATCCGGCCGCACGGTGAAGCCCTGCAGACCTGCCTCGGTTAAGGTTGCTTCGACCTGATCGGGTAGCCCGGGGTCAATCTCACCCGTGCGCGGGGATATCTGCACGGCAGGAAAATCGCCGTACAAATTAGGCAGCGCGAACAGAATGCCCACCACTATAACCAGCGCGAGCAGAAAATATTTCCAGGCGGGTGTTTTATTGATCATCGACAATGCCGGTGAGGAGGTAAGAAAATGTAGCCAGAACTGGCATTGTTGCTACCGGGCCCCACAGTCTGGACCCGGCAGCGAAACCAAAAGGCCAATCAATAGTTCTATAGCAGGTCCGGCGCGAGTTTGCCCGGCACCGCAAAAAAAAGATGGGTGCTAACTTCGTATTTTAAACCCGGGGTTACGCCTTCTTCAGTGTTCCCTTCGGAAGCAATGAAGCAACCATGTTTTGCTGTACGGACACTTCGACATTATTGGCGATTTGCACCTGTACAAAGCCGTCACCCACTTTTGTAATTGTGCCCCCGAGACCACCACTGGTCACAATTTCATCTCCCTTTTTGAGCGCATCCACCATGGACTTGTGCTCTTTGACCCGTTTCTGCTGAGGGCGAATCATCAGGAAATAGAAGACGGCCAATAAAATGAAAGGCAAAGCCAGGCTAAAAATAGACGATCCGCCTGCCGGCCCTGCCTGTGCATAGGCATCAGAAATAAAGAAAGACATCGCAAGTGCTCCACTGGTAATCATGGGTGACATCTTGCCAATTATGCCACATTCAGCGCTCTCGTCTGCTGCATTTGCGCAACAATTCTGCCGTATGCACACGATATTAGGCGCGCATTTAACACTCCGCGCACAGGATTTAACGGAGGGTGGTTCCCTCTTTATTACGCTTGCAATTCAACAGGCTTCGGCTGATTCAGGCGAAGACGCAGCCATCCGGGTTAACTGATCCCTCGCTCCTGCTGTGCATAAAACTCCCCGGTAAATTGATCAAATTTGCCCCGCTCGATCGCAGCGCGGATATCCTCCATCAACCTCAAATAGAACCTGACGTTGTGAATACTGTTGAGCCGGGCACCCAGAATTTCACCGCATTTACTCAGATGGTACAGGTAGGCCCGGCTGAAATGCTGACAGGTATAGCAATCGCACATTTCATCAAGGGGCCGGGTATCTTGTCGATACCTCGCGTTGCGCAACTTCAGCACCCCGGCGCTGGTAAAGATTGTATCGTTGCGAGCGTTGCGGGTAGGCATGACACAGTCGAACATATCGACCCCCAACCGCACAGCCTCGATGATGTCAGCCGGTTTACCCACCCCCATTAAGTAGCGCGGCGCATCAGTCGGCAGGAAAGGCAGACTCTCACCCAGCACTTGCTCGCGCACATCCTTCGGCTCACCCACGGCAAGACCGCCCACCGCATAGCCGTCGAAACCTGTCTCTATAAGCGCTGCAGAGGATTGCTCGCGCAACCCAATATTCATGCCTCCCTGCATAATGCCAAACAGCGCGTTTGGGTTCTGCAACCGTTCGTGCTCATCTTTGCATCGGCGCGCCCAGCGCATCGACAACTCCATGGACTGTCTGGCTTCCAATTCCGTTGCCGGATAGGCAGTGCATTCGTCAAAACACATGACGATGTCCGAGTTGATATCTCGCTGCACCTGCATGGATACTTCCGGGCTCAACCACACTTTGCTGCCGTCTATCGGACTTCGAAATGAAACCCCCTCCTCGGTTATCTTGCGCATCTTCGCCAGACTAAAAACCTGAAACCCGCCCGAGTCGGTAAGAATAGGCCCTTTCCACTGCATGAAATCGTGCAAGCCAGCATGGAGTTTTAGCACTTCCACACCGGGGCGAAGCATCAGATGAAAAGTATTGCCCAGTATTATCTGTGAACCTATCGTAACCAACTCATGCGGATCGAGCGCCTTGACCGTACCGTAGGTTCCAACCGGCATGAAAACCGGGGTGTTAATTTCACCGTGAGCTGTGGTGACTCGAGCACGTCTGGCGCTGCCATCGGTTGCCAGTAACTCAAACTGCACGGGTCGCACTCGCATCAGGAAACAACAACATGGCATCACCATAGCTAAAAAAACGATAACGATTCTCGACCGCTTCCCGGTAGGCGTTCAGCACACGCTCGCGCCCACCGAAAGCACAGACCAGCATCAGCAAGGTTGACTTCGGAAGATGAAAATTGGTCAGCATGCCATCGATAACCCTGAATTGGTCAGCATCCTTTAAAAATAACCGCGTCTCGCCGTCGAACGGTTGCAGGACGCCGCCACTGGCAGCCGCCTCGAGCGCTCTCACAACCGTTGTACCAACAGCCATGACACGGCCTCCCCGGCTTTTTACCTCGGCAATTCGATCGCAAAGATCCGCGTCAACGTGCATTCTCTCGGCGTGCATTTGGTGCTTGGTGATATCGTCCTCGCGCACCGGCAGGAAAGTACCCGCACCTACGTGCAGGGTAATATAAGCCGTTGTAACTCCCTTGGCGTTACACCGATCGAGCAACGCCGTATCAAAGTGCAACCCCGCCGTGGGAGCAGCAACTGCTCCTGTCTGCGTTGCAAAAACTGTTTGATACCGCTCTCTGTCCTGCTCTACCACCTCGCGCCTGATATACGGGGGCAGCGGCAATGCACCGGTGCGCTCCAGATAGTCAGGCAGCGGCAGATCAAGATAGAATTTGATTTCAAACAAGTTGTCGCAACGCGACAACACCTCTGCACGATAACCACCGTCCAGTTCAATAGACGTCCCCTCACGAGGCGCTTTGCTTGCGCGACACAAACACCAGGCAGTGGCATCCGTCGCAGCGGGACTGATTATGCGTTCAACCAGAATCTCAACTTTGCCACCGGTTACTTTGCGACCGGCCAGCCTGGCTGGATAGACCCGCGTATTGTTTAACACCAGTAAATCACCAGCTCGCAGTAAATCCGGTAAATCGGTTACTTTTCGGTGCGAACTTGTCATAGAGGCTTCAGGAAGCACCAGCAGGCGACCACCGCTGCGTTCTGGCAATGGTTGTTGCGCTATAAGCTCTTCTGCCAGATCAAAATCAAAGTCTGCGAGATTCACGAGGCAGGCTCGCAGTCATCGTCTGACAGGCCGTCTAGACTGTGTTCACGGTAGCGTCGCCAAATTTCGCAAAAACCACTCGTTAATTCAGCACCGTCCAGTATACGGTCACCCTCAACCCAGCGATCGAGTTGCGAGTCAGAGAACCACTCCAGTTCGTCAATCTCATCTTCTGCGAACACAAACGGCCCCTCGTGATAAACCCGGTATACCGCCGCGAACTCCATACCATTGTCAGCCGTGGGCGACATTTTAAAAAGATACTCAGGTACGCAGCCAGGTTCGATACCCAGCTCTTCTTCAAACTCACGAACAACGGTTGTCGCATAGTGCTGGCCAGCCTCGACGTGACCGGCACAGGACGAATCCCACATACCTGCGCACTCGTCTTTCTGCATCGACCGTTTCTGCAATAAAAGATCACCGTTTGCATTAAAAACCAGCACATGAATGGAGCGATGAGGTAACTGCAGGCGATGCACTTCACCGCGGCTTTTGCTGTCGACAACGATGTCATTAAAATCGACGACGTCCAACAACTCACTTGCGGAGGTTTCAGCCATAAGGATGTACACGTCGTGGGTCGGACGTAAGGGAATATTGCTGGCCAAAAAAGGGCCGACCGGTACCAGCCTGGAACAAACAGCTCAGCCATATTTAGATGGTGCCGAGGGAGAGACTCGAACTCTCACAGCTTTCACCGGCGGATTTTGAATCCGCTGCGTCTACCAATTCCGCCACCCCGGCAAGGGGAACCGCGGAGTCAATTCTCCACAGGCTCCCAATTGTAGGAGACCAGCAGTTCCGCGTAAAGACCTATGCCATTAAAAGCTCACGAATTAATAAACCCTGCCATATCAGGCGATCGTCCTTTGCCCAGTGCTTTCTCTATGGCCCCCGCCACGGACAACAGATTGGTATCTTCCCCACCCCGCATAATTAATTGCAACCCGACTGGCATATTCGCGGTTTCTGTCAAATGATGTATGGGTAAGCTCACAGCGCATTGTCCAAACAGATTCACCATCTGCGTGTTTCTGGAAGCAAGCAATGATCGCTCAGCGGACTCCGGGTTGTCGAGACTGGCAACCGTCATTGGCGTCATCGGGCATGTCGGTGTAATCCATCCGTCGAGGCCATCCATATAGGCATTTCCGATCTGCACCAGTTGCTTAATGCGCCTTGTGGCAGCCAGATAACTCACTGCGTCAACATCGAGCCCAATAGCGGCGCGCGCCGCCGTAACCGGATCCATTTTGTCCCGAGCTTCCGCAAAGCCTTCGCGCGTTAGAGATGACATGATCTCGGCGCCAACCACCGGGGGAAATAATTCGCCTCGTTCACGGTTTTCCGGAACGTCGATCTCTATCACCTGGGCCCCGAGGCCGACGAGTTGTCGTCTGGCTAATTCAAATGCTGTGGCCACCTCGGTGTCCAGATCATCCAGATTAGTTGTGCAGGGGACGCCAAGTCTGAGACCGGCTACGGAGGCTCTCGCAGCAACAGGCGTTCCCGTAAACTGCTGATGTATGAGACTCGCATCCAGACAAGACCGACAAATCGGGCCGACTGAATCGAGTGTGGGTGACAAAGCAAATATGCCATCTGTCGGCCAGAGACCAACCGTAGTTTTATGCCCGAACAGGCCATTAAAGCACGCTGGAATGCGAACCGAGCCACCCGTATCGGTACCGATTCCAAACCCGCACAATCCTGCCGCTGTTGCCACCGCTGACCCACTGGATGAACCACCCGGAATACGATGCTGCTGACTATCCCATGTATTCCATGGTGTACCTCTGGCCCGGTTTTCCCCGGTTGCACCCAATGCAAATTCTACTGTTTTGGTTTTACCAATGACGACGCAACCCAGTCGCAGTAATTTGTCCATCATTGCGCCCTGAGCCACATTCAGGTGTTCGGGCTGGTAAAGAGATCCGTTTGTGGTCGGCAGATCATTGACTGCGATGATGTCTTTTATCGCAACGGGTATACCCATCAGGGGCCCAAGATCGGTTCCGCTTGCCAACAATCGATCAAAGCCATCTGCAGCAGATCGAGCACGATCGGCGCATACCAACTCAAACGCCTGCAAACCCGGTTCGAGCGCATCGATTCTCTGCAGGCAGGTATCCGCGAGCTCCAGAAAGGTTGTGTGGCCACGCCGTACATCGCGCGCAACCGACTCTATACCGGAAACAAACGGATCAGGTGGCAATGTCATGATCGTAAAGGCTCCATCGCGCCACTCAATACGGCCGCGAGATTGTCGGTAAGCAGATCAGAGAGATAACCACCCTCCTGCACAAATACGGTAGGAAAGCTTGCTTTCGCTATGGTTTTGCCAATCTGGTTGAATCCATCGGTCGTCACACTGAGGCCTCTCAGCGGATCAGCCTCAGATGCGTCTAGACCCAATGCAATGATCAAAATACCCGGATCAAACACCTGTATCTTCTCCATTGCACCGTTTAATGCCTGCAGAAACACTGCATCGTCAGAATGTTTTTCGAGTGGAATATTGAGGTTATAGCCTTCGCCGCTACCTTCACCTGTTTCGTTGTCATAACCCCAGAAAAATGGATAAAAATCACTTGGATCGGCATGAATAGAAACAGTAAATACATCAGATCTTTCGTAGAAAATATCCTGTGTACCATTCCCGTGGTGAACATCTACATCGAGAATGGCCACACGCTCGCGGGTTCCGCGTGCAAACTGCGCTGCAATTGCAACATTGTTTAAAAAACAAAATCCGCCAGCCAGATCAGCATAGGCATGATGGCCCGGTGGCCTGCACAGCGCGTAGGCAAGTGGCTCTTTACCCGACAGCACGCACTGAGTTGCCGATAGCGCCACATTGGCAGATGCCCTGGCTGCCTGCCAGGTATGTTCACCCAGCGGGCATGCTGTATCAGCCATATGCCATCCGGCCCTGCCCACAATGCTGGCGGGGTAGTTCTTTCGCCTGCGCAGCGGATGTACGTTCGCAATGACTTCAGTCGACGGATCTGGCAACTCCTGCCATTGCTGGTAGCCGTGCTGCAGGAAGTCAAGGTAATCAGCGTCATGAATCGCATGAAGATGTGCTGAATCAAACGCATCCGGCTCTGACACATTGATACTGAGACGCCGCAATGCAGCTAACCAGCGCCGGGCGCGCTCCGGTTGCTCGGTGCTTTCTCGCATTTTTCCTTTGACAAGAAAAAATTTCGGGTCATGTTTCGACGTACTGTCATCAAAAAACGCTTGCACGTAGCTTCCCCGGACTCAATGTTCATCGCTGGTTTGTTATGCGTGTGGCACAACATCACGGCATTTCACCCAAGGGCTGAAACTCTAATGCCCAAACCACAACCGGGTAATGCCTTGCCCCGGCAAACCGATCAGGCCGGGCAACTCAGGGAAGTTTGAAAAACGAGGACAGAACGTCCGGGATGCTGGCATCCCGCAAGCCAGTAACAGAAGCCAGTACCGGAGAAATCGACCCCGGACACTAACGACTGAACGCGTACCCTATAAAACCCGGGTATAACCCGGGTGCCGCGTTCAGGCACTGGCTTTTTTTGCCGAATCTCTGCGGTTGCGGCGATTAAATTCTCGTTGGATCAAACTTTCCAAAAACCTGGTCACCGTCGTACCATCGTCCTGAGCCATTTTGAGCACTAGAATTTTCGTCTCAGGTGTTACCCGCAACTCAATCTTCTGTGTTTTTTCGCGTACCAGTTTTGGCGCCATTTGCTTGCTTTTCACGTCATGACAGTCTAGTATACCATTATGTCATGACGCTACTAACAACGCAAGCGTCGCGACAAAACAGTCACTTAGACAGATAGACACAAAATTTTTGAGAGCAGTTAGCGTTTTCTATTGATGTGGGGCTTTATCGTTCATGTACACAACGTGTATGATCTGATAACAGCTGAACATCGATTTACCCTCTGACGAGTAATAGAAGGACCAGATATGGAATCCAGCCACAAGGCCGGCTTAGTAAAACCAAGCGAATGGATTCTGCTTGTGTTCGCGACTGTGCTACTCACCGCTGCAGTCACGCAACAGCGCGCTACTATAGAGCCCGGGCCAGTGGAAGCCAAAATTGATATCCCTGCTGACCAGACATTGCCTGTTAATGGTTCGATCAACGATATACCAATGGACACAACGATCGTCACCGTTATGGCGAGGCCGATAGATGAACCCGCAACTGATGCCTCTAATTGATTCGCATTTCCCACTGACTTTCTGCTGCAAACCAATACCTCGTTCTACTCAAGGCCATAACTGACTTTTTCGATAGTGTAGGTCTTGGTGCCACCAGGTGCGGTCACTGTGACCTCGTCATCAACCGATGACTTCAACAAGGCCCTGGCAACAACCGAATCAACACTGATCCAGTGGCACGATGGATCTATTTCATCCGGCCCGACAATTCTAACTTTGCTGCGCTCTCCTTCTTCATCCTCTAGTTCGACCGTAGCACCAAAAAAAACCCGGGTCTGATCGGAGGGCCTGTCTCGCACAACCTTCAGTATCGCGATTCGCTTCTGCAGGTAACGCACTCGCCTGTCTATTTCCCTCAGCTCTTTTTTGCGGTAGATATATTCGGCATTCTCTGAACGATCACCTTCCGCGGCTGCGGCCGTCAACGCGGCGGTTACGTCACGACGCCGGACCCATAGCGCCTTCAGCTCTGCTTGCAACTTTTCAAAGCCGGACGGAGATATAAGTGCCGTGGATTTCTCCGCGGGAGGGCGATATCGACTCACGGGTGTAACCTGACTGGTGGATCTGCCAGTGTACTGCAACGTTGCATGGGTGAGAACAAGTGTGCGGCATAGGCTGTGTAACAGGGTGCAACTCTTAAACAATTGTTGCATTCTTATCGAGCTTTAGCGCAGTTGCGCGCCGTATAAGACGGTCTCCCGCTGGTCTCTCAATAACTATTAACCCCGTAAAACGAACGCCAGGACACAAAGTTTTACACAGTTAGCGGTAAAGTGTCAGGGCTATATGCGAACGATCTCTGCGAAGGCTCTCCGCGCCAGACTCGCACGTTTACCTGTATACCGAGGTAGCACCATCTATTGCTACCACCGACTTACGCCACCTCTCGTCTATCAGGGGCATTGACCGCATTGGTATCGCAGGTGTCCCGAGCGATTGGTGATTGCACTGTTCGTTGCATTGTATTCGTCGCTACGCGATGCCAGCTGGAACGCATCCCCTTGCGCCGGGCTTTCTCATCCTGAATCGCCAGGTATTTTTTAATTGCGTAGTGGCTTATCTGACGATACCAGTCAAAATTTAAGCCTGGCCACGGGTTAAAAGGATTGGTTCGACTGAAAGCCCATATCTCCATTCGGCTGCTGACCTGCGTAGCCATACCCCTGCGATGGAAGCCATGGGTGTCTCCGATAATGAGCGTGTTGGACGGCACCCTGAATGCCAGGGGTTGCGGCAAGGCAAGATCAGGCAACTCTGATTCACTAATCCGCAGTGACCCGCGAGCACCGTAGGAATCCCTGAGACGAGACCCCAACAGGCTTTGCTGATACTCCCATTTCAATCTTTTAAAAGTCAATCGATGTGAGCCCGGCACATAGGTGAAGGGACCATTTTCATCGGACACATCATCGATAAACAACCACGCTTTCATGGTGGAGTGAAAGGTGTCGCTGTGCAGATTTCTCTGAGGATCAGGCGCGCCGTCAAGCGCATTACTGCGAATGCACTGCAGATAGTAAACGGGACTGGTGTTCCTCGATGCAGCAAACCGCATCAGGCGGCCAAAAGTTTGATCAGCAAGTAAGCCGCGACATGCCGGCAATCTGTCGAGGGCTGTATCGTCAAGCAAAATACGTTGCGTTAGCGTATCCCCCTGCACGCATTGCCGAACATCGCCGTCGACGCTTTTTAGCTCGATTTTCAGCTTGTCGAATTCTTCAGATGGCAGGAAATTCTCAACCTTGAGGTAGCCATCTCGCAGATAGGATTTGCGTTGCTCGCGAGTAACAAAGCCAGACAGGCAAAAGAATCGAAATCGTGTTACCGCAGCAGCCGCGACCACCCGAACTACATGCAACCCCAACAGATTTAAAATCCAGCTACCCAGGATCGGGTTATCGCGAAAGGATTTGCTACCCGTAAAAAGTTGCAGACACTGCAACGGTAGTTTTAGCAGCGACACGACTTTACGAACGTATCGCGCTGAGTCCGGACTGCGAATCATTTGAAACTCGAATAGAGTGAGACTGACACCGCGCAAGACGCACGCCGGTCACCGATGTTTACACGCACTGTTACCTAAAAATGTGACTTATCGCAAACCACTCGTACCGTCTGTTATCCGGCAGTACCGACTCCGTAGAATCACCGAGAAGCACCGGTTCTTACGCACTAAGAGCCTCAAACCGGTGCTTTTATCCGGAGTTTCTATCCTGTGTTTCAGTCAGGGACGCATATCATCGAAAAATTTGCGCACTCCTGTCAGCCACCCGTGATGCTTGGGCGTGTGGCGTGACGCTTTTTTTCCCTGCATAGTTGTTCGAATTTGTTCAAACAACTCCTTTTGCTCACCAGTTAGATTGACCGGTATCTCTATTTGCACCTTGCACAGCAAGTCCCCGCTGCTGGTATTGCGAACAGGTTTTACGCCCATTCCACGCAGCCGAAATATTTTATCTGACTGAGTGCCAGCCGGTATCTTCAAATTGACCTTGCCGGTCAATGTCGGAACCTCAAGTTCCCCGCCAAGACTTGCGGTAATGATGTCGATCGGCACAGTGCACAACAGATCGTCGTCATCACGTTCAAAAATTTCATGTTCCTTTACCTGGACCATGACATACAGGTCACCCGCCGGGGCGTTCTTTTCTCCCGCTTCTCCTTCGCCTGACAAACGAATGCGGTCACCGTTATCGACTCCCGGAGGAATCTTGACAGACAGCGTCTTTTGCTCCTGCACACGCCCGGAGCCACGGCATTTGTTACAGGGATCGGCTATTTTCTCGCCGTTGCCTCGACAGGTTGGACAGGTTTGTTGCACCGAGAAAAAGCCTTGCTGCATTCGCACCTGACCCATACCGTTGCAGGTATCACAGGTCACCGGCTTGGTACCAGGTTTTGCACCACTGCCAGAACACTGGTTACACAGCACCTGTGTCGGAATCTTTAGCGTTTTCTCCAGGCCGCTGACAGACTCTTCGAGCGACAGTTGCAGGTTGTACTGCAGATCGGCGCCTCCTCTGGCACGACCTCCGCGAGAGCGACCACCGCCACCACCAAATATATCGCCAAATACGTCACCAAATATGTCGCTGAAATCTGCACCTCCGCCACCAAAACCGGCGCCACCTGATGCGGAGTTGCTGACACCGTCATGACCAAAGCGATCGTAGGCGGCACGCTTTTGCGAGTCACCTAGCACTTCATAAGCCTCTTTGGCTTCCTTGAATTTCTCCTCGGCGACTGTATCTCCCGGATTTCGGTCCGGGTGATGCTTCATCGCCAACCGTCGATACGCCTTTTTCAGTTCAGCATCGTTCGCATCGCGCGCAACACTCAACACTTCGTAGTAGTCCCGTTTCGACATATTCAGGTGCCCGTAAAAGAAAAATCCGAGAGCAGGTGCACCCTCGGATTAAGTCTGGACAGCGCATTACTTCGCGCTGTAATTTTTATTTGTCGTCTTTGACATCTTTTACTTCTTCGAACTCCGCATCGACGACGTCATCGCCCGCAGAAGACTTCCCACCGCCATTGTCAGAATCGCCAGGTGCATCACCACCGTCTGCGCCAGCCGATGCCTGAGCGTAGGCACGCTCAGCCAGTTTGCCTGAGGATTCAGTCAGCAATTGCAGCTTGCTTTCGATCGCATCTTTGTCGTCGCCAGACAGAACTTCCTTGAGA
This sequence comes from uncultured Granulosicoccaceae bacterium, assembly GCA_964393885.1. Classification (GTDB taxonomy): domain Bacteria; phylum Pseudomonadota; class Gammaproteobacteria; order Granulosicoccales; family Granulosicoccaceae. The sequence goes on along the minus strand of CAYMVV010000009.1, from coordinate 77,102 downwards.
TCGGCTATGCGGGACTCAATCTCCTTCTTCTCATCCTCAGTGACCTGTTCACCCAAATCGACTACAGACTTTTCGGTAGCGTGAATCATGTTTTCCGCCTGATTACGCGTATCTATCAGCTCCTTTTGCTTGCGGTCTTCTTCAGCGTGAGCCTCGGCATCCTTGACCATAGCCTCGACCTCTTCGTCTGACAGGCCACTGGATGCCTTGATCACAATAGACTGCTCCTTGCCGGTCGCCTTGTCCTTCGCTGATACGTTCAGTATGCCGTTAGCATCAATATCAAATGTCACCTCTACCTGCGGCATGCCACGCGGTGCCGGCGGTATATCGGTCAGATCGAATTTACCCAGAGATTTGTTACCGCTGGCCACATCTCGCTCTCCCTGCAAAACGTGCACAGTCACTGCTGTCTGATTGTCGTCTGCGGTCGAAAACACCTGTTGTGCCTTGGTTGGAATGGTCGTGTTCTTATCGATTAAACGGGTCATCACTCCACCCAGTGTCTCAATGCCTAATGACAGCGGAGTCACATCGAGCAACAACACATCCTTAACGTCACCACCGAGTACACCGGCCTGAATCGCTGCACCCATCGCAACCGCTTCGTCAGGATTAACATCGCGCCGTGGCTCTTTACCAAAAAACGCTTTTACCTCGTCGAAAACCTTCGGCATGCGAGTCTGACCGCCTACCAAAATGACATCGTCAATTTCTGAGGCACTGAATCCGGCATCCTTCAGCGCGACCTTGCAAGGCTCTATGGTGCGCTTGACCAGATCTTCTACAAGTGATTCGAGCTTGGCTCTCGATACCTTGATGTTCAGGTGCTTTGGCCCCGACGCATCAGCCGTGACATAGGGCAGATTAATATCAGTCTGCTGGCTTGATGACAGTTCAATCTTTGCCTTCTCTGCAGCTTCTTTTAGTCGCTGTAAGGCGAGTGGATCGCTGTGCAGATCCATCCCGTTTTCCTTTTTAAACTCGTCCGCAAGATACTCTATCAAACGGTTGTCGAAATCTTCACCACCGAGAAAGGTATCGCCGTTAGTTGAAAGCACTTCAAACTGATGCTCCCCGTCAATCGACGCAATCTCGATGATTGAGATATCGAAGGTTCCACCGCCGAGGTCAAACACAGCAATTTTGGAATCGCCAAGTTTCTTGTCCATGCCATAGGCAAGTGCTGCCGCTGTTGGCTCGTTAATGATTCTCTTCACATCGAGACCGGCAATCTTGCCGGCATCTTTGGTAGCCTGACGCTGTGAATCATTAAAATAGGCAGGTACAGTAATCACCGCCTCGCTGACGTCCTCCCCCAGATACTCCTCGGCGGTGGATTTCATTTTCATCAATACTCTGGCAGAAATCTCGGGCGGCGCCATTTTGTCACCGTTTGCCTCGACCCAGGCATCACCGTTATCCGCTTTTACAATGTTGTACGGTACCAGCTTGATATCTTTCTGAACCGCCTCTTCTTCGAACCGACGGCCAATCAAACGTTTTACGGCATACAGTGTATTGGCCGGGTTAGTGACCGCCTGTCGTTTTGCCGGCTGACCGACCAGTACTTCATCACCGTCGGCAAAAGCGACGATGGATGGTGTGGTTCGATCACCCTCGGCATTCTCGATCACCCGTGGTGTGCCACCTTCCATCACTGCCACACAAGAATTGGTTGTGCCCAGATCAATACCAATAATTTTACCCATGTTGCTTAATCTCCGAGACTGTCTAGTAACAGCTATAGTGTTTTGATTTAATTGTTAAATAGGGCTACTGCTATCTAATTCAACACAATTTGTGTGGTTATTTTGCGATGACGACCATCGCCGGGCGTAAAAGGCGCTCATTGAGCGTATAGCCCTTTTGCATCACGTTGAGAACCGTGTTTGCCGGCTTGTCCGTACCCTCCTGAACGCTGATAGCCTGATGCAGATCAGGGTCGAATTTTTCGCCCTGCGGGTCGACCTCGACCACGTTGAACTTCTCCAGGGTTTGCGTCAGCATTTTCAGAGTTAACCCGGTACCCTCTGCGATTTTCGACAAATCACTTTCGGTCTCGGCGGCGGCAACTCCCATCTCCAGCGTGTCTCTGACAGGCAGGAGTTCAAGAGCGATCTTGTCGAGTGCATATTTGTGGGCGTTTTCGAGTTCGCGAGCCTGACGCTTGCGCAGATTCTCCATCTCGGCGCGGATCCTTAACACATCATCGCGACTCTTGGCCGCAACCCCGGTAGCCTCTTCCAGTTGAGCTTTCAGCGCTTCGATATCTTCTCCCCCCGCATCGTCCGGGGTAAACCCCTCATTGATTGTATTTTCAACCGGATTCTCGACATCATCCACATCGATGTTTGGATCGACGCCGTCCACGCCGTCTTCGACAGAACTACCATGGGTGCCCTGGTCTGCAGGCATTGCGTGATCGGCATCTTGATTTTCGGTTGGACGAGAGTCTACAGAAGGCTTCTCTTCAGCCATTCAGGTGTCTCCGGTTTATTGAAGTGATTGCAAAAATTCGGGATAAGAACCCGAACAAGTGTTGCGGCCGTATATGGGAGCTACGACGAAGAATTCAAGGCGGCACTCAGCAAGCGTGAAGTGACATCGACAACCGGCACGACACGATCATAGGCCATGCGCGTCGGCCCCACTACCCCGAGTATGCCAACGACCTCGCCATCAACCTTATAACTGGTGGTCACGAGACTGCACATATCAAGCACACCATAGCCGGATTCCTGACCAATAAATATTTGCACCCCTTCCGCTGATATGCAGCGCTCCAGTACATGGTACATATCGCGCTTCTGGCTAAAGGCTTCGAACAAGTCCCGCAGGTGCTCCCGATCGGACAACTCGCTGAAATTCATCAGATTGGTTTGACCCTCAACAATCACGTCTTCGTCTGACGTTTGCTCATCGTTATCGAAGACTCTGCCAGCCAGATTGATCATCTGCGTCATTTGTTCGTTCATCGACTCTCGGGTGTTCTCGAGCTCGTTTCGTATGAGATCTTTTACCGACTCCAGATCCTTACCCGAGTACGTCTGATTCAGGTAGTTGGAGATTTCCTGCAACTCTGCGGCTTCATAGTCTCGATCAAGGGTCAGGATGCGGTTTTGAACATTCTTCTCATTGACCACCAAGATGACCAACACGCGTTGTTCGGACAGAGGCAGAAATTCAATTTGGCGGAAGATTGTCGCGCCGCGTTTTGGCAGCGTTACCACCCCGGCCATATTCGTGAAATGAGAGAGATATCGGGAGGTATGCTGAAGCAGCGATTTCTCATCCTGATCGGGAGAAAGTGCCACCTTTAATGGATCGAGCTCATTTTCGACGATCGGCTGGACCTCGAGCATCGTGTCGACGAAGAGGCGAAAACCATCACTGGTTGGCACTCTGCCAGCTGACGTATGCGGAGATTCGAGCAGACCAAGATCTTCCAGATCACCCATTACATTGCGCACAGAGGCTGCGCTGACATTGACACCGGGCATCTTTGACAAGGTACGCGAACCTACCGGTGCCCCATCCTGAATGTACTGCTCGACCAACAGCCTGAAAATCTGCTGTTCGCGTTCGCCTATCTCCCGAATTGGTGTAAAGTTGCCCATACGATTTCGCGGTTACCCGTTTAGTCTTATCTGGCGACTGTCGCCAGCAGTTACAAGGCGCTGTGCCGAATTCAATCCAGGCGAATCGTGTCTCGATTCAATTTCAGGATTTCCACCGATTATTCCCAGACTTATGAAACTTCGCAAGCATTCTCAAAGCGTGCAGATTGGAAATGTCGCTGTTGGTGGTGACAATCCGGTTGTGGTTCAATCCATGACCAACACCGACACAGCCGATACCGTCCGCACCACTATACAGATAGCAGAACTTGCGCGAGCAGGCTCTGAATTGGTACGAATTACGGTAAATAATGATGAAGCCGCGCGAGCTGTGCCGGAAATTCGTGACCGGCTGGCAAAAATGGACTGCGACGTCCCTTTGGTGGGAGATTTTCATTTCAACGGGCACAAATTGTTGGTAAATCACCCGGAATGTGCCGAGGCATTAGCCAAATTTCGCATAAATCCTGGCAATGTTGGACGCGGGCGCAAGCGAGACGAGCAATTTGCATCGATGATCGAGATTGCAGCCAGGCTGGATAAGCCGGTTCGCATCGGTGCAAACTGGGGTAGCCTCGATCAGGAATTACTCGCACTGATGCTCGACGAAAATGCAGCATCCTCCAGTCCGCAACCGCTTGATCAAATCTATCGCGCTGCGGTGATTCGCTCGGCGCTGGAGAGTGCCCGTGCTGCGGAGGAACTTGGCTTGCCGGCAAACCGGATAATCGTCAGCTGTAAAATGAGCCGCGTGCAGGACTTAATCGATGTCTACCAGCAACTCGAGCAGTCCTGCGATTACGCACTGCACCTGGGTTTAACTGAAGCCGGCATGGGCAGCAAAGGCATTGTCGCGTCAACGGCTGCACTGGCTGTGTTACTGCAACAGGGAATCGGCGACACCATTCGAATTTCGCTTACCCCAGAGCCCGGCGGCGACAGAACCAGAGAGGTGATTGTCGCCCAGGAAATCCTGCAAACCATGGGCATACGCTCATTCACGCCGATGGTAACGTCCTGTCCGGGCTGTGGCCGCACCACCAGTACTGTTTTCCAGCAACTGGCGGACGACATCCAAAACTATCTGCGCGACTCAATGCCCGAGTGGAAGAAAACTTATCGGGGTGTTGAAGACATGACCGTTGCGGTCATGGGCTGTGTGGTCAACGGGCCCGGCGAGAGCAAGCATGCAAACATTGGCATCAGTCTGCCGGGTACTGGTGAGAGACCCGTCGCTCCCGTCTACGTAGATGGTGAAAAAACGGTTACGCTGAAAGGGGAACACATCGCCGCCGAGTTTCAGACTATCGTTGAGAATTATATTGTAGATCGATACGGTACAACTGACGCTCAGGCAACTGAGGCACTCACTCAATAGCGTGCAGGCCTGCCATCTCCCGCACAAAAAAACCTGTGACATTGCCCGGGCTTGATGCGCCGGAACATCACTTCTCGCCCGGCACACTTGCAATTGTTATTGGCGCCGGAATCGCCGGTTGTGCGCTGACTCGCACGCTGGTTAAAACAGGATTTCGATGTGTTGTCTACGACAAACATCGTGCGATAGCGAGTGAGACATCTGCTGTTCCGCGCGCACTTATCCGTCCGCATGTAACCAGGTTGGAGCAAACTTCAACTCGATATTTTAACGAGGCCTATAGAAAAATATACGCTGAGTTATATAACGATGCACCAGAGTCGACGCGCTTGAAACAGCACCACCGTTCGCAGCTGGATGGCGTGCTGCAGCTGGTCACAGATGTCACCCACTGGCCCGAGAACCCCTATTACAGCAAACTGACAAGGGCCGAGGCCAGTGACCTGGCCGGTACACAGCTGGCAGGTGATGCCTTGTATTTCGGGCAGGCGGGGTCGCTGAATATGGCAGGTCTGTGCGAGCACTGGTTCAGGCAATGCAACGATGCAAAACAACAGGCTGCAGAATTTATCGGTGAAACTGTTGTTCACTCACTACGACAAACACACTATGGCTGGCAACTGATTGATGCAGACAATCAGGTTATAAACGAATCCCCGCTTGTTATCATCGCCAGCGCTCAGGTTGCCAGCCAACTAACGCAAACCACCCATTTGCCATTGCAAAAAAGCCGTGGCCAGATGAGTCACTTCACATCCGGCTCCGCAACAACAGGCTGCATACCAAAGCATATCATTACAGGCAAAGGTTCTGTCATACCGACTACTACCGGCTTTTGGGCGGGCTCGACACACCAGCAGCAGATTGACTCAAGTCGGTTATCTACACGCGATGACCAGCTCAACCTGCAAAAAGCAATTGAACTTTGCCCGCAGCTAGACCAGCTGCCCGTAAATCAGTCAGTTAAAACAACGGTGAACAATGGAAGTACCCGTCACTCCTGGGCAGGAGTTCGCTATTCAACGCCTGACCGGCTACCAGTTGTTGGTGCCGCGCCAATAGAAGAATGGTATGAGCAAAATTATGCTGATCTTCATCATGGCAGGCGACAGCAAATATTTCCCCGACCACACTTCCACAAAGGACTTTATCTAATTACCGGGTTTGGGTCACGCGGCGCGCTTCACTCGATCTACGCGGCACAGATACTGGCTGGTGTTATAACAGGTGACGCGATGCAATCGTCAGATGATTGCATCTACGCGAACCATCGTTTACTTCACCCGGGTAGATTTATCATTCGACAGCTACGCCGAAGTTCCTAGCCGGGGTTCCTGGTTGAGGCTCCTGGTTGAGGCTCCTGGTTGAGGTTACTGGCCGAGGTTCATAGCTGCAGCTCCTGGCCAGGGTGTACAATAAAAACCGTCATTTGTTCCAGCACAGCAGGATGAGTTATGTCTGAATTTTTCTCTGATATAGATCGCGTTAGAAAGGACACCAGAGCTCTGCCGAAGTTGGTTCATTTTAACAATGCCGGCTCTTCATTGATGCCTGCTGCTGTCGCAGATGCACTACATAGCTATCTCCAAGATGAAGAAATGTTTGGCGGCTATGAAACAACAGCATTGAGAGCGGACGAGCTCGATAACTTTTATCGATCTTTTTCCACACTGTTAAATTGCCAGCCAAACGAAATCGCCTATATTGAAAATGCTACCCGTGCATGGGATATGATTTTTTATTCTATCCCGCTAAAACCCGGTGATCAGATCCTGACCTGCGTAGCGGAGTATGGCAGCAACGTAATTGCCTATTTACAACGAGCCAGACAAAACGGTGCAGAACTGATCGTCGTGCCAAACGATGAATTCGGGCAGCTGGATACATCCGCCCTGGAGCGCCTTATCAATAGTAAAACCCGTTTGATATCGGTCAGCCATATTCCGACCGGGGGAGGCCTGGTTAATCCGGTAGCAGAAATAGGTCGCATAGCAAAAGCAGCCGGCGTGCCCTATTTACTCGATGCCTGCCAAAGTATGGGTCAACTGCCGGTCGATGTCGAAGATATAGGATGCGACTTTGCCAGCGGCACAGGTAGAAAATACCTGCGTGGTCCACGAGGCACTGGTGTCCTGTACGTCAGTCAATCTATGGCAGACAAGATAGAGCCGGCCATGCTCGACCAACATGCAGCCGAGCTGGTTTCTCCAACGCAGTATCAGATAATCGATGGTGCAAAACGATTTGAAAACTGGGAGCAGTTTTTTGCTGGCAAGGCGGCATTGGGTGTGGCTGTTGACTACGCCTTGTCCTTGGGTATAAAAAACATTCAGCAACGCAACACCTTACTTGCGGAAAACCTGAGGGAGCAATTGTCCGGGATACACGGTGTTACCGTCACAGACGAAGGGTCGACTCGCTGCGCCATTGTCACGTTTTGTTGTAAACGCAGGAATGCCACAGAATTGCAGAGCCTGTTCGCAGCCGAATCCATTAATGTATCTGTGTCCAGCGGTTCCGGTACGCTGATATCCTTCCAGCAACGCGGACTTGATGAAGTCGTTCGGGCATCACTCCACTACTACAATACACAGGCCGAGATTGATCTCTTCATCGAAAAACTAAAGCAGTTCCTGTAGTAAGATCCATCCAGAGGCAAAACAACTATTTTTAACCCTGAGCAATTAAATTGCGGAGCAACAACGATGACTAGCCAAACAGAGAAAGCCGTTCTGGCAGGTGGATGTTTTTGGGGTATGCAGGAACTGATTCGGCGACAGCCAGGCATCCTGTCGACACGTGTCGGTTACACTGGCGGCGACGTACCTAACGCCACCTACCGCAACCATGGCACCCATGCCGAAGGCATCGAAATAATATTTAATCCACAGGAGACCAGCTTCAGGCAGGTGCTTGAATTTTTCTTCCAGATACACGACCCCACCACCCCGAATCGACAAGGCAATGACAAAGGGCTGTCCTATCGATCCGCTATTTACTACATTGATAATGGACAGAAGACGATCGCTGAAGACACCATTGCAGATGTCGATGCATCAGGACTATGGCCCGGCAAAGTGGTAACGGAAGTCGAACCTGCATCCGACTTCTGGGAGGCTGAACCCGAGCATCAGGATTATCTGCAACGCACACCACATGGCTATACCTGTCACTTCATCAGGCCGGACTGGGTGCTACCGAAAAGAACCGTATCTGCCTGACGGCCAGAAATCAGGCACTGTTAGTCAGGTGAACATTGAGGTCAAACACTGATTCAGTCTGCTGGTTAACAATTTAGCCTGATCATTGTGGCAGCAGTGCCAGATAAATATCAGCGATGCGTTGTCCCGGCACTCGCAAAGACTCGACGGAAAAATGATTTCCGTTCGGGTCGTTTTCTCTGGCCGCAAGATCGGACAGCACAAGCGGTTAGAGCGTCATCGTTCAAAGCCATCAGGTGCGGGTTTAACTTTGCCTTCACAGTTTCTGTGTAATAAAGCGGGCGTCACTTACTTCAGAAGCAGGCACTTCACGAGCAAGGCAAATTGTTGCATTCGCAGCACACTTATCCTGTCACAATACTCACAACAACGCTGTCATTGGAAAAGAACCTGAATGCTTGCTTTTGTTGCTGCTGTGTTTTTTCTGTTGATCACACCGGGACCCGGTGTGTTGTCAACTGCCGGTGTCGGAGCGGCATTCGGTAAAAACGCCGGTCTGCGATACCTTATCGGACTGTTTATTGGAACTAATCTGGTGGCGCTGGCAGTGGTTAGCGGACTGGCCGCCATTCTGTTCTCGCTGCCGTGGCTGCGTGTCGCACTGTTGGTGTTGTCCGCTATTTACCTGCTAAGCCTGGCCATAAGAATTGCGATGTCCGGATCCGAGATCAAATTCATTAGAAGCGCCAAACAACCCGGCATCCACAACGGAATTTTACTTCAGACAATCAACCCGAAAGCCTATGCGGTAAATACCACACTCTTTTCAGGCTGGAGCTTTTACGCAGAAAACATTGCACTGGAAACACTGATAAAATTCGCCATCATAAACGCGATCTGGATTCCCATACATCTATTGTGGCTGGCTGCGGGTATCAGCCTGAAGCGCCTGGCACTGGATGCAAAAACACAGCGAATAATCAACATTGCAATGGCCGCTTCCATGCTGATGGTGGTGTTTCTGGCACTACTCTCGGCAGGCGACATTTAGCACACAATCATTAGCAGACACCACTGGCATGACACGATATTGCGTATTTTGCGGCTCCAGCTCCGGTGCCAGCGACGACTACCTTTCGGCAGCCCACGCACTGGGCAGTGCGCTGGTCGAACGAGACATAGATCTGGTTTATGGCGGCGCAAGCATCGGGCTGATGGGGGCTGTTGCCGATGCCGTTCTCTCCGCTGGTGGAAAGGCCTATGGCGTCATCCCCCGCCACCTCGAACAACACGAAATAGCGCACAACGGGCTGACGGAGCTGTTAGTGGTAGAAAACATGCATGATCGCAAGGCGGCAATGGCCGATATGGCATCAGGCTTTATAGCGCTTCCCGGTGGTATAGGTACCCTCGAAGAGTTGATCGAAATTTGCACCTGGCAACAACTTGGTCTGCACAGCAAACCAACCGGTGTGTTGAACATCAATCGCTTCTACGACCAGTTGCTGAATTTTCTCGATCACACCGTGCAGGAGAAATTTCTGCATCCTCAGCATCGAGCCAATTTGATCAGCTCGGCTGAAGCCGGTCCTCTGCTGGACAGGATGATCTCTTCGACCACATCTCCTGACGTCTTTAAGATCGACAAAATTTAGAACCACGCAACAGATTTGCTCCTTAGAACAACGAGCGATATTGCTTAGTCAACTTAAATCTTAAAAATGCGCCGCATTTTGCTTTATCTGCCAAATGGCGTATTGTATTTGGGCATAGAGGGTATGCCTGAACGCTGGCCGTCGCGAGCACGCGATACCCGGAAACCTCCTGTCAGGCACCTATTCCTGATCAACCAGTGGGCACTCCAACCGCAGTAAAACGCGGCATAGCATATAAATATAGTTTGATGATGGTCGACACATCTCAATAGGGCCAGTGCAATACACACATAAAAATGAGGGTATGGGGAGAGAGACGGATGCGAAGACTTCGACCAATGCTTCTGCTAGCTACACTGGTCTGCTCGACCACTTTGTTCGCTGATCAGAAAAACGATGATTTGCCGGACCTTTTCGGACAGCTCAAACTTGCTGACAGCCCGCAACAAGCGGTGATGATTGAAGCGGAAATCTGGAAAAAGTGGTACGAGCGAGACGATCACGTCGGCGGCGATTTAATGACTGAAGTGGTTGAGTCGATGGGCGCCGGTCGCTACACAATTGCACTGAATTTACTGAATCAGCTGGTCAACGACCATCCTGACTATGCCGAAGCGTGGAATCGCCGGGCGACAATCCACTATTTACTGGGCAATTACCAGGACTCTCTCGCCGACATTGAGCAGACTCTGACGCTTGAACCCCGTCACTTCGGCGCGCTTTCAGGCGTGGGACTCATCATGCAGCAACTTGGTGAAAACGAGAAAGCGCTCCATGCATTTGAGCAAGTGCTTGAAATTTCGCCACAAAATGTTGGTGCTGCGAAAAGCGTAAAGGACCTGGAAACCAAACTCGGCACCAGCATATAACCGAGCGCCGTCCTCGCACAATCTTCGCAATACAAGCGACTCAATCTTCGCGCCTCAAATATCCTGAGGCGTGTTGAATCGACAGAATAGCTGTTAGCCTTTGCCTCGCCAGGGAATGGTTCGGTTGATTATCCAACGCATAATCAGGTCAAACAGCAAGCCCAGCAAGCCCAGCAGAATAATAGTGACCCAGATTATTTCGTAGTCACTCTGCTTTCGCGCAACGTTCTCAACAAAGCCGATACCCGTTGTACCAGCCAGCATTTCGGCGGCCACCAGTGTACCCCAGCAGACTCCAATCGAGATACGTATGCCAGTCAGAATCTCTGGTAGAGAGTTCGGCAGGATGACTTCCCTGATGATCTGCCGTTTCGACGCGCCGAGCGAATGCGCAGCGTGAATTTTTGATAACTGGGTCCCCGTCGCACCGGTTCGCGCGGAGATCACCATAATGGCAAACGCCACCATAAACAGCAGGAATATTTTGCCGTCATCCTGTATTCCAAAGATGGTCAAAATCAATGGTGCCCACGCCAGTGGTGGTACCGGTCTGTATAACTCGATCAGCGGATCGAAGAACCCTTTGGCAAATCGCGAAAGACCCATGAACAGTCCCAGCGGCACTCCAAGAATAATTCCTAAAAACAGGCCAGCCAGAACTCTGAGGATAGAATCCCAGATATGCCCCATAGGTACTGGCACCGTAATTGACGGGAAGTTACCGGTAGCAATATTCAGCACTTTGGTTTTCAGGTTTTCATCAATCCGCCCATCAACCTGATGACGGGGATACTCACCTGGCACAAGGTCAGCGACCCAGTCAGGAATAAAAAAACCGACCATCTCAGCGACTGGCTTTTGCTCATACCATAACAGCGGGATACCCTTATATCCGACGTTCGGATCGCTGATACGGACTAAAGTGCCGAGCGTGTCCGAAGGTTTTGGCAACCAGCGTCCAGAGCCCTGTTCACTGCATGCGGTGTTTCCGGCGACAATAGTGCCTGCCGGCATCGCCAGCGCATCGATATATTTTAAACCGCCCTTCTGTGTTGCCTTTTCGGCCTCAAAGCGCCGCACGGATTGCTCGATCGGATCCAGCGCATTTGGCGGGAAAACGGTTCCATCATCTATGCGCTTGACGAGTTTACCAATCTGCTTGATAAACCTGATTCGACTGTCCTGCTCATCCGCTTCCAGCGCACTATCTTCCACATCCTGCTGAAACGCCTTTATCTCGGCATTAAGGTCATCGACTGTGCCTCTAAAATTGTCACTCAGATTGCGCACTTTGCTGAAGTCTTTGGCAATCGAGGATATCTCTTGTGCCACCAGCGCAAATTTGCGACCTCGCTCACTGACCGGATCCAGTGGCACTTCTGTGGTCGACTCCCCCCAGCCAGCCTGTGCCAGCGCTTTAGATTGTTCAGCTGGATCGGCTGCACCTGGATACGACGGATCCGCCAACAGGTCGGTAACTGCGTCAATTCTGTCCGCGATGCCGTTAATTTCCTCTGCCGTTTGCGCAGAGAAATTTTCAGGTGACGCCAGTGATGTCAACGCGGCACGCAATTTCGCTATGGCTGCCCCGTACAGCGCTTTTTCATCATCTGTAAATTTGCTGCGCAACAGACGCTTGTCGAGCAGGTCAAGTTGCAAATTGTCTCTTGCAAGCAGTGACGTTCCCTTTAACAGTCGCGACTGAATTGGAAAGGTAGCCCGCACCGGATTGATCGCGGTTTCAACCTTGGCCACCTGACACAGCTCGTTGGCTGCCTGCGGGAAAAAGGATCGCGCGGCATCCCACGAGAAATAAAACCAGATCAGTAAAATACTGGCAACCCCTGCAAAAACCCAATACCAACCGCCGAGCGCACGTTCAGGATTGCCAAACACAGCATCGGTTTTCTCGGTGCGGATGACTTTGCGACCGTAAACATAGGCCGCAATAAGCCCGAGTATCAGGGCGATGAAAATCGTCCCGACGATCAGGCTTCGGTACTCTGCAATAGCGGCAATCATTAGTGCGATTTACCCATAATTTCTTCCTCCATATTCCAGATCATCGACAGGATCTCTTCTCGATTGGAGACAAACTGCTGATCATTTTTTATATCTCGCAGATCCCCCTGCAAGCCCATTTCTGCAAAGGGCAGATTGTATTGCTTGTGCAAACGACCCGGTCGCGGGGCCATTACAAACAAACGCTCGCCAAGCAACAGCGCCTCTTCTACCGAGTGGGTGATGATCATGATGGTCTTACCCGTTTCCTTCCAGATCTTTAGCACAAGCGATTGCATCTTTTCACGGGTCAGTGCGTCGAGAGCGCCCAGTGGCTCATCCATTAGAATAAGATCCGGATCGTTTATCAGGCAACGAGCCAGCGCAACGCGTTGTTGCATACCACCAGACAGCTGATATGTTGGCGTGGAGGCAAAGCCCTGCAATCCGACAATCTCCAGCCACTCTTCCACTTTTGCCGCTGTCTCGCGTTTGTTATGTTTTTTCATACGCAAGCCAAAATCGACATTCTCTGCAACAGTCAACCACTCGAACAACGCGCCCTGCTGAAACACCATACCGCGCTCCACTCCAGGCCCGTCTATTTCCGTGTTGTTGAGCGAGATGCTGCCACCAGTCGGCCGCAGAAAACCGGCTATGATGTTAAGCAAGGTTGTCTTGCCGCAGCCGCTGGGCCCAAGTACAGACAGTATTTCACCTTCTTTAAGGGTGAAATTTACGTCCTGCAGCGCGTGAACAGACTCTCCATTCGGTGAACTGAAAGTCATATCCAGAGAACTTGCTACAAGGTCACTCATAATGGGTCCGGTTATTCAGGTAATGCATGTTTCCCGATGAGAGTTTGGGTGCTGCACGATATGACTATCAGGAGCACTGGAGGTAATTAAAAAGCTCAAATTGATCGGATTAATGATCTTTACAAAGAGCATACAAATAGCACACGAGAGCCTGTTCAAAGGGCGTTTGAAGCATGTCATAAACAGAGCAAGACGCAATTCACCTCAATCAAAACACCCCTGGAAAAATAGAGCACAATCAGAGCAAATCCAGTCTGTGTCAGTTATGACTCTACACTGAATGAAAGTAGCACGGTTTTATCAACAGCACGAGTCTGCGGACGCCACCACCCACAGTATGGCGCTCCTGAGTATTTGCACCGGGCTCACAGGAATTCTCTGATATTGAAAAGGTGGACAAATCAGGGTTGATCAGCTGACCTGCTATCGCCTGACAAATATTGAACGCCACAGCGCTATGCCGAGGAACCTGTCGAAGGAATCTACTGAAGAACCTTTTAGAGCGCTATATCAGAAAGCAGGATCGATGGTTGGTGGTTGCCGGACAGCCGCCTAGAGCCGTCTAGTGCTGGTGCCCGCCAGGCCCATGGGCATGCCGATGCGCTATTTCTTCCATTGTCCCTTCGCGAACATCAAGCACTTGCACATCGAACTGTAAAGATTTACCGGCAAGCGGATGATTCGTGTCCACGTCTACATTAAACCGCCCGAGTTTAACGACAGTCGCCCGGACCTTTTTATCACGGGTGTTTATTAACACAATATCGCCAACCCGAGGGTTTTTCGGTTCAATCAGGTGCTTGACCGGCACCCGTTTGATGCCGTTTTCATCGCGCAGTCCATACGCGTCTCTGGCATCCAGTACGACGCTAAACTGATCTCCTGCAGATCGCCCCAACATTGCGTCCTCAAGCCCGGGCAAAATTCCTCGATAGCCATGCAGATAAAGCATGGGGTCTCCGCCTCGCGAGTCTTCGGTATAGTCGCCATCAACCTCCTGCAGTTGATAATGAAATGACACCACATTATTACTTGCGATCTGCATACTGGTCCTCGACTTCATTGAGAAATACCCGCTTTCGCTGCGCTGCAGGCTTAGTTTTTACTGCCACGAGCGCAGCACAGGCCAGCATCCTATCGAGCGATCCGTGCTGAAACTACGCCGGCGCGTAGATTTTCAACCAGCCTGGGATTCACTATAACCGGTATGTCAATAATTTCGCTTTTTCCAGCGGCCACCACGCCGTTGATCTGGCGAGTTACCTGTCGCATTCGACCACTGGCATCCGGGTAATTTATCTGCAACGCTATACCACCAAGGTTACGCGGCGTGCGGTTTTGCAATTGGACTTTCAAACGACCTTCAGAGGACACCTGAGTGCGAGCCACCAGATAGGTGCCCGGGTTCGATGACAGATCAAGGTCTACCAGCGATCCCATCGCTGACTGACCGGCTGGCCCACTATCCTGAGCAGCCAGTCGATAGGCCTCAATCGCCTCATCGCGGCGGCCCGTCGCTCTGGCAATGTTGCCCAGCGCATTGTGGGCATTGGCTGTCGGTAACAGCTCGAGACTGGTTTGCAGAGATCGACGAGCCGACTCGTAGTCTCCCGCTCTCTCGCTAACCAACCCGTTTTGCAAATGATAATAAAAGAAATTGCTGTTGCGACTGATAGCATCGGTATAGTGCTTACGAGCGCGCTGATAGTTTTCACCAGCACTTTCGATATCACCAAGTAACGAATGAAAATGACCTTCATCCGGCTCCGCGGCCACCGCTTTTCGAGCTAGTGCGCGAGCTGTCGCCAGATCCTTGTCCCCCAATGCTTTTTTCGCTTTTTCATAGTTTTCATAGGCTGGTTCGCTACGTATCAGGGAGGCGATATTTTGCTGGTATCGCTCGCGTCCAACTTCCCCGCCTTTTGGCATCGACGCGACAATGCGTTTGTTGGTTGCCAGTCGTTCAGCGGACGGTGGGTGACTTGCAAACAAGCCGGATACGAAGTCGCTGCGCCGCTCACTACCGTTTGAGAGGTTGAGAAACGTTTGTTGTAAGTCCACCGCTCCCTGCGGATCATAGCCCGCGCGAGCCATGTAGATAATGCCGTAGCGATCCGACTCGAGCTCGGCATTGCGACCATATTTCGTATTGATCAACTGAGCCCCAATACCAGCCCCCAACTGCGCCAGGTTTGACAGCCTTCGGCCGGAAGACGCCACAGTCGCAGCCATCACCCCGCCCTGCAGTAACACGCCGCGAGTCACTCCACGCGCACCGTGTTTGGCAGCTGCGTGGACAATCTCGTGGCCAAGAACCGCTGCCAGCTCTGCCTCTGTTTGCATTTCAAGCAGCAAACCACGATTGATAGCTATTTTACCTCCCGGCAACGCCCACGCATTGGGCACACCCGAGTTGAGCACTTTGAATTCGTACGGCAGCTCGCGATCACTGACGGCTGCGAGCTTTTGGCCAACGCTATTCACATAGGCTTCGACCTTTGGATCAGTGACGTAGTCTCCACCCTGGGACTGGCGACTGGGAGAATATTGCTCGGCACCCACCTGAAGCTCCCAGTCTTCGCCAACAAAGCTGAGCTCTTTCTTGCCGGTTACCGGATTGGTTGCACAGGCTGATAGCAACACAGCTGCAAATACCGAAAACACTACTTTTCTCATATTCATAATCCTCGGCTTATTCTAACCAGTAATATTACATAATCAGGAGTCTGGACGGTAGGAGTCCACGGATCCACGGTACATCGAGAAAGTTCCATTGCGCGCGCGCCGCTCCCGACATGCCGCCCCGACATAAAGGCACGATTGTTTACGGTGCACAGTTAGTCACAGATAGCGGATATGATCTATACAACGTGCCGACAGAACGCGATCGCAACAGTGAAGGTTCCGCCGCGCTGGCTCCTCGTGGGCCGGCGCGCTCAAGTTGATGTAACAACCATTTGCAACAACCGCATCTGGCAGGATGGCACTTGCCATTCGGTCACCGGGTCGCCGACAAAAAATGCTAGAGTTTCGAGGCGCTCGCACTTTTTGCCGCCTGCTCGCACTCCATGGCGTCAAAAATGCTCCGTTTTCCAATTAAGTGCTTCTGTGCTGCCGTGTATCAGCAGCTTGTTTCACCACTTCTGACTGAGGTATTCACAGAATAGCAATCATTAGTATAACTGTTGCTAGTATTATGCTGGCTTCCTGCCTCGCCATACCGGGTAGACAAGTGCTGCGAGCCAGGCGCAATGTAAATTCAATGACGCTTTTCGTGCGCTGCTGAAAATAGTTTAACAATAAAAAATCAGATATTTACAATTTAGCCGGACGACATCTATCCGAGAATAGGATCGTTGCGAGGACGTGAGAACTTGAGCCAGATATTACAATCTACCGATCTGAACAGGCATCTGCCTGTGTCGCGATTGATTCTAATAGCTTGCCATGAGAGCACCTCCACATCACATCATTCATTCTTGAATTGGGTCCTGCACGCTAATCATCGCCGGCAATTACTCGCTGGTAACTTACTGGCTCGCCACGAACCTTGCCGATAATCCCGGTGCCCGAATGACCCATGTGACTACCATAGAAAACTTAAAATACCGAAAAGACGTCGATGGACTAAGAGCGGTCGCGGTACTTGCGGTTTTACTTTTCCACCTCGATCCAGGTTATTTAAACGCAGGTTACCTTGGAGTCGATATCTTCTTCGTGATATCCGGATACCTGATCACTCGTATCGTGTACTCCGAAGTGATTGCCAACAAGTACACGTTTACGAATTTTTATGTTCGCCGATCAAAGCGAATACTCCCGCCGTTGTATTTCATGATCGTTCTGACCCTGATTGCCGGCTACGTTATTCTGCTTCCGCTAGATTTCTACAAGACCGGCATTTCAATCCTGGGCGCTATATTCTTTGCATCCAATATGCAATTTGCACTCAGGACAGGAGACTATTTTTCATCTGATTCATCTGAATGGCCGATGCTGCATACCTGGTCTCTCTCGGTAGAGGAGCAATACTATTTTGCTCTGCCATTGGCACTCATATTTTTTATTAAATACCTCAAGTTCAACCTCACAGTCGTCATGTGCATTGTGGCTGTCGCAAGCTTTGCACTGGCTGAATTCATGTCTGCCAAGAGTCAATTCGCGGGTATAAGTTACTACATTATTTTGACCCGAATGGGTGAGCTACTGGTCGGCTCTATACTCGCTATCCAGCATGCCAACGGATCTCTGCAAAAAAGTAATTCCAACGCGCTGACCGCAGTCGCTGCCGCAATATTAGTCGCGACCCTGGTGTTCTTTGACAAACAGTTTGTCTTTCCCGGCTTTTCGGCTCTGCTGGCCTGTATACCGATTGCGCTGATCATCCACAGTGAGAACACCTGGGTGAACAATCTGTTGGCAAACAAGGTGGTTGTATGGATCGGACTTCTGTCCTATTCGTTATATTTATTTCACTGGCCAGTGCTGGCTTTTGCTCGTTATATACTCAACACCACTGACGGTTATCTGCATCTGCCACTGTTAGCTCAGGCGATTTGTCTGCTACTCATATTTGTGCTGAGCGCAGTCTCATACTACGCAGTGGAGCGCCCGCTGCGCAGATTAAACATCGTCGGTATTAAGGCCCTGGTCTGGTATTTCCTTATTCCAAGCGCCGCACTGGCGCTACTGGCATTCGGCGTCGTCATGAAAAAAGGGCTCCCTGATCGCCTCAGCACAGCCACAATCAACACCGCCTATCAATACAGCCATATCGATAAAAACCAATGCCCCTCACTGGTTAACCTCGGCTGTGTTGGCGGACATAAAGACGGCGAGAGCGAGATACTTCTCTATGGAAACAGCCATGCCGAGCACCACTTTGAATGGATCTCGCTATTAGCCAGTGATGCCGGTATGAACGTTAAAATTTACGCTTCCGGAGGGTGTTACCTCGGCAACACCTCGGCCAAATGTGATTCAACCAGATCGAGCTATGCCTCGGAATTACAGCAAGGTACGGATATCTCAATTTTGGCGTTTCGATGGGACAAGGATTTCAGCAGCGACGAATTTCTAGCCGAACTGGACAAGCTGGTTAAACTGGCTCAAACCGCATCAAAGAAAGTTATCGTACTGGCGCAACCGCCACTGTTAACTTTCAGCCCGTCTAAAATCGCGAACTGCCACAGATTGGGCATCGCATGTCCCAAACCGGCTGTTGCCATCGACGATCTGTACCCCAGCTACAACACTGCAATTGAGCAGCGCGTCACTGCACTTGGCGCCGTATTTTTCGACCCCTATACAGGGGTGAGCGACAGCAGCCAGTTATACGACGGCGACAGGTTGCTTTACTCTGACACAGACCACCTGTCCGTTTACGGTGGAAGATGGCTATATGAAAATATAGCGCAGCAAGAATCAACACTGCTACAGTTTTAACGCAGGTTGCTCAAACACCGGGTGCAGGTCATGCAGGGTGACCGGGCAAAGACCGTACTGATTTACAAACAAGCCAACCACTTTGCGGTGGTTGGCCTTGTTGGTCTCTACAACGATACGTTCTAGTTGCTTGTGTACTTTCCGGGTCTGGCTCCGGATCTAGCTAATAGTGAGTCCGCCGTCAGCAACAATGGTCTGACCCGTTACAAACGCTGCCGCATCACTTGCGAGAAAATGTGCAACCCCGGCAATATCTTGTGGAATGCCTATTCTTCTTAATGGTGTTGTTTGCTCCACCCGAGCCAGCCTTTTTTCATCTTCCCACAGCGCTTTGGCAAAGTCAGTCTTGACCAGGCCTGGCGCTATTGCATTTGCTCGAACGCCCTGCGGTCCCCACTCAACAGCCAGATTTCTCACCAACGCCGTCTCGGCAACCTTGGAAATTCCATAAACACCAAGCACTGCATCTCCACGAAATGCAGCAATACTCGACGTGACAATTACGGATCCGGTTCCCCGTTCAGCCATCCCGGGACAAACCATATTGCACAGTTGGAACACGCCGCGAACATTGGTGTTGATCACCGCATCAAAGGCATCATCAGGAACCGTGTGCATCGGTCCATACACAGGATTGGTTGCCGCGTTGCAAACCAGTATATCAATATGCCCGAAGCGCTCTTTGGTGGAATCTACCAGCGCCTGCAACTGATCCTTGCGGCCGACATGGCATGGTATACCCGCTGCCTGAAAGCCGGCATCAGTCAATTCTTTTGCTACTGCCGTACAGCTTTCTTCCGATCGGCTTGACACGATGACTGTTGCACCAGCCTCTGCATACTGTTGGGCAATAGCCCTGCCGATACCACGAGTGGAACCGGTAACCAGGGCCACCTTGTCCTTCAGACTAAACATATCTCACCTTTACCTTTATGCGAAACGAGCCAGACCGAAGACCCGGTGCAGCCAACAAAATAACAGCCTAGAGGAAATGCAACGCGAGATAGATGACAGCGGTGAGCGCAAAACTGAGGTGTATTACCCCCATAACACTGGCCATCTGGCGAATTTTTCCGAAAATAGCATTTGCTTCCAGCGCCCCCACGATCACGAGTGCGATAAGAAAGCCGATATCTGCCAGGGTTACACCGGCGAGGCCTCCGGCGTTGGCGCCAAAGGTACCGTGTTTTGATGCCAGCATGCCAAACAGCATAGGTGCAGAAAACAGCGTGTTTGTGCGCGATGCCAATAGCGCCTTGCTACCAGCAGCGGCAACATCCCCTTCTTTCAATCCACAGACAATACGTTGATTTGGCCAAATGATAAACCACACATTGAGGAACATCAGAGTACCCATTAGCGCGGCAATGGCAATATATTGATTGACACCGGTTCCCAAAGAGCCGAACAGGTAAAGCCCGGTAAAAAAGGTCATCATGGCCGCCCATCGGAACCACCACAATGCCCTGGGTGCAAGCTTCTTCAGCGCATCTGCTTTCGCATCTGCTTCAGCCTCTTTGAAGTACTCTCCCTGTATGAAATTGAAATAGTACAGAAGGCCAACCCAGGTCACACCGAAAATAACGTGAAACCAGCGAAACAAAAATTCTATCAGATACCCCATGAAAACACCCCTTTGTTGAACCCCGTTTAATATGCTCTGCAGCGACTGCGAAGAACCGTACCGCTTCACACAGCACCAGACGCTTACTTTAACTATTTAGAAACACACCTGCCCCATTCTAACCTGCACTGAATTATTGGCAACAACAAAGGTATGTCCATTGCTCTAATACGGAAAACGCTCTGAGATGGAAAGGCTCTGATCTGGAAAACACTTTGATCCTGACAAACAAATTTTACACTGTTGTCTCTCAGGGTCTTTTGCCTGAAACAGTCGTCGAATACCAGCATTCAGTTAAAGTACACGGATACATCTGGCGTTTACGTCAGCTCAGGCTGGAGTTGTAGCCTTGTAAGCCTTCGGATCGACCAATGCCAGTGGCAGTGCACAGACCATTAAAAATATGGCCAGTGACGCAGTCATTAGTACCTTGAATAAAAACTCAAAGCCATAGCCTGCATGTATCCACGCTATCACAGGCACACTGGTCGCCATCACCAGAATCGTAATAGTGTAGCGAATTCCCAACAACCGACTGCGGACCTCCGGTGTCGATATACGACCTATTAACACATCGTTAATTGGTATCTGACCAAACGCCGCAATCATGTAACCCACCGATGCAAAGATCGCCAGCGACCCATAGGCGCTCACTGCAACCGCGAAGAAAACAACCTGCAACGCTGCGACCGACATAAAAATTCTTCGTGGAGAGGTACGATCCAGCATGTACCCGACCACTAACTGCCCCAGTGACCCAATCGCAAATACTGCAAACGCCAGCAGCCCCACAAACACTGCGGCACTCTCTGTGTCAACCGCCCTTTCCGCCAGTACCTTCGGCAACGCAAAAGTGGTACTTTGAAAAACCAGTCCACCCAGTGCTGTAGTACCAAAAACGATCGCGAGCACTCTTAAAAACAGCACAGACCCGGGAACAAAGACAGACGACTTGCGGGTGGTGTTTGACGCAGGAGTAGAGGCGACTCGCGCTTGAGCAACTTTGCGCCATACCAATTGCCAATAGGCACAGCCTAAAACAATTGATACAAAACCGGGCGCGACAAAAGCCGCACGCCAACCAATCTGGTCAATGAAAAAAGCGGTCGACAGCGCCGCAACAGCAACACCAAGATTTCCCCAGACGCCATTAACAGCGATACGCATACCCTGTTTACCCTGTGCATCAAGCACCAGCGCTATACCCACAGGATGGTAGATAGCGGCAAAAACACCGACAGAAAAAAGGCCAATACCAATCTGCATCGGTGTATTGGCAAACGCAGTGGCGATGGACGCGAGACCAATACCAACAAAAAAAATTATCATTAGCGCATGCCGACTCCAACGATCCGCAAGCCATCCAGCCGGTGTTGCGAATAGACCAAAAGCGACAAAGCCCGGTGTTGCATAGGGAATCAACGCGGCATAACTCATTCCCCATTCTTCGGCGAGGACAAGAGCGGCCACCGTGGCAAATACCAGCATAAACAGATGATCGAGAAAATGTCCGATGTTGAGTAACATAAACTGTGACCGCGACTGCATACTGCGCTCCGATTTTTTTTAAAGGGCTGGAACCACCAAGTTTTCGTTGACAGTATGGCAGATTGCCGCTCCGCTCGACGGCTGGAATCGACACAGTTTCTCAGCTGGCACCACCGCATCCTTTCACAGCTACGGCGAAACAGGCGACTGCCAGTGTTCGCCACCGACAATAACTTGCCCACCAGACTAATCAAAAGACTGGAAAGATGCACCTGATATTGGCGCCCGAAATTTGTTATTTTTTTCGTTGCCAGACAACTTTCAACTTTGGCGCGAGAATCTCGACAATACAAGAGCCAATACAAAAGGCAAGGCAAAAATAGTCAAGCAGAGTTTAAGTGCAGTGCGATAAGGCAAGGACGAACAGCAGGCAATAAACAGCTTAATCGCCGCGGCGAGCAGCGATCCCACGGACGGGGGCAATCAATAGAAACAGGGAGGACTAACAGTTTTGCTTAACGGTCCCTCGAAGCTCTCAATAATGGAACAGTGCCAAAAATAGTTACGCAATTACCACTATCAGACTATCTAACACAGCGTCGCAGCGACCGCAATACATTGAGCACACCTGTAAATGAATCTGCATGCGCAAAAAGTACTACGCATAGGGCTCTGCTAGACACTCATAAAAGTTACGCTACCGCCGCAGATCTGGCTATCTGCCGTTGCTCGATATTTATAAAATGGCTCATGTCCACAGGTTGATTTAAAGTATATATATGGAACTGGTTGCAATCTCTGTCAATCAGCTGATCCACGAAGTTATTGAATTCCTGTTGCCACACTGCCTTTTCAGCCTCTGCATTTCCGGCTGCGCTGTTATAGGCCTTGTTGATGCGCGATGGAATGCCTGCACCACAACGTCCGGCGAAAGCGACCATCTTTTTGTAATCTCGGACTGGCAGGATACCCGCCACTATAGGTAGCGTAATTCCCGCGCTTACCACTTGATCGCGAAACCGTTCAAAGACATCGATATCGAAAAAGAACTGTGTGATCGCACGGCTTGCACCGGCATCGCATTTCGCTTTCAGTTCATCGATATCTGCTTCTGCACTTCGCGCCATCGGGTGAACTTCAGGGTAGCAGGCAACACTGATATCGAAAGAATGAATCCTGAGCAAACCGCTGACAAAGTCGGCAACCGATTGGTAACAAGGTCCACGACTGTGTGCCGTCCTTGCATCCTCTCTGGCATCACCACGCAATGCGACTATTCGGCTGACACCAATCTCCTTCAAGTGGCGAGCGACTGTGTCGATTTCTTCAATCGTCGCACCCTCGAAGGTCAGATGTGCAGCGACCGGTACATCGGACACTTCGAGCAGGTTCTTTACCACCCTGACACTGCGAGCCTGTCCAGTCCCCATGGCGCCATAGGTGATTGAAAAGAAGCCCGGATTTAAGGTTTCGATACTGCCGACACTGCGCCAGAAAGTTCTTTCGCTGGCAGTGGTGGACGGTGGGAAAAACTCGTATGAAAAAGCGGCCTTGGTCATAATTACAGTCCTTTATGTTGCACGGTGTGTACGCTGCAACCCATGATTATCAAATCTAGTGCGCCACGCGCTGCGAACGGCTGCCCTGCCAGATTTTTACCGTGAGCGGATCGCCCTGCAGATCGCGACTGGTCTCGGGCTTCATCTCAAAACGATTGAGCCAATTTTCAATCTCTTCATCGTCAAAACCCATGCGATGGTGCTTGTGCTCCACTCGCAATTGCTCTTCGTTGTGTGTTGCAAAATCGACGATAACCAGGCGCCCGCCCGGTCGCAGTACTCGCACTGCCTCTTCTATAACCAGCACCGGATCATCGCTGTAGTGCAAAACCAGATGCAGGGTGGCAAGATCCACAGACTCATCAGCCACCGGCATGTTGTACATATCGCCTTGCCGGACATGCACATTGCGCAACTGCAGGCGCTCAAGATTTGCTCTGGCGACCGTCAGCATCTCCTGAGATAAATCAATGCCCATACCACGTTCGATGCGACCGGCCAGCAGTTCCAGCAAACGTCCGGTTCCGGTCCCAATATCCAGATAGTCCGCAATCGGCTGGTCCCCGATAACCTGCAGGAATTCCTCTTCCAGCATTCCTTCAGGCACGTGCAGGGCTCGAATCTTGTCCCACTGTGCTGCGTTTTCGCGAAAGTAGTTAAGTGCCAGACTGGCCCTCTTTTGTTTTACCTGATCCAGTCGCTGCAGGTCACGATTGAGCTCACCATCATCTTCTGGCAGCAAATCGACAAGCGTCCTGGCCAGGTGGGCCGCCTCGGATCGATCAGCAATGCGATAGAAGACCTGCGCACCTTCTCTAAATCGGTCCAGCAACCCGGCCTCCACTAACAATTTTAGATGGCGTGACACTCGAGGCTGGCTTTGTCCCAAAATCTGCGTAAGTTCGCTCACGCTCAGCTCGCCGTAAGCACACAGCCCTAACATTCGAAGTCGGGTTGGCTCACCCGCTGCGCGTAACCCACCCAGCAACTTATCCATATTATCGACACTCGCCTGTCGTTCATTGGTTTAGCAGTCTACTATAATAGTATAAAGATATGTTTATATGTACATTATTATTCTAATCATGATTTCTAGCAATTTTCTACCCAATTCGACCAATTGATTGAATATTTATTATATATATCAAACAGTTAATAGCGCTTCATTCATCGCAAACACCACTTCATCAGATTGAACAATCTCGACCACCGCAGCCTTTGTCGGGCTTTTATGAGCCAAATTAACGTTACGAGCCAATAAATCTTCGCTCATTCACCTCACTCTTGATGTAATTTCTGTACCGATGTGAACGCGCCTGGCCGTTGCTCAGGTGCTGCTGCTCCACAAAGACGCCCGATACACCACTGGTTTGCCTGCTCCTAAGCCGGCGGGACTGATTAGCTCCCGTCCGTCTCCGCCAGGTGCAGGTAACAAGATCTTGTAATTTTGATGAAAGAATCGATTAAATTCCCCGCCTGGATCAAGCTTCCGCACAGGCAATTGCTGTTAGCAGCAACCGCAGTGGTGTTGATTCTTACTCTGTCATACTGCCACGCACGCTCCGATACAGAACTCGCTGCCAAACTGGACGATGACACCAAAACAAGCGACAGTACCCAGTCGACAACAGATGCCGATGGAGATGGCGTGCGGGATGATCTCGACGCCTGCCCGAATGAAGCAGGCGCCGCGCTCGATAATGGCTGCCCGGTGGATACCGACGGTGATGGCATCACGGATCTGGAAGACCAATGCCCGACACGAGCTGGCGAAATAAATGGCTGTCCGGAGGACAGCGATGGCGATGGCATCATCAACAGCGAGGACAACTGCCCCGATAGTGCCGGCTCAGTCGCTAATCAGGGTTGCCCGACAGACAGCGATGGAGACGGGGTCGGGGACGCCATCGACCAGTGCCCGCAAACGGCCGGCCTGGGCTCACCAGACGGTTGCACTCCGGTGTCAGATCCATTAATTGATACGGATAAAAATTCGGATAACTCATCTGACACTGCGGGCGCAAGCAGTGGCCTGCATCAGCAAACAACAGATGCGGATGGTGACAGCTTGACCGGTGAATTTGACGAATGCCCTGAACATTTCGGGGACGCCGACAACAACGGTTGTCCTCCCGACACTGACAACGATGGTATTGCTGATATCGACGACCGTTGTCCAGCCGTGGCAGGCACTGCTGACGCTCAGGGTTGTGTAACCACTGCCGCAGGTGGCGATGGCTTGGATATTCAGGATCGAAAGATCCTTGATGATGCGCTGGCCGGGGTGGCGTTCGATTCAAGCAGCGACACACTAACGACAGCATCTCGCGAGTTGTTAACCGATGTAGCGGGACTGCTACGTAAATACCCGACTGCCATTCTGGAAATCAGGGGTCACACCGACGCATCGGGAATCGCGGACAACAATATGCAGTTATCTATGGCGCGTGCCAGATCGGCTGCAGCCTTCATCGTGTCAACAGGAATCGACGTCAACCGCATACGGGCTTTTGGATTTGGCGAGTCGCAACCGATAGCAGACAACAGCAGCAAAGCCGGGCGCCAGATAAATCGACGGGTTGAGTTCGAACTGCTTTTCAACGAATAACAGCCACGCTACGGTTGTTAGCCCGGCACATAGACACACAGCTTCCTCAAGCGAATAGCTTTATTCAGATACGCGCGGTAGCTTCAGTTTAACTGGTGCCGCTGATGTCACGTCATGCAGAGTCTTGATGATTCTATCGAAAAACCAATCAGACCTGACCATCAGCATGGTGGTGTTTTTATCAGCAGCGATATGGGGCCTGTACTGGTTGCCGCTGCGCAAGATCGAGCAGGCAGGAGTTGCTGCGAGTTGGTCTGTGCTTGCAATTTACGTTGTACCATTTCTATTTTTAATGCCGTGGATGATTGTCAGACGCCATGCGCTTCTCAACAAAGCCGGACCGATTCTGTTAATCGGATTTCCGATAGGAGCAGCACTTGCCTGTTACGCCACCGGCTTTCTGCACACTACGGTACTGCGAACCACCCTGCTTTTTTACATGACCCCTATCTGGTCCACACTTCTGGCCATGGTATTCCTGCAGGAAAAAACCAGCCCACGCCGCTGGTTTGCAATTATTTTAAGTATCGGCGGACTTTGCCTGATGCTTCTGGGTAAAGACGACGCATCGGCGCAAGCTGTTGCCATCAACTGGGGAGATATCTCGGCCCTGATGGGCGGCATCTTTTGGTCTGTGGGTACCGTGCTTCTGCGCAAAGCGCCACAACTGGACAGCTTTGATATCATTCCAGCGCAGTATCTGTTTGCTATTGCCTTTAGTGCTATTTTTGTTTGGGCCGGAATGTCCACAGAAGCCGGCTTGTCGCTTGAGCAGAGGGCGACGATACCTACATCCGCAGCCTGGCTCGCTTCGCTACCCTGGCTAATCGGATTCTACGTAGTTATATTTTTACCCTCTCTTTATCTGTGTATAAGGGGGGCACAACTGCTATCCCCCGGTCGCGTTGGTATCTTGATGATGTCGGAGGTGTTGGTCGCGGGCATCAGCGCGCCCTTGCTCGCCGGTGAAGTCATATCCTCAAGCGAGTGGGTCGCAACGGCTCTCATTGTGCTCGCTGCTGTTATTGAAATAACCACGGGCGAAAATACCACGGGCAATCCAGTAACAGACTAGCCGATGCCCTGCACACATGATTAGCTTGTTTGCCGGTGGTTTTTACTCGTCTTACGACTGGTGTTTACGACCGTTGTTTACCACCTTATGCGCTGCTGTTCAACGTTCTTCAGTTACCCCTGCCAATTTATTCGGTCCTGTGTCCTATTCGGTCCTGTGTCTTTGGGTAAAAATGTCGATGGTTTTCCCGGAATTGTCATCAACAAAAAAAACTGACGATTCATTGTTCTCGTTATACTGCCTGACATACAAATGCCAGATATTACTGATGTCATTTTTTAGATCGACCCGAGTTTCGTAACGCACTCGCTGCCAAAACCCCGAATCAACCCGTACTTCCATCGTCGTCGCATTCTTGCGCACCAGTTGCCGAAACATGTTGTCTCCTACCATGTCATTCAAACCGGTTATCGCTTCGCTGATATCACTCCACACTTTCTCTCGAGAAGGTTTATCTTGTGCACTTGCAGGCACCTCGGTCGATTCCGCCTGCGTTACGGCGTCATCAGACGCCCGTTCCGCCGGCTTGCGGCTCGACGCTGGTATTAATTCCGCTGCCACAGAATTGTCAAGGTCGAAAGTGCGGGACGCATCTGCCGTGTTGTCAGCAATCCCGGATTCGCTGCCAACTTCTCCGCGAGCCACTTCAGCGATTTTTTCGCTGGTCTGATCTGCAATTAAGCTCGTCGACACTGTCAGCATCATTAACGTTACCAAAGTGTATAAGCTTGTTTGGATTGTATTCATGCCGCCATCTCGTTACCTGAAATCGAAATGTAACAGTATTGCAACGTTTTGTGTAGGGGTTCGTAATGAAGAACCACAAATCGACTCATTCGGTTAGCGCAATCATGCCAACCCTTGCCTAATGCCGTAAGCGGTCATATTTTCCCCACACTTGCCTCCACAATAACTCTACAGGCGCTGACAATGGCAGAATTACCCCTTTTTTCCGACTTTACCAGGCGATTGCCGGGTGAAGAGAAACAATTGCCATTTCCGCATCAGGTCGAAAATGCGATGTGGAGCGCGGTCACCCCTGTAGCTGCGAGCAAGCCAGAGCTCATTCACTGGTCACGGGATATGGCTACACGCCTACGCATTGATTTTGAGTCGATGGGAGACACTGCCGCCCAGCTGTTTACCGGATCAAAACTGGTCTCCGGCTCTACGCCCTATGCCATGCGCTATGGCGGACATCAATTCGGCAGCTGGGCAGGGCAACTGGGCGATGGCAGAGCCATCTCTCTGGGTGAAATGAACGATACCGAGGGACAACACTGGGTGCTGCAACTCAAAGGCGCTGGCCCAACTCCTTACTCACGCCAGGGAGACGGTCTGGCGGTGCTGCGTTCTTCGATCCGCGAATACCTGTGCTCCGAAGCAATGCACCATCTGGGCATACCAACCACTCGCTCCCTGAGTCTGTGCGTCACCGGCGATACGGTACCGAGAGACATCTTCTACGACGGAAACGTCACTCACGAGCCTGGCGCTATTTTGTGCCGCGCTGCCAACTCCTTCGTCCGATTCGGCAGCTTCGAAATTCACGCGGCACACAGGGAACACGACTTGTTGAAATCCCTGGCTGACCATGTCATCGAGCGAAACTACCCACACCTGGGCTCCCCGAGTGAAGCCGTCTACCTGAGGTGGTTTGAAGAATTACTGCAACGTACTGCACGTCTGATGGCACATTGGCAACGTGTTGGATTTGTACATGCAGTCATGAATACAGATAACATGTCCATTCTGGGACAAACCATTGACTACGGACCCTATGGATGGCTGGAAGAATATGATCCTGCATGGACGCCCAGTTTTATAGATCAACAGGGCCGGCGCTACAGCTACGCAAACCAGCCTGCTATAGGTCTGTGGAATTTGTACCGATTAGCGAACGCTATCCTGCCACTCGTCGACAACAAACCGGAACCTCTAAAGGAGATTCTGGACACTTACAACGACTACTATGATGACATTTGGAAAAAGACAGTAGCTAACAAGCTTGGTCTGGTTGACTACAGGGTCGACCACAGCGGTTCAGCTGAAGACGACCGCCTTGGTGACGAGCTGTGGAAGACCATGGCACAAACACCCACGGACTACACCGTTTTTTTCACTGCACTGGCGAAAACTGTGAGTGCCAATGTAGCTGCCAGTGACACAGCTGCTCATAACAGTATTGATGACATGTACAAAACGATCTCTGAATCCTTCTATGACAGGGACAACGTCTCTTCGGAGGCAAAGAGTAGCTATAAAACCTGGTTGTCCAGTTGGTCGCAGCGTGTATCAAATCTGCCAAGCCAGGATACTCTTACTTTAATGGAGAGTACCAACCCTCGGTTTATACTGCGCAACTACCTGACACAACAGGTTATCGATCAGGCCGAGCAAGGTGATTACAGCATGCTCGATCAGGTAGCTGAATGGATAAAATCACCCTACACCACCCATAGTAGCGAGTATGAAAAAATCAGACCCCGGTGGGCTACTGCAAAACCAGGCTGCACGATGTTAACCTGCTCCAGTTGAACCATGGCAGGCTGGCCTGCATTATTCATGAGGCGACCGGCGAATTTGACTCTATGTCTTTTTTTATAGTGTTTGCAGTGAAATTGCGGTCAATTCTAAATAACAGACTGTCTATTCGACGCCAGAGCCAAAAGCGCGTCACATCTCACCCGATCCCCCTCGGCTCGTGGCGGGCCACGCTTCTCAGGCGATCGGGCGACCTGTTTAGCTATTGACTCTAGACGCCGAACCCTCACGAATAAGGCAGGCTAGTGCTACCTCGTGTGCTACACCCGCCGGACTAGTTAATCCATTAGTTTAACAAGGTTTATATACGCTATTTACCTTTCCAGACAGGATCGCGTTTTTCGGCAAACGCGCGTGCGCCTTCCAGTTGGTCTTCAGAACTGTATAGCTGGTCTACACTGGCGAGCTGGCGTTTCGACACACGGTTCAATGCGTCCTGAAATTTCATGTTTTCCGCTTCGCGCACGATTTCCTTGATTGCTGCATAAACCAGTGGCGGGCCTGACTCCAGCAGTCGAGCGAGCTCCCAGGTCTTTTCAAGTAATTCATCAGGCTTGCATATTTCTTTTATCAAACCCCACTGTTGAGCCTCATGAACATCAAACCATCGACCAGTAAGCAACAAATCCATAGCCACATGATAGGGAATACGCTTGGGTAACTTGACCGACGCTGCATCAGCAACCGTGCCGGACCGGATCTCGGGCAAAGCAAAGGATGCGTTGTCAGATGCCAAAATCAGATCACAGGAGAGAGCCACCTCCAGTCCCCCACCGCAACAAATACCATTCACCGCACAGATCACCGGTTTGTTCAGATTGCCGAGCTCCTGTAATCCTCCAAATCCACCGATCCCATAGTCGCCGTCGACCGCATCACCATCAGCGGCTGCTTTTAAGTCCCAGCCCGGACAAAAAAACTTGTCTCCCTCCGCCCGCAGAATGGCAACACGCAATTCGGGGTTATCGCGAAATGACATGAACGTCTCACCCATCAGTCGACTGGTGGCCAGATCAATTGCATTGGCTTTCGGTCGATTCAGTGTCACCTCAAGAATGTGACCTTCGGTACGCGTTTGTATCGGATCATGATTGGTCATTCGGTTTGCCTTATACGAATTAGCGCGTCAGCGACGACAGCTCCGTCCTGCTGACAGAGCAATGGATTTACTTCGACTTCCTGCAGATCATCAGCATGTTTTACTGCCCAGTTGCACAGCATGCCTATTTGCTCAATCACTGCATTAACATCTGCAGCCGGTTTGTTACGGTAGCCTTGCAACAACGCCGCTATCTTTAGATCCTTGATGGCACATTCAATCTCACTGGCATTGGTGGGCAGCAACAAACTTTTGGTATCGCGCAACAACTCGGTCAGCACGCCACCCGCACCCAGTGTCAGGGTCAACAGACCAGACGATTCCCTCACAATACCAACCAGCAGCTCGGCAACCGTATCGTTGTAAAAGGATTCAATCAGTAGTTGATCGCTCTTCGCAAACAAACGCTCTGCCGCTGCCTGCAGTTCCTTTTCATCACTAATATTCAGAACAATACCATCATGCTCTGTCTTGTGTGCCTCTCCGACCAGCTTTAAAACCACGGGATAACTGATATCCCGTGCCGCCAACACGGCCTCTTCACTTGTAGCGATCAAAGAAAAGGCCGGTACATGCAATCCAGCCTGTTGCAAAAGTTGCTTTGCTTGATATTCAGTCAGTGTTTTGTGTTGCTCGGAAAACACTGTCGCTACGGTGACGGGCATCGGTAAAGAATCTGATCGCAATGAAGACCTGGCTACTGAAGACACCGCAACCGTGGCATCCATCGCTTCCTCGATACCATATAAAGAAGGAATACCTTCACCGAGTAAACGTTCAGCAACACTGTCAGGTATGTTCTCCGGCAGTGTTGCTATGATCGCCACTGCTGAATTTGTACGTCTTTTGGCCTCAATTAACGCCTCAATAGCAACCATCCAGCTTTCACCGCCTGGCAACTCCTGATGTGGAAAGTCAATTACCAAAAACGACAGATGCGCACCATCGGACAGCATCGCGGTAAATGTAGCCGTCATCTCTGGCAGGTTGTTCCAGATATAGGTGTGATAATCGAGCGGATTGGCAAGTGCGACCAGTGGTCCCAGTGCATCTCGCAGTGCATCACTTCTGTCAGCACTTAGCGGCAGATAGTGCAATGGTCTGTCAACAGCCGCGTCGGCCATCAAACCGGCCTCACCGCCTGAACAACTCATCGAGGCGATGGTGTTACCGCCGAGCCCGCCAAACATGTGCACAAGCTTCAACGCCTCTAGCAACGCCGGCAGCGAATCCACTCGTGCCACACCCAGACGACGCAACAGGGCGTCAGAAGATGCATCACTGCCAGACAGTGAATTGGTGTGCGAGATCATTGCCTGTCTGGACTGCTGTGAACGCCCGGCTTTGATAACGACAATGGCTTTACCGAGTTCGGCTGCCCGCTGCGCCAGAGACTCAAACGCACGTATATCACCAAAGCCCTCAATGTGCATTCCAAGTGCGGTGACTCTCGGGTCCTGTAATGCTGCCAAACCCAGTTCAGCAATCGATATCTGCGCTTGATTGCCAGCTGTCAGAACATAGGCGATTGGCAGCGCACGTCGCTGCATGGTCAGGCTGATTGCAATGTTTGAGCTTTGCGTAACAATTGCCACACCTCGATCGACACGCTTCCCGCCATGCAGGTCAGGCCACAACAAAGCGCCATCGAGGTAATTGATAAAGCCGTAGCAATTAGGACCAATGACAGGCATTTGGCCGGCACGCTCCAGTAACTCCTGTTGTAGCCTGGCCGAGCTACTATCTTCAGCAGATGCCTCGCTAAACCCGGATGCAAAACACACGGCACCACCGCTGCCACGCGCCGACAAGGTAGCGACGACATCAAGCGTCGCGTGACGATTCACACCGATAAAACAGGCGTCGGGCGCCTGTGGCAATGACTCGACACTGTCGTAGCAAGGCAAGCCAAAAATTTCTGAATACGTTGGATGAACTGGCCAGATGTCGCCCTGAAACTGCATTCGCTGTAACTGTTCAATAACGCTTCTGCCCCAGGCCCCGCCTACCACGGCAACGCTGGCGGGTTTTAACAAACGATCGAGTCTTGTCATATCTGCGTGTAGCCCTGCGAGTGACTGCCAGCTGGCCTGTCAGGCACCAAGCGGCCGGAGTAAGTCCCGACTGATAATATGGCGCTGAATCTCTGATGTGCCATCCCAGATTCGCTCCACTCTGGCGTCACGCCAAAAACGTGCAATGGGCAAATCACTCATCAAGCCCATACCACCAAAAACCTGGATGGCCTCATCGGTAACTCTGGCAAGCATCTCCGATGCATACAGCTTGGCACTGGCGATTTCGCGATTGGCGGGCAGCCCCTGATCCAGACGCCAGGCACCAGCCAGCGTCAACCAGTCTGCCGCATCAATTTCAGTAACCATATCCGCCAGTTTAAATGACACCCCCTGAAATTTACCGATGGCCTGTCCAAACTGTTTTCGGTCAGCTGCCTGCTGCAACGCCAAATCAAAAACCCGACGCGCTCTGCCAACGCACATCGCAGCAACGGTTATGCGAGTGGCGTACAGCCACTCATTCATAATTGAAAAACCACCGTGCAGTTCACCCAGTATTTGCGAAGCCGGCAAGCGGCAGTCGTCAAACTGCAACACACAATTTTTATAACCGCGGTGCGATACAGAATCATAGCCATCGAGAATTTTAAATCCTGATGTTCCGCGATCAACCAGAAAGCAAGTTATTTTTTTCTTGGGTCCTCGCGGGGTTTCTTCCTCGCCGGTAGCAATAAACACAATCACGAAGTCAGCAACGTTGGCGTGCGAGATAAAGTGCTTGGACCCATTGACGATCCAGTCACCATTCGATAGCCGGGCACTGCACTTCATACCACGAACGTCAGAACCGGCATCCGGCTCGGTCATCGCCAGCGCATCCATACGCTCACCTTTTACTGCAGGGTACAGGTATCGCTCTCGCTGAGCTTCATCACAGGCCATTAATATATTTGATGGACGACCAAAAAAGTGATTGAGCGCCATCGACGCGCGCCCCAGCTCCCTTTCAACCAGCGCGAAATCAAGATGACTGAGCCCGCCACCACCCGCTTCCTCGGGAATGTTAGATGCATAGAATCCAATATCTATACATTTTTGTTTTATCTCCTGTTGCAACTCAACAGGTACTTCTCCCGAGCTCTCCACTTCGTTCTCGTGAGGATACAGTTCGTTTTCACAAAAGCCTCGAACCGTATCGACAATCAGTTGCTGTTCTTCCGATAATGAAAAATCCAATGCCTGCTGCCCCGGTTGCCTGTTGCTGCAAAAAGTGGTTGCTTGAGCGTATCAACGCCAAGAACGGTTTATTCGGCGGACTTCTTTAATAACGCTTCATGCTGATTGAGCAGTTCGCCAGCACCCCAGTTATTTTTTTTCAGGCCTCGCATCATTGCAACCAGATTGTCGTCGCGTATTCGTTCAAGTTCCCTGATGCTGTGCTGACCCGACTGTTCATCTGACTGATCCGCTATCTGTTTTACAAGATCATCAGTGAGTTCCGGTACATCCATCAGCTTCGTCCATGGCCATTGCAAACAGGGACCGAACTGGGCAATAAAGTGTGCCATACCCGCCTCTCCACCAGCAACCCGGTACGTTTCGAACAATCCCATCTGCCCCCAACGCAAGCCAAAGCCAAATCGTATAGCGTCGTCTATCTCCTCGGTAGTGGCTATACCATCCTTGATCATCCATAGTCCTTCACGCCATACCGCTTCAAGAAAACGATCAGCGATGTGCGCGTCTATTTCCTTGCGCACCTTAAGTGGCTTCATACCCAGTTCAGACAATACGCTACAGGCACGATCAACGATAACAGATGAGGTATGTTCGCCGGCAACCACTTCCACCAACGGCAACAGATACACCGGGTTAAATGGATGAGTGACCAGAATCTGCTCCGGTGTGATGGCATCTTGCTGTAACTCGGTGGGTTTAAATCCCGAGGTAGACGAACCGAGCACCGCATCTTTTGGCGCACTGGTTTGGATATCGCGATAAACCCTGTGCTTAACATCCAGCCGCTCCGGCACACTTTCCTGTATCCACGATACATTGGCCACAGCCTGTTCAATGGTTCCACAAAATTCTATTGCCTGTTCCGCAGGCAAGCTCGCATCCGTTAAACGCGGCAAAGAGCGTCGGGCGTTTTCAAGTGTCGCAGCCAACGTTCTTTGCGCATCCTCAGACGGGTCGTAGACCTTTACCTTCCATCCGTTTAGCGCAAAGCGTGCGGCCCAGCCTCCACCAATAACACCACCACCAACTATTGCTACCGATTTATTTTCAACCATTACTTTGCACTACCCGCGTGTGTACCCGGAGCACGTTTCTGCAGGTTCAACAGTTCTCGAACCTGCTGCGGCCCGATGATGGTAGAGCCAAGATTCGTGACAATAGTGGCCGCTCGCTCAACCAGCTGTGCATTAGTCGCCAGCACTCCTTTTTCCAGCCAGAGATTATCCTCGAGTCCAACCCGCACATGGCCACCAGCCAGTACAGCAGCTGCAACAAAAGGCATTTGATTTCGGCTAATAGAGAAAGCAGAAAATGTCCATGACGAAGGCACATTGTTCACCATCGCCATAAAGGTATTCAGATCATCCGGTGCGCCCCACGGAATACCCATACACAGTTGTACCAGCGCTGGATCGTCAAGTATTCCCTCTTCCACAAGTTGTTTTGCAAACCACAGGTGGCCTGTGTCAAACGCCTCGATTTCGGCCTTCACACCGAGTGAGGTCATCAAACGTCCCATCTCTCGCAACATGCCGGGTGTATTGGTAGCCACGTAGTCTGCCTCTGCAAAATTCATCGTGCCGCAGTCGAGCGTGCAGATCTCGGGCAAGCACTCGGCGATATGGGCGACACGTTCTGCCGGCCCGACCAGATCAGTTGACTCACTGTTCGGTGGCAGCGGATTCTCGCCTGCACCAAACACCAGATCACCACCCATGCCTGCGGTCAGGTTGAGAACAACATCAACGTCGCTGTCTCGAATCCGATCAGTTACCTCACGATAGTATTCGAGCTTTCGGGACGGCACCCCGGTGTCCGGATCTCGCACATGACAATGAACAATCGCGGCACCCGCTCGCGCGGCATCGATCGCACTATTGGCAATCTGTTCAGGACTGCGCGGAACATGAACAGATCGATCCTGTGAACTCCCGGATCCAGTGACTGCGCAGGTTATAAACACATTCTTGTTCGGTGTCAGGCTCATGTTCCCTCCTTCGGGCTTATATGCCAGGTCATTGCCACCAGTATCAATTTACAGAACTGCGCCTGGTCTTTGTACAGTCGACTTTATACAGTCGACTTTATACAGTCGACTTCACGTTAATCGTATCAGTCGATAGCAGCACATGATATTTCGACTGCACTGTATGCCAACCTCTACAAGCGCATTCGCCACTTGAAATAACGCAGCGATCGACGCAGCCGGGCAGCCGGCTGCGTGCCACCAGAACGCTATTCGCTCGACATTCAATCTGCTGTACCCGCTACTTTACAGGGCGCGCAGGCGCATTGGCAGCTTGCTATGTTTCAGTCATCGGTACTATCGCAGAAACGCCTGTGTCAGTCGCTGTAGTGCAATGCAACCAGTGTGGTAAACCGGCCAATTGTGCGGCCGTGTTAACTCCCGGATTTGCGGTTATCTTCGCGATCGCGCTCGCGAGTAAGGCCTGTGTCGTCTAACCGGGTGCCGACCCGGGAGCGGACGTAGTCTGCGCATCTGACTGCTCAAGCAACACACGGTGTCCACTGGCGAATTGCCCGCTGACGACCATCAGCCGAAAAACCAGCGCTATGGCCGACAGACTCAGCCCAAAAAACAACGCGTACCACACGCCCTTAACACCCATTGGCGGCCCGAACCAATCAGTTCTGGTTAGACTCCACGCCAACGGAAACCCCACCAGCCAGTAACAAAATATCTGCAACATTGCAGGCACCAAAGTATCCTGATATCCCTTGAGTGCGACATTGGCTCCAAGCTGCAATCCGTCGACAACAAGCTGCAGCGAAACGATCAATAGCAACGTTGCACCCAGCACCAATACTGCTTCATCTTTGGAGAAAAAAGTCACCAGTGAGGTTCGCGCAAAGAGCAACCCGACACCGCAGATACACATCATAACCAACAGGGTCAGCAACAGTGCATGCGCCTGCTGACGAGCCAGTTTCGGACGCCCCTCTCCCAGCGATCGGCCAATAACAATTGCCCCGGCCTGCCCCATCGCAATAGGAAAGATCAGCGCTATCAGTGCGATGGTCAATACCATTTGATGAGCCGCCAGTTGAATTGAACCCAAAGGTGCAACCAGTATGGTGGTTGAGGCAAAAAAGCTCTCTTCGAGAGTTATAGCCCCGGCTGCCGGAAACCCCAGCCACAATAATCGCTTAATCAAACGCAGATCGGGCTTGACGACAGACTGCCACAAGCGAAACACCTGCAAACGCTTCGAGAACCTGAACAACAACAGGGTGGCAATGGTTTGCAGCACGGTTACCACGCAAGTGGCAATACCACATCCAATCGCGCCAAGCATTGGCATACCAAACTTACCAAACACAAACAGGTAGTCCAAAACAACATTCAGTAAAAATATGGACAGGTTGATTATCATGTTGAAGTGAGGCAGCTCCAGTCCATCCAGCGCGTTTCGCAGTGCGAGGTTGACGCCAACCATTGGCAATGTAAAAGTAACGATGAACAGATAGCGCTCGGCAGTTTTCTGCACACCCGCTTCGAGTCCAAGCAATGGCAAAAAGGAAATCGACAAAAACAACAGGATGGCAAGCACAGAACCGATACCCAACCCCACCCACATACACTGCCACAGTTCATGGCTGAGTCTCTTTTTGTGCCCGGCACCGAGGTGCCATGCAACTCTGGGAGCAACAACTGACTGCATGCCGATACAGGTCATCACTGCGATAAAAAAAATGTTGGATCCTATCGCAAGTGCTGCCAGATCTTCAGTGCTTGCCAACCCGGCCATGATGGTGTCGGTGACACCCAGACCGATAAGCGCCGCCATACTTGCAACAATCGGCAAGCCCAGTCGCAGCATTGCCCGAGCATGTTCGAACAGACCACCTGGTGGTTTAATAGAGTTCTCCAGGATAAGAGCATTGATAAAAGTTAGTGGCTACTTGCCAACATATAAAAGGGATATGACAGAATTGCCGGTGCCGACGACCTGAGCACACAGGTAAGACAGATCCAAACACTGTGCGCCTGTAAATAACCCTACTACTGCAGCTTAAAAAGCTGCTTTCTATTGCAAATATCTATTAGTATTCGACGCAAGAGGTACCGCTTTTTTACCCCGGGTGGCTGTTTACCTGAAGGCATTGATTAACAACCCACTAGCTACGTTTGGGCACCACTTCATAACCTGCCTCCTCCGGTTCGTCATCAACCATTTCGGCAGGAAACCCGGGAGCGGTAATATCGAGGCCAGTCGCATCTTCAAGCCGCCTGATGATATTCGGTGACCACTCTCTGGCGCCATAGCGCGCCTCACCATCTTTGAATATTTTTATCAACAACGGATTGAGTTCCAAAGGCACATTGGCACGATCGGCAACAGCCTGAAACAAACCAATATCCTTGCTGACTAAATCCATAGTAAAGGAAATATCTCGTGAACCATTCAAAATGACCTGGCTTTCTGTTTCATGTACAAACGAATTGCCGGACGATATTTTTATCGCCTCGTAAGTGGTATTTAAATCCATCCCCGCTGCTTTGGCGGTAACAAGTGCCTCACAACAAGAGACAAGATTCGACGTTGCCAGGTAGTTGGTAAGCACTTTAAGCACCGACGCAGACCCCAGCGGGCCGGTATGCAATATCCTGCGACCGAGCAGTGTTAACACCGGCAGAATACGCTCGAACACCTCCCTGTTGCAGCCTGCAAAAATTGATATATTTCCCGTGTCTGCTCGGTGACAGCCTCCGGACACCGGGCAATCAACAGCAGCAGCACCGGCTTTGTGCACCAGCGACCCCAGCCGCTTCACCTCCGCCTCGTCCGTTGTCGACATCTCCAGCCAGATCTTGCCTTCCCGCAGGTTAGCTAACAATCCGTCTTCGCCTTCCATCACCGCACTGGATGCGGCCGGTGATGGCAAACAGGTGATGATAAGGTCGCACTGATCTGCCATTTCAGACGGACTGTCGGCCCAGCCTGCGCCAGCATCGATAAAAGGCTGAGCTAACGATTTGTCCAGATCCCGGACAGTCAGATCGGTTCCATTGCGCAGCAAGCTGCCGCACAATTTGCCACCCACATTGCCCAATCCGATAAAGCCAATTTTCATTTGCACTACCCGCCCGTTTGATCGCCAAAATGATAGTCCTTTCAGCGCCAACATAGTACCTGTAAATTGATCGGTGTTTATGACATCCGATTAGCTGCTTCCGACACTCCTCGCCCTTATAAGGTCCGCCAATATTTTTAACCCGGTACGACTTTGTTTTTCGTTTGCATGGCTGAAGTTCAATCGTATATAAGCACTCGGCTGACCAGGATGCAGGTAGAAAGGCTCTCCCGGCATAAAGGCCACACCCTGCCCGATAGCTGACTGCAACAGATCACAGGTATCAATATTCGCAGACAGCT
This sequence comes from uncultured Granulosicoccaceae bacterium, assembly GCA_964393885.1. Lineage (GTDB taxonomy): Bacteria > Pseudomonadota > Gammaproteobacteria > Granulosicoccales > Granulosicoccaceae. The sequence goes on along the minus strand of CAYMVV010000009.1, from coordinate 37,502 downwards.
TTAACCAGAAAAACAACCCTCCGGCAGGTCTGGTCCAGCTAGCCAAATCTGCGAAATGCTCATGCAACAGCACATCAAAGTGATCTCGCTTGCGACGATAACCTTTCGTTATCTGATGCAAACGATCTTGATAGTCAGGACGCTGTAGCTGAGACAGTACCAGCTGCTGACTCAACCGATTACTGTGCAGATCAGCCGCCTGCTTGAGCCGGCAAAGGGTTGTATAGAGTGAGGGTGAACACGCAAGATAGCCGAGCCTCAGTCCGGGCGCCAGTGTTTTGGAGAACGATGATTGGTAGATCCATTCACCGCGCTCGATGTAGCTACACACCGGTTGTCGATCGCACTCATCGTAAACCAGGTCTCGATACGGATCGTCCTCAAATAAAACCGAACCATTAGCATCACAAGCGCCGGCCAGCTGCTGACGCTCAGATGTGGTGTAACAATAGCCAGTCGGATTTTGAAAGGTCGGTATGCAATAGGTCAGCGCAGAAGCTGCAGTCTCACAAGCCGAGCCCGGTTCGAAACTCTCAAAGTCCGCTCCAAACAGGTTAAAAACCTGCAGTGCAGCCAGATAGGTTGGCGATTCAATCGCGACACGCGTGTGTTGACTGACAAACATCTTTGCCACCAAATCAATACCCTGCTGAGAACCAGACAGGATCAACACATGCTCAGCTGCAACCGGAAGATTGCGTTTGGCCAGATCATCAGCTATCCAGCTACGCAATCTTTCCTCACCCTCAGACGATCCGTACTGCAGGACATCGGGATCGACATTACACATAGAAAGATCTGGAAAGGTTTTATAATCAGGCAAGCCACCGGCAAACGAAATGATATCCGCGCGGCTGGCAACGTTCAGTATTTCCCGAAGCGGTGATGACGTCAGCCTTGCAATACGATCCGCTGTCACCGACTTGATTTTGCCGCTTTGGCAACCCTCTGGTGGTATGAAACCGTTCTGACTGTTGACCGTTCCTGCCGCGGGAATGTGATTCACGATGCGCTCCTGTTTTTAGGTCAATGTATTTGACCTTTTGACAGTGTTAATCAATCGCGATAATGTGTCAACATGGTTGACTCAAAAAGAGAAGTAGCACTGCGCGAAGCGATAGAGTTGATCTTCTTCTCCTATCGCTCGTTTACACGCGCTCCGGATCTGATTCTGCAGAAGCGCGGTCTCAATCGTACGCACCATCGCATCCTGTATTTTGTAGGGCGTGAGCCTGCCGGCTCTGTCAACGATCTGCTAAAGGTACTGGAGATCAGCAAACAGGCTTTGCACAACCCGCTCAGGCAGCTGATCGCTATGAATCTGGTGTCCAGCAGTAAATCTCGCAGCGACGCGCGAGTGAAAGAGTTACGCCTGACATCCGCGGGCAAAAAACTCGAGGCGCGGCTTACCGGTACACAAATACTGCAACTGGCTGAAGTATTTGATCAGGCAGGGCCTGAAGCAGAAAAAGCATGGCGAAAAACCTCGCATTTTCTGGCAAATGACTAAATCAAACCGCGTTGTTCCAGTACACTGGTCAACATGAAAGATTTTGATCAGTTGAGAAGCGTCCTCGAACTCGAGAAAATCGAGGATAACCTGTATCGCGGGCAGAGCTATCGCACACCATGGGGCCGGGTTTTCGGCGGCCAGGTACTGGCTCAGTCGATTCATGCAGCACAACTAACGACCCCGGATGATCGTAAGCTGCACTCGATGCACGCCTACTTCCTGTTGGCCGGTGATATCGATCTGCCCATAGTCTACGATGTGGAGCGAGTGAGAGACGGCGGCAGCTACACCACGAGACGCGTCAAAGCTATCCAAAAAGGACGGGCAATTTTCAGTATGGAAGCATCGTTTCACTCACCGGAAGAAGGTTACTCGCATCACAGGACAATGCCCGATGTGCCACCACCTGAGGGCCTGATGAGTGACAGGGAAATTGGCGAGGCACTGCGCGAGACCGCACCGGATATCTACCGTTATACCCGTATTGACAGACCGATCGAGTGCCGTCCCACTCAGGGAGTGGCAGGCTTCAACAAACCTCAGCCCAGTGCACAGCAACACATCTGGATAAAAGCAATTGGCAGCCTGCCCGATAATGATCGCATGCATCAGGTGGCACTGTCCTATGTCTCCGATTACAACTTACTGGCAACAGCACTCCTGCCGCACCGGCAAGAACTGTCGAAAGAGCGGATTTTTCTGGCCAGCCTCGACCATGCCATGTGGTTCCATCGTCCGTTTCGACTTGACGACTGGTTGCTGTACAGCATTGAAAGCCCGAGTGCCTGCGGAGCGCGCGGATTTTCTCAGGGCCATGTTTACTCTCGAAGCGGCAAGCTGTTAGCGTCGGTGGCTCAGGAAGGCCTGATTCGCACCGCCGCAAAGTAATGCATCGCAACAAAACTATTGCTCAAATGAATCAGCCATCCTGTCGTGTATCAATTTATAGAAAATCAATTCACAGTGCATCGATTGCAGCACCGCTTCGAAACACCGGTTTTATTCAGTGGTCAACTGCCCGCACCGTTACATTCAATCCTGCAAACTAACCACGTTTCGAAGCAGAGCCTTTTGAAGCAGAGAATGCTATGACAGACCTCCCATCCATACGTGTTGATATTGTGTCAGATGTGGTTTGCCCGTGGTGCCTGATCGGCTATAAGCAACTCGAAGGTGCGCTGCAGGAACTGGGCATATCAGCCGACCTGCACTGGCAACCGTTTGAGCTGAATCCGGACATGGCTGCCGAAGGTGAGAACCTGCGCGACCATATCAAACGCAAGTACGGCATAAGCGACACCGAGAGTGATGCAAATCGAAATCGACTGATAGAAATTGGCAATGGCCTTGGGGTAAAGTTCGAATACACTGAAGATTCGCGAATGGTCAACACATTCAAGGCGCATCAACTCCTGCACTGGGCTGCACTAAATCAACGTGAGCACCAGTTAAAAATAACCTTGTTTATGTGCTATTTCAGCAGAGGCAGAGACATCAGCGATGAGGACGTACTAGCGAATGCCTGTGTCGAGGCCGGCCTGCCGTTTGAAGACGCACAACAGGTACTGGAAACCGAAATGTTTGCTGATGCGGTCAGGGAACGACAGCGTTTTTCAATTGCATCCGGTATAACCGGCGTACCAGCCATGATATTCAATCAAAGCGAACTGCACGTCGGCGCTCAGGGAACCGAGAACTACAAAAAGATTCTACAACAGTTAATATAAACCTCGCACTGCGTGCTCTCGGACAGGCTTTCATCAAATAAAACGATAGGGGTAATATCTTGTTCGCTGTGCAACAACACACTGCTTGTCGTGGCAAATGCGTCTGCAGGTTTTTATACTAAGGTAACAGCGCAATAAACTGACACAGGCTATATTTTCTAGAAAGAAAACACCTGCCCCATCGCCAACGACACAGATACCGCGGGATCCCCGTCTACCCGATCAAATGGATATGCAAAGTCCAGCCTTAGAATATCGGCACCCAGTAACGAGTTGGAACCCACTCGTAAACCAAGCCCGGCTGAAGTATTGAGTGACAGCTCACTAAAATCGTCACCAGCCCAACCTGCATCCACAAAAGCCAACAGACCGACATCAATGGCACCGACACGCCAGCCTGTAAAGATTCTGTCCTCAAGATTGATTCGCAAACGGCTGCTTCCGGAAAACTGTCGCGCTGAATACCCTCGCAGACCATTATTTTCACCCAGCGTAAACTGGGCGGGCAGATCGCTGCCCCGATCTGATTTGATATAGCTGATGCGGCTGGCCAATGTGTGCGATTCGATAGCACGATTAAAGAGCTTGAGCGTAACAGCTGCCGACCAGGAGCGATCATCTCCGGATTGAAGGTTCGAAAATCCGTTAAAACTGACAGTGCCAAAGCTTTTCGCAGGCAATAAAGAAAGTCGCCCCGATTTTACTGGCGCGCTTTTCCCAGGAGCACTTTTCACGGGAGCGCTGTTGGAATCATCAGCGATAACATTCACCAGTGACGAGCCAAACGCGTAGCGTGTTTCAAGAAACAACTCCGGCTCCGTCTCAGTGACATCTGCCGAGTCGTCCATGCGTTCAACGCCGGCGAGTAGTTCAGCCGAGTAACCAAAAGACAGATCCTCGGTAAACTGCACCGTGTCGACACCGGTGGTTTTTTCAAAGCGGCGGTTACGACTTACCTCCAGCAGAGCACCCGCGAAGGTTCTCGTGTTATCCAGCGGCGGGGTCACAAAGTCTGGCTGTATTCCTATGGTAGGCTCGAAGTCTCTTCGATCAACTCTGAGTACAGCGCCATAGCGCAAATAGCGACGAAAGCTCGACGCCACCGATGACCACTTATCCGTGGCAAAACGACGAGATCCCTGAAGAACCAGTGATTCTCTCTGTAGTGGCACCTGTGCCACGGATACCCCGTTTTCAAAAAAGTCGACCTCACTGCCGACACTCTCCGCCCCCAGAGACCAGGAGAATTTACTCGCCAGGGTTTTAAAAGGACGTGACACCTGAAACTGATAAAAGCGCCCTTCGTCTGTCTGGCCCAACGAGTATGTCGCGGCATGGTGACGATTGATAAAGTGAATATCATCGTATGCAATCGCTCCACGCAAGTCCCCGTCTGTGGTACCGGAGTAGCTCAACAGTAAACGGTCTCCAGAGCCATTGACATTACGTTCCCCCACTGTAAAACCCAACTGTCCAATACCGCCCAGAAAAGAACCGGCCGCACCAAACACGACAGACAGACGATCCCGGGTTTGAATGTGTATTTCCGCATGATTGTCATCTACCGGTACCAGCGTCACGCTAACCGACGCAAAAATACCCAATGCGCGAAGATTCCTCTCTAACTCCGCAACATCGGATGCAATCACACGTTGACCGGGCTTGAGGCCGGTTTCCAGTAAAATCGTTTTTTCGCGGGTTGTGACGTGCAGTGCATCAATCACCCGATACAGGCGCGGTGTCTCATTTGCCTCAGCCGTTTCGGGGCCAAAGATATCGCGCCGGTTAATGACCAGATCTGAGAGTACATACTGATCCGAATTGACGCCATTTTCATCAGCGGACTCCGCGTCGGACGCAACCACATTGACGACAGAATTTTCGAGACCCGACTGGCTCGGTGGTGGTATCCGAGGCTGATTTGAGTCGACACTGAATGAACCCGTATCCGCCTGTGCGTCGGACAATAGTGTCTCTGCAGCAGCCGCACCGAAACCCGCCGCAACAGACCACAACATTAATTGCGTTACGCACCAGCCGAATTCGCGCCCACCAAAGCCAGGCATACGCCTGAATAGATTGTGTTTTATTGTCTCAAAGCTCGCGGATTCAGGGATCAGATAATCAAGAAAGCGGACACAACTGCCGCCACCTTTGTGTGTAGCTGGAATTACCGATTTCAACGCAATGGTGGCCGTTTGTTCAGTGTCTGCATTTTATGGTGCTCGCCGGTTGCTTACTTGCAAACATATATTTTTCTTACGGTTGCTCTTTGTTTTGTGAAACTGAGTTCGATGAAACTGATCAATCCATCACATCAATCGAACGCCAATCTGTTGGGATGCTAAACCTCACGATGCTAACGACCCACGCGACTACCTGGCTGCCAACGGCGCTAAGCAAACTCGCTTTGCTTGTCATATTGTTCGTTTGCGCCCATAGCGTCAATGCCAATAGCCTGCTCGACACAGCGCGGCAATTCGAGGACGCGGGCAACTATCGTTCAGCAGTTGCGACTTATCAGCAATACCTGTCATCGAGCCCTCAGAAGAGCGCCGAGACACGCCTGGCCAGAATCAAGCTACCAGTCCTTCAGGAAACCGTTCGCTACGGCCTCGATACCGAGATAGTACCTTTTCTGGAAGCGCTTGATGCAAGAGCCATCGGGCTTACGGATGAAGCATTAGAAATACTGCAACAGATGATAGGCACCCACCCTGACGGGCATCTGCTTGACGATGCAATTTTCATGAGCGCCTACATCTACATGATGGACCACTACGACTTTGCAAAAGCGGGCAGCACGCTGCAGCAACTGATAGATACCTTCCCGGACAGCCCTTACGTGGACACTTCACTGTATTCCATTGCGATCGTAAACGAGCAGCAGGGAGATGTCGATGCCGCTGTTGATACCTTGTCACGGCTTCGCGATCGCCACGGCAGTCTGTCGATAGCAGGGCTATCCTGGGCAAAAGACACCTATCTGTCACGATTTTGGTTTGAGCGCGCCGACAATCGACTAACGCATTTGGAAGAACACAAGGCAAAGGCGTCCCGACTGATCAGCATCGAACAAGCCGTGGGCAGTGGTTATCAATATCAGGCCGTGGTGAAGACCAATGGCAGAGAGTACATCCTGCTGCTTAACGAGAACCAGCTGACCAGTGCAACAAGCATCGTGAACGACAGAGGCACACCTATAACCCCTGCCGACGTCACAACCTATGCAGGCAAAGTACTGGGGCTCGATAACTCATGGGCACGTATCACTATTGACAATGGCGACCTGCGCGGACTGATCACACTGCAAGACGAACAAATCCGACTGCAACCGCACACGACCGGCGGTAGTCTCGCAGACTTTCACCCACTCTTGCTCGGCGACAATGACGGCAACCGCGCCGAACAACAGGACCACGTTCTCTACCCGCCGAGTCTTGGTAGTCTGACTCCGGGCAATCTAAATATCGGAGACCCCGGCGATCTCGATATCGGCGGTCTGAACCGCTCACAACCTTCAGCGCTCGGTAACGTTCGAAGTGTAAAGAGCCTCGACATTGCCGCTGCCAGCAACACAGTCACCAAGGTCGCCCGTATCGGCGTGGTAGTCGACAGCAAATTCAACAACTACTTTGCCGGACGTGGGGTGGATGAAGCGCTGAGTATTCTCAACTCAACCGACGGTATATTTCGACAGCAAATGGGGCTCGCCCTGAGTGTTGCCAAAGTCATTCTGATTGAAGACCCGGTCGAAGACCCGATGAATCTTGGCAGTGTCACGATGGAAACGATGATGCGCAATTTTCGCGAATACCGCATGGGCAACACGGAGTTTTCAGATTCAGACGTGGGTCTGGCTACGCTATTTTCTGGTAACAAAAACAGCGATGCAGCGCTGGGACTCGCCTGGATTGGCTCCGCCTGTAGAAGCGACGGATTCGATGTCAGTGTCGTCTCTCCGTACTATCTGGCAGAGCTGTTATCGACTCATGAAATCGGCCACACACTGGGTGCTCCCCATGATTCAGACACAGCGTGTGCAAGCCAAACCAGCAACATCATGTGGCCGTTTCTGTCAAATGGCACACAACAGCAATTCTCCAGTTGTAGCAAGAATTCAGTAAAATCACTTCTGGCAGCAAGCAGTTGTCACGTCGATGCTATCGATCTTGAAGTCGCCATAGATCAGTTGTCAGATACCCAAATACAGGTCTCATTAACCAATCTGAACGCTGAGGTCGCGGCATCTGATATCCAGTTAGCCATCGAATCATCCGTCACCACAAACGACTATCCGAATGGATGCACTCAATCCAGCCCGGATGAACTCGGGTGTTCGATTTCATCACTGCATCCGTCGCAGACAGCGTCTTTTCAAATTGATCTGAGCCAGCCACTATCGGGCTCGGACACATTGGTCGCTGAAGTCGAACTGGCGAGTGCACTGGATATCGAAACAGCCAACAATGCGATTGAGCTTGACGCCAACGGCAATACCATGCCGGTAAGCGCAAACGGCAGTCCGCTTCCCGACAACCCGCTTCCCGACAACCGGACTAACCTCGCATCCAATGACGAGAGTTCAACCTCCTCTGCCGGGTCAATGAACGCTGCCGGTTATATCGTACTAATGTTGCTGGTCAGCTACTGTCGGCGTCGCAAGTCCACATAACAGTTCAGCCAGGTGCATAAAGTCACTGGCATGATAGTCAGTGAACGCCTGCTCAGACACATCTTTAACCGCATCCTGACCGAATTCTGCTGGTCTTTCTATATAGGCCGTTTGCAAACCGCAATCTCTGGCCGCCAGCAAATCATCATGGTGCGCCGCTACCAGCATCACCTGTTCCGGCTTAACATCAAATACATTGGCCACGCCAAGATAGGTGTCGGGGTGTGGCTTATAGGCCTTAAAAACTTCAGCAGACAAGATCAGGTCCCAGGGTAATCCAGCTGCCTTGGCCATATCTGCCAACAGCGACAGATTGCCATTGGACAGAGTGCAGATCATGTAATTTTCTCGCAGTCTGTTCAGACCCTGAACAACATCTGGCCAGGCTTTCAATCGGTGCCAAACCAGGTTTAGCGCGTCTGCCTTAGAGTGATCGAGCGCCAGGCCAAATTCTGCCAGTGACTCATCAAGCGTCATCCGGTGTAGATCGTCTATCCGAGTCCAACCCAGCTCCCCGGACATTACTTTTGCCATTGCGGGTTTATATCCGGCACGCCAGCTTCGGGCAAACTCGGACGCATTCACCTGCAATCCAAGTTCGCATACCTCGTCAACGATGGTTCCGTGCCAGTCGACAACGGTTCCAAAGACATCGAAAGCCAGAACAACAGGTTGGACAGCGTGCATTCTTTATTGCTCTATTGCTCTTGTGCTCTATTGATCTCAGGGCAATTGACGCAAATTCGGCTCAGCCCGGCTTTCCACTAAAAGGCGCGCGCCCGGACTCGATCATTGTATCCAGGTAGTCGACGCGATCCTGTCCCCAGAACACCTCATTTTCATACACATAGGACGGCGCTCCAATGACATCAATGGCAATGGCATCCTGCGAGTTGCTATTTCTGATCGACGCGTATTCCGGTTCCTTGGAAGTGGCTACCACGGCTTCGCCGTCAAACCCTGCCTTTGTCAGTAATTCTGCCAGAACGGTTTCATCCGCTATCTGCCTGTCCATGCTCCACAACGCTTCTCCAACACTAAACAGGAAATCGCCCGGATCATCGCCCCTTTGAGAAAGCACAATGCAACATAAATCAGAGCGCTCGGGATTGGCGGGATAACTGGCAGGTTGCGGTATAACTGACAAACCCCGATAGTGAGCGATTCGTTGCATCTCAAGCAGCCGATAACGCTGTCTCATCGGCGGCCGCTGAGGTGGCGGAACCGCGCCGGATGTCTTCCAGACTTCCATCAGGTTGACCGGTTTATAGTTTATTTTTTTATCGTGCTTCTCGGCCACACTACACAGTGCCTTGTGGCCAAACCATGTAAACGGGGAAGTTGAGGTGTAGTAGTAATCTATCTCTTCAGCCATCAGTTCACTCTTCAATCTATGTGAATTACAGCGAATGGGCCATCTATCATCCTTAGGACTCGTGCCCAATGCAAGTGCGCGGAGATTGCAATACGATATTTATGGCTAATCTATAAGCCCAACCCACCATTTTCAGACACAGGGTATATTTTGAGGTGCATCTGAATTAATTGACTATTCAACAAATTTCGGGGGACATTCAATTCAGCTGATCAGATGTTCTGCTGCGGGCTCACTGGCACCGGTCATGTAAGCTACGGCATCAGCCATAGAACAATGGTTCGGATCAACCACGCAAAGGCGTTTTCCGAGTCGGTGAATGTGTATACGGTCTGCCACTTCAAAAACGTGCGGCATATTATGCGAGATTAAAATGATCGGAATACCGTTCTCGCGAACCTCCTGAATCAACTCGAGCACTCGACGGCTCTCTTTAACCCCCAGCGCAGCAGTTGGCTCATCAAGAATAATCAGCTTCGAGCCAAAAGCCGCTGCTCTCGCAACTGCCACCCCCTGCCGCTGTCCACCTGACAGTGTTTCGACCGACTGGCTGATATTCTGAATCGTGGTCAAGCCAAGATTTGACAACATCTCTCTGGCTCTTTTTTCCATCTCGGTGCGATCGAGCTTAAAAAAAAGTTTACCTGCAATACCCGGCTTGCGCAGCTCGCGGCCAAGAAACAGATTATCAGCGATTGACAGAGCCGGTGACAAAGCGAGATTTTGATACACCGTTTCGATCCCAAAGCGGCGCGCCTCCTGCGGAGAGCCAAAACTGACTTTGTCTCCATTGACCCTAATTTCACCTTCGTCAACCTTGACTGCGCCCGACAATGCTTTGATCAGAGTAGATTTGCCTGCCCCGTTATCACCGATTACGCCGAGGATCTCACCGGGCATTAAGTCAAAGTCGCAATGATCCAGCGCGGTCACTTTACCAAAGCGCTTTACTAACCCGCGGGCGCTAATAATTGGTTGAGTCACTGCGGCTTTCTGTTGCGGTTCGTTATACCCGCTGGCAACGCCACTCACACGGCCACCTTGCGAATCCACTGATCCGTCGCCACGGCAAAAATGATGAGCACACCGATCAACAAGTAGGTCCACTGCGGATCGCTGCCGACCAGTCGCAGGCCAAGAGAGAATACACCGACAATCAACGCGCCAAACAACATACCGGCAATCGCGCCACGCCCTCCAAACAGAGAGATGCCACCAATAACCACAGCAGTAATTGATTCAATATTTGCAAACTGACCAGCGGTTGGCGACACCGAACCGATACGTCCAATTAACGCCCAGCCAGCCAGTGCGCAGATAAAGCCTGCCAGTGCATAGACAGAAACCAATACACGTTTAACGCGCACACCGGATAACTCTGCCGCTTCCGGATCGTCTCCTACGGCATAGACATGACGCCCCCATGCCGTATGCTTTAGTACATAGGACAGCACCACTGTCAGTGCCACCATCAAGATGACCGCATAGGTAAAAACCGCACCGCCAATCTTTATTTTCTCTCCAAAGAACTGCAACAAAGGCGCTTGATTGGCAATATCCTGGGAGCGGATAGTCTCGTTAGCTGAATAAAGAAAATTAGACGCCAGAACGATTTGCCACATGCCGAGAGTGACAATAAACGGTGGTAGCCTGACCCACGCCACCAGCAAGCCATTAATGGCACCACAGCCAGCTCCCACCGCGAGTCCGCAGAGAACCGCAAACTCGGCCGGCAAGCCGTAGCGAAACGTAAATTGCCCCATCACCACAGACGACAGCACCATGATCGCGCCGACGGATAAATCAATACCGGCGGTCAGGATAACCAAAGCCTGTGCCGCGCCGACAATACCGACAATGGCAACCTGTTGCAGAATCAGTGTCAGAGCAAAGGGAGAGAAGAACTTCTTGCCCAGCAACAAGCCAAAAACTGCGATCGAAAGAATCAGTACCAGCAATGGAATGGCGGCTGGTGTGCGATGCAGCCAATGTTGAACAGACTGAACAAAGCCACGCCGGACCTCAAATTCGACCACGGCGTCCGGGGCATTATCCAGTGGAGATTCGTATTGTTCTGATGCCATTGCCGCTTAGCCCTTGCTCACCCCGGCCAGTTTGTCCTACCGCAATAACAATGGCCGCAAAAAAAAGGCGGCATTTGCCGCCCTTGATATCCTAACGAACGCCTGTGCACCAGCGCAGAGGCCAATGCACAGTCGTTCAAACAGCCCTTAACCCCAACAGCGATCAGTACCCGTTTGCGTATCGATAGAATCGACGCCCTCAACTGCCTTGTCAGTCACCAGTGCAACGCCGGTATCGAAGAAGTCTTTTCCTTCAGTGGGTTCAGGCTTGACGCCAGTGTCAGCCCAGGTCTTGATGGCTTCAATACCCAACGATGCCATCAGCAAAGGATACTGTTGAGAGGTCGCGCCGATCACGCCATCAGCAACATTCGCTACCCCCGGGCAACCACCATCGACGGAAACGATAAGCACATCGTTTTCACGCCCGATAGATTTCAGCGCTTCATAGGCACCCGCCGCCGCAGGTTCATTAATGGTGTACACGACATTGATCATTGGATCTTTGGCAAGCAGGTTTTCCATCGCTTTACGACCACCTTCTTCGTTGCCTGCTGTTACATCATTACCAACAATCCGGGCATCATCTTCGTCGCCCCACTTGTTCGGGTCACCCAAATCTATACCGAAACCCTGTAAAAATCCCTGATCACGCAAAACGCCGACCGATGGCTGACTAACCGCCAGATCAAGCATGCCGATTTTGGCATCGGCCGCTGCATCACCCAGCGTTGCCGCCGCCCATTTACCAATCAGCTCACCTGCAAGAAAGTTATCCGTGGCAAACGTTGCATCGGCTGAGTCAATTGGCTCCAGCGGCGTATCCAGCGCAATCACCAGTAAACCCGCATCGCGAGCCTGTTGCACTGACGAGACGATAGCCTTGGTATCTGATGCGGTGATCAAAATACCTTTGGCACCATCAGCGATACAGGTTTCAATCGCTGCAACCTGACTCTCATGGTCACCATCGACTTTGCCGGCGTAGCTTTTAAGCGAAATACCAAGTTCTTCGGCTTTTGCGGTGGCACCTTCCTTCATTTTGACAAAGAAGGGATTGGTATCAGTTTTTGTAATCAGGCAGGCGGAAGTCTCTGCCAATACCGGTGCACTGAACGCCATCGGCACAATTGCGGAAAGGGCTGCGGAAAGGGCGAGTAATTTTTTCATAGTCAAGACATCCTGGTGTGGTTGTATAACGAAAATCGGGCCTGTCCGATAGCTCGGGCAGTGGGTTATAAAAACACAGGATTCCGAGCCGAGTCAATAAAACGCCATACCTTTAGCATCGACCATTGTGAGTTCCACGACAGCACACAGCTCGACGCAGCGGGTTTTCCTAGATAGAAAAACCACCGAGCTTGGTCTCAAGGTACTCCATCATGCCCGCCCTTGCACCTTCGCGCCCAAGCCCGCTCTCACTCATACCCCCGAAGGGTGCTGACGCGCTCGTTGGATTAATATCGTTAATACCAATGATGCCAAAATTCAGTGCGTCGAAGCTTCGCATCGCACGCGACAGGCTTTGCGTATAGACATACGCCGCCAAACCATAGGTTGTATCGTTCGCCATGCCGATCACATCATCGTCATCATCGAAGGCAATAATCGGCGCAACCGGTCCAAAAGTCTCCTGTCGATAGATCAACATATCTTCAGTGATTCCGGTTAATACCGTCGGGGTATAAAAATAGCCGCCAGACAATTCCGCAGTCGCTGGTCGCTGTCCACCGCATACCAGATGTGCGCCCTTGTCTGTCGCATCGACAACCTGAGCCTCAACCTTGGCGAGCGCCGCTTCACTGACCAGCGGACCGATTGCAACACCTTCCTGCAAACCGCTTCCCATGCGCAATGTCGCGATCCGCGCGCTCAGTGTTTCGGTAAATGCTTCAATTGAATTGCGATGAACAAAAATTCGATTCGGGCAGATGCAAGCCTGCCCGGTATTTAGAAACTTCACCAACGCTGCACCTTTTGCCGCATGCACCGGATCTGCATCGTCAAATACGATAAACGGCGCGTGTCCGCCAAGCTCCATAGAAACCCGCTTCATCTGCGGCGCGGCTGTCTGCGCGAGTAATTTACCGACCGCGGTGGAACCGGTGAAGGTCAATTTACGAACTTTAGGGTCAGTGCAAAATGCCTCGCCAACCGGTTTCGGATCTTCTGCGGTGACCAGGTTGATGACACCATCCGGTATACCTGCCTCCTGAAGTATTTTGAAAACTTCAATCGCACACAGAGGGGTTGCTTCGGCAGGCTTCAACACCACGGTACACCCTGCTGCAAGCGCCGGGGCGAGCTTGCGAGTAATCATCGATACCGGGTAGTTCCACGGGGTGATTGCAGCGACGACTCCGACCGGCTGATGCTGCACCAGGAAGCGCTGATCCGCTCGCGCCGACGGTATCGTTTCACCGTAATTGCGTTTTGCTTCCTCGGCAAACCACAGCAGGAAATCAGCGCCATACTGAACTTCATTTGCCGCAGCGCGCAGTGGCTTACCCTGCTCCAGACTCATCAGCTGGGCGAGGTCCGCCTTGCGCTCCAGCATCAGTTGCCAGGCTCGATACAGAATTGCCGAACGATGGTGGGCCGTGGTCGTCGACCACACCGCAAACGCCTGATGAGCTGCATCAATGGCGGCACTCACATCGTCGGCATGCGCATCAACAACAGTTGCGATCTCTTCACCGGTTGCCGGGTTAACTACAGAAAATTCTGTGGAACGCTGCAACCACTCGCCACCAACGAACAAGCCAGTCATAGGATACCTGTGAGAAAAGTAGGGTCGGTCGCCAATACTACAGCAGTCTGTGGTGCACAGATGTTGAAAGACCACGCACGCGGCAGGTCATCCGTTGTCGGACAGGCTCACAGCGAGCTGTCCGAGAACAGGGAACGCAGCGACAGCGACGAGAGTTATATTACCCTGGTGGGCTGTGTGGAAAGTTCGATAACACGGCTCGAAGCCGCGGTTGCCATAGCGGCGTTGACCTGTTGTCCAAAGCAAGGGTTCGACGTAGGCCCTGCTATGCCTGCATTTTTTCGCCTTGCTCCGACAACTGTGGCTGTGAAAAGTTTGTCACCGAACTTCCCGCACGGCCCACTAGTTACGCAGTTTCTGCCCTTCGGGGTCAAACGGTGGTGCATCAAGCAGCCGTGCATGATGCGGTTTACCGAGCACCGCAACATCGTACTCCGCACCACTGACGGCATGCTCTGTACGTATAAAACACAACGCAAGGGACTGCTGCACCGTATGCCCATAGGCTCCGGAACTGACGCGCCCGACTGGCGTACCATCTTTTAAAAAGATTGGCTCACCACCATGAGCATCGGCGCTGGTGGCATCAATAGACAACATCACCAGTTTCTCTCGTGGTGTCTTTTTACTCAGGTCCTGCCACACATCCCGGCCGAGAAATTCAGGTTTCGTCATTTTTATCAAACGCTCCAGGCCAACCTCGTGAGGCCAGTACTCAGGTGAGTATTCACGTCCCCACGATCCATAGCCTTTTTCTATACGCAGACTGAGCAATGACCGACCACCGACCAGCCTGATGCCATAGCCCTTGCCCTCATCCATAAGCGCATCAAACAATGCTACCTGCTGTTCTGTGGGCACATAGATTTCCCAACCCAGATCTCCGGTGAATGACACGCGCATCGACAGCGCTTCAATACCCGCTATGGTTAACTTTTTCGACCGCATAAACTTAAACGCATCATTGCTCAGGTCAGTGTTGGTCATGCGTTGCAGCATTTCTCTCGATTTTGGCCCGGCAACACTGAAACCACACCAGTCTTGCGTTCTGGATTCAAGGGTTACACCGGCGGGGGGTGGAACCATTTCCCAGAAACGCTGGTGATAGCCCTCGGCCATACCTGAACCAAACATCCAGAAATGATCGTCATCGAGTTTGGTGATTGTAAAGTCGCCTGCGATGCCACCTCTCACACCGAGCATGGGTGTCAGGCATGACCGACCAGTCTCGGTTGGTACATTGTTGGCGACGATCCGATCAAGCCATTCGCCACATCCCGGGCCCCTGATCTCGTACTTGGCATAGTTTGAGACATCCAGCATACCTACAGATGATCGCAGCGCCTCGCACTCCGCCTTTACTGCTTCGTGCCAATCCTGTCGTTCAAATCCATAGTCCTCTTTTGCTTCGACGCCCTCACCGGCAAACCACAGCGGGTGCTCCCATCCATAGTTAAGTCCGAAAACTGCTCCGTTTTGCTTTTGTCTCTCGTATACCGGACGCGTTTTGAGCGGACGCCCTGCTTCGCGTTCCTCATAGGGGAAGTGAATTTTAAACCGGTTAGCGTAACAGTCGAGCGCACGAGCCCGCGTATAGGGCTTGCTGGGCCAGTCACCAAAACGAGCCAGATCCCACGGGAACAGATCAAGTTCCGGCTCGCCTTCAACTATCCACTGCGCCGCCAGTAAGCCCAGCCCGCCTGATTGACTAAAGCCGGGAATAATACCGTTGCAACAGAAATAGTTTTTCAGTTTGGGCACAGGACCAAACAGCGCCGCACTGTCTGGTGACCAGATCATTGGACCGTTTATTACGCGCTTCACACCGGCCGAACCCAATGCGGGAATACGCTCGCAGGCACTCTCCAGGTTGTCGGAAATTCGATCCAGATCGTCAGGCAATAACTCATGGCCAAAATCCAGCGGGGTGCCATCCTCGGCCCAGAAACGACCATCTTTTTCATACGCCCCGACCAGCAATCCATTACCTTCCTGGCGCAGGTAGAACTCGGCATCACGATCAGCAATAGATGGCAGGCGTCGACCCGCTGCAACTATTTCCGGAATATCTTCAGTCACAAAGTACTGATGCTCCATCGGGATCAGCGGCAGTTCCAGACCGGCCAGGCGGCCGACTTCTCGCCCCCACAATCCAGCGGCATTAATCAATACTTCCGTGTGAATATTGCCCGCTGGTGTCACTACATCCCAGGTGCCATCGGGTCGTTGATTGGTCTCTACAACCGGGGTAAATCGATGAATCTCGGCACCGTTGTTTCGCGCGCCCTTGGCGTAGGCGTGCGTGACACCTGACGGGTCAACATTGCCACCATCGGGTTCAAACATCGCACAGCGAACACCGTCTGTGTTCAATAGCGGGTGAAGATCTCGTGCCTCCTGCAGCGACATTTCATGAAACTCGACATCAAAGTAACGCGCCTTTGCTGCCTGCATTCGCAGCTGATGCTCACGATCCTTGGTTTGCGCCAGATAGATAGATCCGGGTTGAAAAATGCCACAGCCCTGCCCGGTTTCTGCTTCCAGTTCCTTGTAAATTTTGATCGTGTAATACTGCAGCTTGGAAATGTTGTTGTTGTCGTGCAATCCATGTATGCCCGCCGCTGCGTGCCAGGTCGATCCTGAAGTCAGCTCGTCACGCTCAAGTAACATGACATCCTTCCAACCCAGCTTGGTCAGGTGGTAAAGAATGCTGCAACCAACCAGACCCCCACCTATCACGACAGCGCGCGTTTCGGTTTTCATATCCTAAAGCCTCGATTCAGATCATTCACAGGTCCGATTGTGCAACACTGACTACACCAGAATGGCAACAGGGGCGACCAGACTTGCCGTTTTAGCGCATGGTTAGCGCTTGGTCAGACGATCGAAAGCACTAACAATAGCGTATGCCGCGCAAGCAGCGCGTGCGGTCAGGTGACTGTGAAAACCGCGGCCAGCAAATGTCCGCCAGAATCTAATCAGGATTGTCGTTTATTCTGACAAAAGCGCATTAGCCCGACTGTTGAACTGTCGTGCTCACCAACAGAGCCGCTCTGCAGTTCGCTCAGAACCGCTGCGGCCAACTGTTTCCCCAACTCGACACCCCACTGGTCAAACGAATTGATGCCCCATATCTTGCCCTGTACAAACACTTTGTGTTCATACAAGGCAATCAACGATCCCAGCACCGCAGGTGTCAGCTGCTCGACGATTATTGTATTGGTTGGACGGTTGCCGCTGAACACCTTGTGCGGTGCCAGCCTTGCGATGGCCTCATCATCCATACCGCTATCGCGGAGTTCTGTTTCGACCTGAGCGCGTGTTTTACCGGTCATCAACGCCTCTGTTTGCGCTATACAATTAGCCAGCAACATGGAGTGGTGAGAACCGGACTCATTACAACTGTTGGCAGCAGTAATAAAATCAGCCGGAATCAAATCAGTGCCCTGATGAATCAGCTGGAAAAACGCGTGTTGACCATTGGTACCGGGCTCTCCCCAAAGTACTGTACCAGTTGCATAGTCCACAGCCTGATTGTCGGTGCGAACCTGCTTGCCATTGCTTTCCATATCAAGTTGCTGCAGGTAAGCGGGAAACCGGTGCAGATACTGATCATAGGGCGCGATGACCTGTGATCGTGCGCCGAAAAAATTTCCATACCAAACACCCAACATACCGAGTATCACTGGCAGGTTACGATGAGTTTCTGCACTGGCAAAATGCTGATCCATGGCATGTGCCCCGGCCAGCATCTGATCGAAGTTGTCATTGCCTATAGATAACCGAATTGCCAGCCCGATACTGGACCACAGGGAATACCTGCCACCAACCCAGTCCCAGAACCGAAACATATTGGCAACGTCGATTCCAAATTCCGCCACTGCCGACTCGTTGGTCGATACGGCAACAAAGTGTTTAACTATATCTGCCTGGCTGGCGTTGCGCAGGAACCAGTCGCGAGCAGTGTGCGCATTAGCCAACGTTTCCTGAGTGGTAAATGTTTTAGATGCAACGATGAATAACGTGGTGTCTGCATCAAGACCGGCCAACGCCTCTGTGATATGAGTGCCATCAACATTGCTGACAAAACGAAAATCGAGTGAGCGTTGTTGCCAGGGCTTTAGTGCTTCACACACCATTAACGGACCAAGGTCGGATCCACCTATGCCGATGTTTACGATGGTCTTTATGGGCTTGCCTGTGTAACCTAGCCACTCTGCGCTACGAACCTTGTCAACGAACGCAGCAGCCAGACCAGCTGCTTTATGTACTTCAGCTACCACATCGACGCCGTCAACGACGAGAGACTGATCAGCCGGCATTCGCAACGCTGTGTGCAGGACCGATCGATCCTCTGTTGTATTGATTCGATCACCGCGAAACATCGCAGCAGCGTGATCGGCGATACCCACCTTATCAGCCAGTGCGAACAACAACTGCAGGGTGGTTTCATTCACCCTGTTTTTCGAATAATCCAGCAATATGCCGCAGGCATGCGCTGAAAAGTCATCAAACCGAGCCGGGTTATCAGCGAACAGATTTACCATCTGCTCGCCTTTGATGTCAGCGTAGTGACTCTGTAAGGCCTGCCATTGCGGCAATTCAGTCAGCGACTTCATTGCAAACCTGCGTCCGGCTTGGCTTCGGTGATGCCGTATACCACTATTTTTTCATGCCCTGCTCTTTTGAGCGGTTTTCAGAATCGGTGTCTACGATTCATTTTTAAGCTTCCAGATATCACGCTCATACTCTGCGATAGTCCGGTCAGAGGAGAATTTACCACTTTTGGCAGTATTCAATATACTCATGGTAGTCCATCGCTCGCTATCAGCATAAGCCTCGGCTGCCTGCTGCTGTGCATCGACATAGCTGCGGAAATCTGCCGCCACCATCCAGGGATCGTTCGGGTCTCGAATACTGCTTGAAATTCCATCGAAAATACCGGGTTCAAACTGGTTGAAATGGCCACTCTCGATCAGTTTCATTACGCGGTCAAAACCTTCGTCAGCGGCAATGATAGCTGACGGATCGTAATTAACACGCTGCTGCTGTATTTCTTCCTCGCTCAAACCAAACAGAAAAAAGTTATCGTCGCCTACTTCCTCTCGAATTTCTATGTTGGCTCCATCGAGCGTTCCGATAGTCACCGCACCATTCATCATAAACTTCATGTTGCCAGTACCGGATGCCTCTTTACCCGCTGTCGACACCTGCTCTGACAGGTCGGTTCCGGCACAGATCACCTCCATTGCCGACACCCTGTAATTCGGTATGAACGCGAGTCGCAACATGTTACCGACTTGTGGATCAGTATTCACCAGTTTTGCTACATTGTTAACCAGCTTGATTATCTGCTTGGCCATCACATAACCCGGTGCAGCCTTACCACCAATTAAAACAGAACGGGGCGTCCAGTTTGCTGTGTCCCCCTGCTTGATTCGATCATAGAGGTAGATGACGTGTAACACATTGAGTAGTTGTCGCTTATACTCATGAATACGTTTTACCTGTACATCAAACATACTCTCTACACCAAAATCTACACCGCAATCGCGCTTTACCATGTCCGCCAGTCGTTGCTTGTTTGCAAGCTTTACCTCACGCCATTGCGCTCGGAACTCCTGATCATTGACGTAACTCTCAAGGCGATCGAGCTCATCAAGGCTGGTTATCCAGTTTGTTCCAATGGTGTTGTCCAACAGGTTACGCAATTGCGGGTTACAGGCAGCCATCCAACGACGTGGTGTTACACCATTAGTCTTGTTGTTGAATTTATCTGGCCACAGTTGATTAAAATCATTGAACAAACCCTGCTTTAAAAGATCCGTATGCAAGGCTGCAACACCATTGACTGAAAAGCTGCCAGCGATAGCAAGATAGGCCATACGCACTTGTGGGTCCGGCCCTTCCTCTATAATCGACATGCGTCGTTGCCGGTCGGTGTCACCCGGCCATTTCATAGCCACTTCATGCAGAAAGCGCGCATTGATTTCAAAAATGATGTCAACGACGCGAGGCAGCAAACGTCGCAACAAGCTGACTGACCAACGCTCCAGCGCCTCAGGCAACAGGGTGTGGTTGGTATAAGCCATGGTAGCAGACGTTATTTCCCAGGCGCGATTCCAGCTGAGCTCGTATTCATCGAGCAGCAGACGCATCAACTCGGGTACAGCGACACTTGGATGGGTATCGTTCAATTGAAAACAGTTCTTGTCTGCAAAGTTTTCAAAGTTATTACCATGCACGGCCACCCATTGTGCCAGCACATCCTGCAAACTGGCAGAGGCCAGAAAGTACTGTTGTCGAAGCCGCAACTCTTTGCCATTCTCACTGCTGTCATTCGGGTACAACACCATTGAGATGTGCTCGGCTTCGTTCTTGCCAGCGACCGATTCCGGGTAGCGACCTGCGTTAAACTCGCCCAGCGCAAATTCATCTGAAGCTGATGCCTTCCACAGGCGAAGTGTATTGACCGTGTTGTTTTCGAAACCCGGTACTGGTGTATCGTGTGGAACTGCGAGAACAGTTTCGGTATCGACCCAACGAACACGCGACGCACCTTCAGAGTCAACGAAAAACTCGCTTCGACCGCCGAACTTTACGCTTCGGGTATCCTGAGGGCGTTTCACTTCCCAGACGTAACCGTTGCGCAACCAGCGGTCGGGCTCCTCAACCTGCGCACCGTCCGCAATGTTTTGCCGGAACATCCCGTATTCGTAGCGTATGCCATACCCTGTGACCGGCAGATCGAGCGTTGCACAACTGTCCAGAAAGCAGGCAGCAAGTCTGCCCAGACCACCGTTACCCAGGCCGGCATCCGCTTCCTGTTCTGCCACAGCCTCGAGTTCCACACCGAATCCGTACAAGGCCTGTCTCACAGCGTCCTCGAGATTCAGATTCAGCAATGCATTGCCAAGCGCACGACCCATAAGAAATTCCAGCGACAAGTAATAGGCTCGCTTACAGCCGGAGTCGACGTGGCGCTGGCGAGTAGCAGTCCAGCGCTCCATCATTCTGTCGCGCACGGTCAGTGCCAGTGCCTCGTAGCGCTCGCACGCTTCAATGGTATCGAGCTGAACGCCAAGTGTGTGTCCGAGGTGCCGGCGGAAATCGTGATCTATCGCCGCACCGTTCATATCCAGTGGTGCCAATGCCATTGTTATTGCCTTACCCATCTAAGTACTCCGATTTTATCTGTCTTTCTGGCTACGAATTTTCTGGGGGTCACAGGCACAAACCACTACGGAAGACGCTGCAACAGTTACTTTGTTTATCATACCGACGTCCGCTAACGTATCCTGCGGCGCCGCCTCACTGGCACGTGTTTCTGCGGTATTGAGTTTGCACTGCCACTGCTCGTCCTCGGCAACCGCTGGAATCTTGTACTCTATGGCCTCTCGGCTCGCATTAAATATCATGAACAACCTGCGCTGCGTTTGCTTGTCAATCAACAACAATCCAACACAACGCGCAAAGGACTGCCCCCATTGCTCGGCGGACATCGTGTCGCCAGCCGGGTTCAGCCACTGAATCTGAACTGTCTCTCGGACTGTATCATCAGCAGTTATATCGTCAGACATATGCAAAAACTGTCTGTGCCTCAACAACGGCTCATCTCGTCGTAACTTGATCAGGCGACACACAAAGTTGAAAAACTCCGACTCTTTCTCAAGTAGCGACCAATCGAGGTGATTTATTTCATTGTTTTGACAATAGGCATTGTTGTTACCCTGTTGCGTGCGTCCCAGCTCATCACCAGACAGCACCAGCGGCACTCCCTGAGACAACATAAGTGTCGCCAGCAGATTACGCCGCTGTCTGTCTCGGAAATCATTGATAGACTTATCGTCAACAGGCCCTTCGGCACCATAGTTTTCACTAAAATTTGCATGGTGACCGTCCGCGTTGTTTTCACCGTTTGCCTCGTTGTGGCGGTCGCGGTAAGACACGGTGTCCATCAATGTGAAGCCATCGTGTGTTGTTATAAAATTCACACTTGACCAGGGACCACGACCACTGTGGTCAAACACATCACTGGAACCATGAACTCTCTTTGCAAGCTCCGGCAGCATTGAATCATCACCGCGCCAGTATCGTCGCACGGTATCGCGATACCGATCATTCCACTCTGACCAGCCGGCCGGGAAAGCCCCCAGTTGATAACCACCCGGTCCGATATCCCAGGGTTCCGCAATCATTTTAACGCGCGATAAAACAGGATCCTGTTGCACCGCATCAAGAAAACCACCGCGAGTATCGAAACCGTTTTCCTCACGAGCAAGTGTCGTTGCCAGATCGAAGCGGAAGCCATCGACATGCATATCGGTCACCCAGTAACGCAGACTGTCCATCACCATTTGCAACACACGCGGATGGCAAAGGTTTACGGTATTGCCACAGCCGGTGTCATTGATGTAGTAGCGCTTGTTATCCGGATTCAAACGATAGTATGAAAGATTATCTATACCTTTAAAGGACAAGGTCGGACCACGTTGATCACCCTCACAGGTGTGGTTGTAGACCACATCAAGTATGACTTCGATCCCTGCATCATGAAGTTTGCGCACCATGTGCTTTACTTCCGCAAGAGCAGCAGATGGACCGCCGGCAGACGCGAGTGCTGAAAAATAACGCTGCTCCGGCGCAAAATAGTTCAGCGTGCTGTAGCCCCAGTAATTGGCCAGCCCCTTATCAACTAAAAAACGATCATCGACAAAGTGATGAATCGGCATCAACTCAACGCTGGTGATACCGAGTGCTTTCAAATGACCGATGGCCAGGGGATCGGCCATTCCCGCATAGGTGCCACGGTGTTGCTCATCTATACCCTCGTGCATAAGCGTAAAGCCGCCCACGTGGCATTCGTAAAACACTGTGTCACTCGGATGAACTTGCGGCTTGTTATCAGCCCCCCACGTAAATGCCGGGTCGATGACGACCGATTTCGGCATCACCCGTGAATTGTCTCTTCTATCGAATGACAGGTCTTCTCTCGGGCTATTACTTTTGTACCCAAGATGAGAATCAGCCCACTTCATTTCGCCATCGATCAACTTTGCGTATGGATCAATTAATAACTTGTTGGGATTAAAGCGGTGGCCGCGCTCAGGCTCATACGGACCATGCACCCGATAACCATAACGCGTACCCGGGAGACAATTGGGAACATATCCGTTCCAGATATTGTTAGTGCGATCTGGTAAAAAAAAGCGAGCTATTTCGCGCTTGCCTGTGTCGTCGTACAGACAGAGCTCCACCCGTTCGGCATGCTCGGAGAACAACGCAAAATTAACCCCGCCGCCATCCCAGGTGGCACCCAGGGTATGGCTGTAGCCAGACACTATATTAAGGTTACGGCCATTGCCACGAGTGGCATTTCGCGTCGAGTGTCTGGAGGAGCGGTCAGTACTGGAATTAAAAATCGTCAAGCTGGCTGCTGCGTTAGGGTACGTGTTGAATGGAAAACCGGTGGGCCAGCCAACTCAGACGTCAGCGAGTTGACGTTTCGTGACGGCATCTTCTTTATCTACTATTGCTATCGACCCGTCAGTCGCAATATTTACTGAAGGCCCGTGCGAGGCGAAACTTACACCGCTGCCAACACGTCCTGACCGCGCGCACTTATCGTGCATTACGTTGCCTGTGAACAACGATGTGTCGCAAACGATCGACCCTGTAAATTCAATCGCGGAGCCCTCATTATTATCATTCCATGTTCCCGTTATCATTCCATGTTCTCATTATCGTTCCATGTTCTCGCTGAGCGAATTTGCATCGCCGTGACTCAGGGAGCCACTGAACTCTGACCGCTACAATTGTAACCCAACACAGACAGGAAACTGGTTTCCGTGAGAACAGATTGATTAATTTTTACCGCAATTTTGCCAGCACATTGCGCAATCACGGCTGCAATTGCGTCGCTGACAGGGCACTCCACAGACAGACCTTTCACCGTGACACTGCGGTTAGTTTAGGTGTTCTGCTCTTGCTGATTGGTTGCTGGTCGCTGTGGCAATCACCCGTGCAGGCAAATACGAAAGCCAGTCGCTTTGTAAAAGCTGACTGCAGCGATTTTATCAGCCAGCGCCCGTCGGGGGTTTCGTGTGGCTTTTTCAGTTTTCCGCTGAAACATGACGAAAAACCTGATGCCCGGAATAAAGAATCCGTCGGCACTGCTGTGGCCGACTCGGTGCTGATACCAGTGATGATAGCCCGATCCACAAACGGACAAAGCGCCGCCGGTAAATCGGCGGTACTCATTCCTGGCGGTGGCGGGCCAGGCTCCGGAATGGGTTTTGGCTATTTCTACGAACCCGGTGAATTCCTCAATCCGTATGAAAGTCTGAGGCAATCCGGTATCGATGTGGTAATCGTTGATCAGCGAGGCGCCGGATTATCCAGGCCCCGACTGACCTGTGGGGAGAGCCTGGTCGCGTTTAGATCAATGATCGGGCAAAAGCGCACTTTCGAGCAGGAACTGAGCGGGTATCAGACGGCGATTACCGAGTGTCGCAACCGGTTGCGGCGAGAGCATATCGACATACAGCATTTCGACACGAAACAATCAGCCCTGGATTTTCTGGCTATCATGCGGGAACTGGATTACTCAAAGTGGTTCACGATTGCCACATCCTATGCAACGACTATTGCGCAGGCGATGCAATCGTTGCAGCCCGATGCGTTTGATCGGATCGTACTCGACTCCCCTGTACCCTTGCATTACCAACATCCGATCACCTGGGAAAGGACACAAAGCGCCATTGCCGAATCGATTAACCGTTGTGCCGCCGAACGCAATTGTGCCCACCGTTATCCTGACTTATCGAAAAAGCTCGACGACATACTGGCCTCGGCTGCCGCAGAACCGTTCCTGATTAAAATCAGGGTGTACGACGAAAGCGACATTGCCACTGCCAAAACCGTTGTTGCAGACCATACGACTGTACTATCGATACTCGGCACCGCGGTGTACTACAACGAGCACATCAGTGAATTACCACGGGTAATCACTGACCTGCACAATGGTCTGACTCAGGCACTCAATGGCTTTACTGAAACTTTCTGGTACCAGGCTACCGACGATACCTACGCGGACGGTTTAAATATGACGGTACACTGTAAGGAACGCCAAACACTTGAAGACCAGTATGTTGCATCGCGTCCCGGATTCTACAACACGCTGTCACACGCCTCGCGACTGCTGATGGTGTCGCAAAAGAAACTCTGCGCCGTGTGGGGAGTCGGCGAGGAACCCACGGCAATTCCGACCTTGCAAACTGACACCAGAACATTAATTTTAGCCGGTGGGCTGGACCCGGTAATCAGTGTTGAAGACATAGAAAATACCGCAAGCTATTTTAGCAATGTCTCGGTGGAAACCATGGCTGGCGCAGGACATTCAGTCTGGTATCAACATGCCTGTGCAAGAGACCGAGTAATTGATTTTCTCACCAGCGAACAAGACACCAGCACAGAATCCTCAGCGGTCGACTGTGACGCAGTAATACCGGGATTTAAATAACTCCGATTGCGGCAGTTGCCGACAACCGCAACGGCGAAAATCGCCGCGACGCAACAGTATCTAACTGTAAGCCAGGGATAACGGGGCCTTAACCGGCTTCGATCACATTGCCACCCAGTGATCTGACCATCGCGTCGATCTCGTTGCCAGCCTCTTTTACCTTGTCAGGGTCTGCCCCGCGAGCGATCAGCGTGAGCCTGCCTGCTACTCCTGACTTTCCCGGATAGCTTCCAAAATCTACAGACTCACCGTACTTTTGCTGCAAGGTTTCAAAAGAGGCGGAAATGGTTCCTTCACCCAGATCGCAAATGACTGACACACTGGACAGCATCATTCCACGCGTAAGCGTCGGCAGGATATTTTCCAGCATCGCCTGCATAATTTTTGGCACACCTGCCATTACGTGGACATTCTCGACCACAAAGCCCGGCGCTACCGACACCGGATTATCGATCAGCGTACCGCCCTCGGGCACGTTTGCCATGCGCATTCTCGCAGCATTGGCCTCATGACCCCGGCTTTTGAAGTAGTCCCGCAATAACTTCGCAGCCTGAGGATGCTGCAGAAGAGGCTTGCCAAACGCATCCGCCACACACTGAGCGGTAATATCGTCATGAGTTGGCCCGATACCACCCGTTGTAAACACATAATCGTAAGTGGTTCGTAACGTATTGATTGCGTCTACTATTGCGGTGCTGTCGTCTGCAACGACTCTGGCTTCGCAGACCTGCACACCGATAGACCCGAGGCGCTCAGCGATTGTCTTAAGGTTGATGTCCTGTGTCCGACCGCTCAGTAATTCATTACCGATCATCAGCACGGCAGATGTTGGGTTATTGCTCACGGGCTGTATATTCCTTGAATAGCGAATCTCTGGTTGGAGCCACAAGCCTGGATGGACCAGTCAGGCATGGATCTATCGTCCGGGCCAGACCCTCATTAATTAACTCTGTATTGTCCACAGGATCGTTGTTTTGACAGCACAAATAGCAGGAATTGCGCAACTGGGCGAGCTACTCGCAACACGCCGTCCGGCACTTATCCTGACGGGTGCGGGTATCAGCACTGACTCCGGAATACCGGCGTACAGAGACGAGGACGGCAACTGGATTCATAGCAAGCCGGTACAAGCTGCAGATTTCTACAACAAAGAGGATATCAGGAAGCGATACTGGTTGCGCAGCATGTTGGGATGGCAGCGAATTCACTCAGCCAAACCCAATGCTACGCACCACACGATCACGCTTCTTGAAAAAAAGCGCCTGACCCAGTGCATAATCACGCAAAACGTCGACAACCTCCATCAGCGCGCCGACAGTCGACACGTGGTGGATTTGCATGGCAATCTGCAATCGGTAATTTGTCTGCAGTGCAGTAGCAAGGTGTCACGGCAGGTAGTCCAAACCATGTTGCTATCGGCAAATTCGCAAATCGAGGTACAGGGCACAACCATTGGACCGGACGGTGACGCGGCCGCCACCAACCTCGACGAGCTACTGACCACATTTAACGTGTCTGCTTGCCCCCACTGTGATGGAACACTAAAACCCGACGTTGTGTTTTTTGGAGAAAACGTACCATCTGAACGGGTTGAGTATTGTATGGATCAATTAAAAAAATCCTCACTGTTGATTTGCCTGGGCACCTCGCTGACCGTATTCTCGGGCTACCGTTTTTGTCGTGCTGCGAAGGAGCTGAACATTCCAATCGCGTTAATCAACCAGGGCTGGACACGGGCCGACGACCTGGCCGACTGCATTGTTAATGCGAACTGTTCTGACGCGCTTCTGCAGCTGCAGGAGCAGCTATGATCTGCCTGTGATCGCAGTAAATAATAACCAACACTCGCGACAACTGTCATGATCACTGGTCACTACGAGGTCATTGAGCTGGATGCCACTTCACGATTGCACTATTTCGAATCATTTATCAGCAGTGCAAGAGCAGACCATTTGTTTGACCACTGTATGCAGGCATGCGCCTGGGAACAATCGAAGATTCAGATGTTTGGAAAACGCATTCCAATACCCCGTTTAAACGCGTGGTACGGGGACTCTGGCTATACCTACTCTGGAACCTCTTTCGCTGCCAATGACTGGACATCAGAACTACTCACCCTGAAACAGGAGATTGAGACGGCGTCGCAGTTAACGTTAAACAGTGCGCTGGTAAACCTCTATCGCGACGGCAGTGACAATATGGGATGGCACAGTGATGATGAAAAATCGCTTGGCCCACAACCACAGATCGCGTCTTTGAGCCTCGGCGCGAGTCGCCGATTTGTGCTGAGAGACAAGAACACGAAAAAAGAAAAGCACGAGGTGCTTCTGCATAACGGCAGCCTGTTGCTTATGCTTGGCGATGTACAATTGAGCTGGCAGCACAGCCTTCCGAAGGCTGCAAAAGTCCGCAATCCGCGCATCAACCTGACCTTCAGAAATTGCAATGTTACTTAACAACACTTGAATGCCAGGCCCGGACAACACGTAGTTGTTCAAAGGCGGCGCAACTGATCGATAGAAGCCTACTGGCGATGCGCATTCGCAGCAGTGGCGCTTCTGTGCGCAGACTTCCGGGCGTGTGCAAATACAACAAACCGGCAACGGCTTTACCCTGACTTAACACCAGACTCTCTATCCACTGCCTTGCCCCAAATTATCTTCTTATGATCCGCAATAACATCCGCAATAACAATCGAAAAAAAGTGTATCAGTGCCAAACCGCTTCGACACAGTTGCGACAGAGCTGCTGCTAACCAGACGTTAAAGACGATACGCAACAGGTCAGGCCTGGACATTGCTTTTATCCCGGGTGTCACAGTAGTAAAACCAAAGGACAGGTACCCCACCGTAATTTGATAGTAAGTACGCAACAGTTGAGAAAAAAACAATGCACAGATGGATCGCTTGGCAAGAGATCTTGACTGATTTACAAAAAAGCGCGTTGCTGGCAGCCGCACTAGGCACCTTTTTCATCGGCACCACCGCCGCTGATGATACCGAAATTTACTTCAGCACTGAATCTCACCCGCCCAACGTAATGTTTATCGTCGATGTCTCAGGCTCAATGGACAAGACTGACGACACAGGGCTTCCGGATATTGCGGACAATGTACTTTGGCTGGACGCCAATGATACGTCGACACTGATCGATGGCAACGGAAACCCGCTTGGTAGTGCGGATACCTATGGTGGTCCAATCACGCAATGGCGCGACAAATCAGGACAAAATAACCATCTCACCGGAACGTCGG
>CAYMVV010000009.1:0-8484 GCA_964393885.1 uncultured Granulosicoccaceae bacterium | reverse complement strand
ATCACGCAATGGCGCGACAAATCAGGACAAAATAACCATCTCACCGGAACGTCGGCGACTTTGGGCTCTATGAACGAGCGCATAACCGTACGATTTACTGACGACATTATGCAGGGGCCGGATGTGTTTGGCGGCACGATGGACGAAGCGACCATTTTTGCAGTACTGCGGGAAAATTCATCCAGCGATAACTTTTTTCTAAGTTTCAACGGCAGCGACACCGATAAAAACAGCCGCGTTAGTTTCCACACCCCGTGGTCCAAGAACGGATTCTGGTATTGGGACGCGGGTAACTCTGGTAACCAGCGCTCGATTATCAAAGATACTCAGATAGACGTCGGTGCAATCACTCAACTTACCGCCTATAAAACCGTGGCAGGAAATGAGAACGGCATAAGTCTCAACAATAGTGTTGTCGAAGCTATTGATAGCGGCGCAATCGCCAGCGCAACATCAGGCGGAGTTTATATCGGTCACAATACGAAAGATCACGAATTGGCCGAGTTGATTGTCTATGACCGATATTTAAGCGACGATGAAATCACACAGGTACAAAACTATCTGGACCAAAAGTGGCGCACACGACTCGATCGTTTGAAGGAGGCACTCACAACCTTGATCGAATCAGCTGACAGGTTCAACGCAGGCCTTATATCCTATACGACCAGAGAAGCAGAATTTAGATTACTCAATGAAATCAATCCGGTTGCCGAGTCTAAAGGCTCGCTTATTGAGAACATCAATGCAACCACTGCACGCGGGGGAACACCAACTCAGTCAGCACTGTTCGAAGGGATGCGCTATTTTCGCGGCGAACCACCAATAGAAATGAGTGGTATATCAAGCTCGGGGCCACCCGCTGTAGAGCAGTGCCAGAGCAACCACATCGTACTACTGACCGATGGCAACCCGTCTGGTGGCAGTGCCAGTTCGAGCTGGCCGGCGATTGGTAACTATATTGACAGCAACTGCGCTAATGATGCTGGAAATAATCGCAATAACGGTAACTGCGGAATCGAACTTGCGCAATATATGAAAGACAATGACCACTACCCGGGAGTTCGAGGTGTGGATAACATCACCACGCACACCATCGGTTTAAACCTGGATTTGCCGTGGCTTGACAACATTGCTTCAGCTGGTGGCGGTGGATACTACTCAGTGGCTACCACTGACCAGTTGCTGGCAGCGTTCGAATCAATTGTGAGTTCAGCGTTTGATACCGCAACCACATTCGTGTCACCGGCAGTCACAATTGATCAATTTAGTCGCTTGTCTCATCGAGATGATACTTATCTGGCACTGTTCCAACCCACCACGTCCGTAAGATGGCCTGGTAACCTCAAACGCTACAACTTCTCTGGCAAACCTCCGACCATTCGAGATCAGAACGGTGTCAGTGTTCTCGATACCAGTACCGGGATTTTTAAAGATAACTCTCATAGCTACTGGAGCGAATCGCCGGACGGTAACATGATCACAAGCGGTGGTGCAGCAAGTCAACTCGACATAGCGACACGCATAGTTGCTACCTACACCGGTGATGGCACCAATTATCTGACCGACGCAAGAAACCTGGTACACGAAGATAACGCCGCCACCCTTGGCACCTGGATCAATGCTCAGGGAGATGAGCTTGCCACCGTACTGGCATGGGCAAGGGGTGTCGATGTCGATGACGAAGACGCCGATGGCTCCACTTCAGACACCCGCAATCAAATGGGTGATCCAATGCACTCCAGCCCGACAATTCTGACCTATGGGGGCACTTCCACCGATCCCGATTCAGTAGTTTTTGTTGGAACAAACGAAGGGTATCTTCACGCTTTTAACAGTGAAGATGGCAAGGAGCTGTTTGCCTTCATACCGCCCGAGTTGTTAGGCAATCTTCCAACGTTTTATCAGAACTCACCAGGCACTGTCAGACCCTACGGCCTGGATGGTGCTCTAACGCTTTGGATAGATGACAAGAACAGAAACGATATAGTCGATTCCGGCTCGGACCAGGCTTACCTTTATGCGGGTATGCGCCGAGGGGGGAAGAACTACTATGCACTTGATGTAACAGAAAAAAGCAACCCTAAATACTTATGGACAATTAGCGGTGGACAGGGAACAGATTTCGCCGAGTTGGGCCAGACGTGGTCAAAACCTGTGAAAACAAAAATAAAACTGGATGATCAGAACCGAGACGTCTTAATTTTCGGCGGCGGCTATGACACTACACAGGATACAGCAACCAGTAGAACTGCGGACAAGGTAGGAAACACTTTGTTTATCGTTGATGCCCTGGACGGCTCGCTACTATGGAAAGCGAGTTCAGACAGCAACTCTGATTATTCGCAAATGATGTACAGCATGCCCTCTGACCCGCGAGTCCTTGATGTCAACGGCGACGGACTGGCTGATCAAATTTACATCGGCGATATGGGAGGCCAGATTTGGCGTTTCGATGTCAGCAACAACGGTGGTAGCGCAACGCAATTAATCACTGGTGGGGTAATCGCCGACCTTGCCGACGCGAAGAGCGAGAACAACCGACGCTTCTTCTACCCTCCGGATTTATCGCTAATCGAGGAAGAAGGCGACATCTATCTGTCAGTAGCCATTGGTTCGGGAAATCGAACACATCCACTGGGCAGAACTGTGGACGATCATTTCTATATGATTAAACAAGCGGATATTCACAGCGCACCTGAAGGTTATGGTGTAATCGACACACCCGCTACAGGCTCTCAGCCAGCCAGCTATCGTCCGATCAGCCTGGATGACCTCTTTGACGCTACTGCCAACGATGTGAAAAGCGCTAATGACGAAGTATCACTGGAGGCAACAGTCGCATTGCAAAATTCGTACGGATGGAGACTTGAACTTGATGGCAACGGTGAAAAAGTACTTGGTACCTCTGCCACCATCAACAACCAGATCGTATTCGCGACTTACGTCCCTGCTGCAGTTGGTCAAACAACAGACATTTGCCATCCCGTTGCAGGCGGTAACAGAGCCTACATTGTCAATTTGTTCGATGCATCGCCAGCCAATGAGAGCGCCGATCCTAAAGAGCGTTACCAGGATATAAAACAACCCGGCATCGCTGGTACCGTATCAGTGATAATTGATCGTCACAGCGACCCTGACTCCGGCGAAGAGGACACCTGGTCAGTAAACGCTATTGTAGCCCTCGATCCCATCAAGAATATGCCAACAGTACCGCTGATGCGACGCCTGTATTGGTCTGAATATCCGGACTTCTAATCCGGATTCGACCACAAGGTTTTTCAGTTGCCGATCGGTTGACAGGGGTGGCAAGTAGTAGACCTGGCAGGGGTGACAGCTAGTAGACCTGGCAGGTAGATGAGTGCGATGGGTGGGAATAGAAATGGCGCGCCCGGAAGGATTCGAACCTCCGACCGCCTGGTTCGTAGCCAGGTACTCTATCCAGCTGAGCTACGGGCGCACCGAGCGCGCAATTATGAAGTCAATGATAGTCGCGGTCAAGGTATGTAGTAATTTAATCTTGCAGGATCTGCCGGGTACTTTAAACACAAAATTTAAAACGCTGACAGACCTTCGCATTTGCGGAATCTCGACTGCGGACTCTCGACAAGGAGTTGTTTGCGTTGCAGGTGATTGTTCCGTCAGCAGAACAGGGTCTTCACAGAACCAGAGTAGGTATAGCCGCTAGCCACCGAGCATCACTACCACCGCGTAAGTATCCAGAGCAGTGGGGTGAGTAGAAGTGGCGGAGAGAGAGGGATTCGAACCCTCGATGGAGCTATAAACCCCATACTCCCTTAGCAGGGGAGCGCCTTCAGCCGCTCGGCCATCTCTCCGTCGGAATCGATATCGTAGAAGCTTATCCCGAACCAGGATAAAGTCAACTGAAATGATAGGAAGTATTAAAAAAAATTCTCCCTGACGTGTGTCAGGGATTTGACTTGGCAGTGTCTACCGCAATCCATAAGCCAGTCTGACAGGCCCCTGGTCCGTTACCGTGAGCGCTGCATACCGTGAGGGGTCTTAATGTGAGTGTGGCTCATCGTGAGTGTTTAGTTTCAAGCGTTACCAATGTTATCCGACTTTGATTCCGCTCTCTCACCCTGCTCTTCTGATTCTTCGGCTGCATCAGCTACGGGTGCCGCAGCAAAAGCAGTTTGCTGCTCGCGCTTGATACGCTCGTATATCTCTTCCCTGTGTACGGCAATCTCTTTGGGTGCGTTTACACCGATTCTTACCTGGTTACCCTTGACGCCGAGGACTGTTACGGTCACCTCGTCACCAATCATTAGTGTCTCACCTACGCGTCGAGTCAGTATTAACATAATTGCTCCATAATTTTTCTGTGCCTAGCGGATCTCCGCATCGGATTTCATTCCAAAAAACAGCGAGACGTAACCTGAGACCATAACTATACTCCGAAGTTGCCGGATTTACCGCCAGAACAGATATGGTTTACAGGATTTTACAGTGCACAAACCCACTGGACGCGTATTAAAACAGTACTTTCATGACTTGGCTAATTCAAAAACGTCGTGCAACGTTCTAACGCCCAACTCAAGGTATTTTTCGTCTACCACCACCGAAATTTTTATTTCTGATGTGGAAATCATTAAGATGTTAATTGCCTCGTCAGCCAGAGCAGAAAACATTTTGCTCGCGATCCCGGCATGCGATCTCATACCAACACCAACAACAGAAACTTTCGCGATGTCAGTCCTGCCACTGACGTCGACTGCGCCAAGCTCAGACGCACGGGCTTTGCAGATTTCCATCGTTCGGTCGAAGTCAATCCTGTTTACCGTGAACGTAAAATCCGTCACGTTGTCGCCAGATATGTTTTGCACAATCATATCAACTTCAATATTGGCATCAGCAACAGGTCCGAGTATCTGATAGGCAATACCCGGTTTGTCCGGCACCCCCAGCACAGTGACCTGCGCTTCATCGCGATTGAACGCAATTCCGGAAATTAAAGCCTGTTCCACAGGGTCGTCCTCATCAATTGTAATAAGCGTGCCCTCGCCGTCCTTAAACGATGAGAGCACCCGTAAATTCACATTGTATTTACCAGCGAATTCCACTGCCCTGATCTGCAGCACCTTGGAACCAAGGCTGGCCATCTCGAGCATCTCCTCAAAGGTGATACGAGACATCTTGCGCGCATTGGGAACCACCCGAGGATCGGTTGTATAGACTCCGTCCACGTCAGTGTAGATCTGGCATTCATCAGCTTTCAGCGCTGCCGCCATTGCAACTGCAGAAGTATCCGAACCACCTCGCCCCAGTGTGGTTACACGTCCTTGCTGACTGACCCCCTGGAACCCGGCAATCACAGCCACCGAGCCATTGTTCAGGTCTGCCATTACCGCATCGGTATCGATATCAGTGATGCGTGCCTTATTGTGCGAGTCATCTGTGACAATACCGGCCTGGGCACCTGTGTACGACCGCGCCTGCTGCCCCAGTTCCTTTAAGGCCATACACAAAAGCGCCATGGTCACCTGCTCACCCGTTGAGACCAGTACATCCATCTCTCCGGGCAGAGGACGATCACTCATCTCCGATGCCAGCGCAATTAAGCGATTGGTTTCACCGGACATCGCCGAGACCACAACGGCTACCTGATGGCCTGCATCCACATTTTTCTTTACACGTTCGGCGACAGCCTTAATGCGCTCGGTAGTGCCGACAGATGTACCACCATACTTTTGTACAATCAGACTCATGATTTTTCTAGCTGCATCGTGATCCAGTCGGGTACGGAGTCGAGTGCAACCGACAGATTGCCGGGTTGTGTGCCTCCAGCCTGAGCCAGGTCAGGTCGTCCACCGCCTTTGCCGCCAACTTGCGTTGCAACGTGATTGACCAGATCTCCCGCTCTGATGCGATCGGTCGCATCTTTGCTCACACCCGCAATCAATCTGACCTTACCGTCTTGCTTTGCCGCAAGCACAACAGCTGCTGTGCCCAGCTTGTCTTTCATTTTATCTACCGAATCTCGCAATGCCTTTGCATCTGCGTTGTCGATTTCAACAGCCAGCACCTTGATACCACCAATTTCTACCGCCTCCGACAGGAGAGAGTCCCCGGTGCTTGAAGCTAACTGTGATTTCAATCGATCCAGCTCACGGTTCAGCTCTCGGTTCTGCTCAGTCAGTTGAATAACACGTGACCCAACCTTGTCGACAGATGTTTTCAGGGTTCCGGCTATTTCTGCAAGCTGGATATGCTCATTGACAGTAAACTCAACTGCGGCGGCACCCGTTACCGCTTCCACCCGTCGCACACCCGCAGCCACTCCAGTTTCGCCAGTTACACGAAATGCACCGATGTCTCCGCTCGCTTTAACATGAGTACCTCCACATAGCTCTATAGAATGCTCGCCCAGTTCTACTACCCGCACACGCTCTCCATATTTTTCTCCAAAAAGCGCCGTCGCGCCTTTATCGATTGCATCATCCATGGCCATTTCTTCAGTGTTTGATTGATGGTTAGAACGTACCTGTTCATTAACCCAGGTTTCTATTTCCATTAACTGTGATTGCGATACCGGTTCGCCATGAGAAAAATCAAAACGCAGGTAGGCAGGCGTTACCAAAGATCCTTTTTGTTGCACATGATCGCCAAGAGTAGTGCGCAATGAAGCATGTAGTAAGTGCGTTGCCGAATGATTTCTGACCGTGGCATCGCGTCGAGGCTTTTCAACTTCGGCATTGATGCTGTCACCAATTTTGATCGATCCACTGAGCAGACGACCAATATGCAGAATAGCGTTGGCATTTTTTTGCGTATCAGCAACCGCAAACTCGGCACCAGACGATCCTCTGAGCATACCGGTATCGCCTACCTGACCACCAGACTCTGCATAAAACGGTGTGTTGTCGAGCACAACCACAGCGACGGTGTCTTCTGACAACATACTGCTTTCCAGCTTATCTACTGGCTGGCCATCTATAAACAGCTCGCTGATCACACCATTGTCCTGCGACAACTCATAGCCACTAAACGTCGTACTGCTGTTGACGCTGATTGCCAGCTCGCCTGAGGCACTGAACTGACTGGCCGCTCGTGCTCGCGCTCGCTGTGCTTCCATTTGCACTTCAAACCCGGCCTCATCAATTTTCAACCCTTGTTCCCGCGCTATATCGGCTGTGAGATCCAGTGGAAAACCATAGGTGTCATAGAGTTTGAATACGACGCCACCGGGTACCGTGTCGCCATTCATCTCTGCTATATTGTCCTGCAATATT
This sequence comes from uncultured Granulosicoccaceae bacterium, assembly GCA_964393885.1. Lineage (GTDB taxonomy): Bacteria > Pseudomonadota > Gammaproteobacteria > Granulosicoccales > Granulosicoccaceae. Next base: position 1,234 of record CAYMVV010000009.1, on the reverse strand, counting down.
TTCATACCCTGGCTCAGGGTTTCAGCAAAGCGCAACTCTTCCGCCAGCAAGGCCGCATCGACCCGTTCACTGGCTTGCACCAACTCGGGATAGGCCTCCCCCATCTGATCAACCAGCGGTGCGACCAGTTTGTGAAAGAACGGTTCACTCGCCCCGAGCTTGTGGCCGTGCCGAGCGGCGCGCCTGATGATTCTTCTCAGAACATAGCCACGACCTTCATTGGAAGGCAACACGCCGTCGACGATCATAAACGCGCAGGAGCGAATGTGATCTGCAATCACTTTCAAGGACGGGCTCGTATCGTCAGCGGTGCCGGTCACTTTTTTTACCGCATCCAGCAAACCACTGAACAGATCAATGTCGTAATTATTGTGCACATGCTGCAATACAGCGGCGATACGCTCAAGCCCCATACCGGTGTCAACACTGGGCTTGGGCAGTGGTGTTAATGTGCCATCTGCGGAGCGATCATATTGCATGAATACGAGATTCCAGATCTCGATATAGCGATCACCGTCTTCCTCCGGTGTACCCGGAGGTCCGCCCCATACATCGGGTCCATGATCATAAAAAATCTCCGAGCAGGGTCCACAGGGACCGGTATCACCCATTTGCCAAAAATTGTCCTTCGCTCCAATCCGGGCAATTCGATCTTCGGGAACCCCGATCTTCTTCGCCCACAAGTCATAGGCCTCATCATCTTCTTCGAAGACCGTCACCCACAACTTGTCAGCTGGCAATCCGAGGTTGTCTGTTAAAAACTCCCACGCATAGTAAATAGCATCCTCTTTGAAATAATCTCCAAAGCTGAAATTGCCCAGCATCTCAAAAAAGGTATGGTGTCGAGCGGTGTAACCAACGTTCTCTAAATCGTTGTGCTTGCCCCCGGCTCGCACACAACGCTGCGAGGTCGTTGCACGAAGATAGCTACGCTTTTCCTGGCCAAGGAACAGATCCTTGAACTGCACCATACCCGCGTTGGTGAATAGCAAGGTCGCGTCATTGCCAGGCACCAGAGGACTTGATGGCACAATCTCATGGCCATTTTCTTCAAAATATTTGAGAAAACGATTTCTAATTTCAGAGGTAGTCAGCATGTTCGCAGTCAAAGGGTTGGAGAGCGTAGAGGTTAACCCGGATTATTCATGGAATGGCGAGCATATCGCGCAGAGATTTGTTTTCACAGTAAATTTTATTCTTGCGACTAATACTTATTGATATTCGCAAAAGAAAA
>CAYMVV010000008.1:0-95534 GCA_964393885.1 uncultured Granulosicoccaceae bacterium | reverse complement strand
ATATCTTGAACACAAACTCGTTTTCGGCAGCCGAGTTAATCGTCACCAGACGACCAGGCTGTGAGTTTAACGTTGAAGCACTGGCCGCAGCCTGGGCGTTCTGCCACATGTCAAATGATGGTACGAACTTGTAAAACTTGTCGGTGTCGGCATTGTAGGATAACGCTGAGTCAGCAGCCAGTATATCCGCGATACTACTGGACAGTTCAGTTACCTGTACATCGCCTATCGCCGGGCCAAATTTGTTGCCGGGGTCTGACAATGACTGAAATTTCAGGGTAGTAGACTCGGCACTTGCCGTGAATAGCATACTGCGTTGGCTCCACAACAGGTTATCATCAGACCACCCGTCTAGCCTGTCGACTGTGAATGTTTCACTGGAGGAGGAAAGTGCGCTGGTGGCGCTGAGTGAAAGGGATTTGCTATCAGGCCCCTGATTAAAGTTACCTGTCATGGTGAAATTGACCACATAGGTTTTACCGGGAACCGTGCTCAGTGTCTGGCTGATAGCACCTGGAGCATTGCCGTCCAGATCAATGGCGTTGCCGCCCAAAGGGGAGTCTGCCCAGTTACCTGCCAGCCCAACCTCACCATTTTCCACCAGCCAGTGGCCATTCGCGTCACCGATAGTTTCGCCAGCGCTATAGACATACATTGAAGATCTGTTGTCGCTGGTAAAACTGCCATCCTGAACCAGATCATCTATCACCGGGACAGCGGGTACGATAACGCCCGCGACAGTGCCGTTGACAGCGTTCTCAAACACTTGAATTTCTGCAGTTGCATTACCTGTAGTAAAACCCTCACCGCTGGCACGCCCCACACTTAAATTGTTGCCTGCAACAACATCCAGCACCTCTCCCGATGCGGTAAAACCATCCATTTGCCAGTTAGCGATCAGTGTCGCACCCGGGGTTGCACTCGGGGTATCAGTGTAGAGCTTGTGCTGGTGATTTCCGGCTATTTCTGCTTCTGTGCGCACTTCATTCCACAACCGAACATCATAGTAGGTACCGCTTATCACCTGATTAGCCTGGAAGCCCCCGAGCATGCTGTCCTGTTCCTGGCCGAGAACCAGCTCACCACCTGCCTGCAATACATGGCCAGTGCTGATTCCTGATGTACTATCGACCAGGGTACCGTTAACGTAGAAAGCCACTCGTCCATGCAGGGAACTCCAGCTAACCGACACGCTGTGCTTGTCACCGTTGAGCAGTTCCGGATAGAGCCCGGTTGCCTCGACGCGGCTACCATCGACGTGCATTGCCAGCGTTCCCACGCTGTTGATGAGCAGCAATAACTCATTACTCTTGTCGTCAATGGCATAGGATAAAAGCGGATTTAATACCACCGATGGCGAATCAATCGAAAACTGAACTTCCACGGTAAGGGCGTCCAGACCGCCCAGCAGATTGCCACCGTTATCAGCGACCAGGAAAACATCGTTGCCTGCGTCGTTATTAATAGATACGCCACCTGACGCATCCGTCGGCCCATCCGGGTACACCCACGATTGAACGGATGCAATGCTCGCTGAATGGGCGCTGGACGATTCGTGTGTCGACACATCACCCACTGCTTCAAGACCGTTCGATGTGTAAGATCCGGTATAGCTGTCATCAACGCCATGCACGCTCAATGACGGCGTCAGACCGAAGTAGTCCGCTTCCGCTGCAAACCTCAGTCGTGTATCGACATCAAGCAACAGCGCTTGTGCTGGTGATACACCGTCGTCGATATCACTCCAGGTGGTGCCGCTGTCAACCGAATACTCCCAGCTGCCTTCGTTGCCATTAGCGGCGTCAACCACAGCGATCCCGGTAAAGACGCCGTCCGGGTCAGAAAATTTGCCGGCAAAAATATCGTTGACTGTGAGACCTTCTGTTACTTCGTCTTCGCCAGTTTCAGGGAATGTACCGTTGGCAAGCGACGGTGAATCGTTTATAGCCGTTATATTGAGCGTGCGGCTTGCAACAACGGACCATTCATTGCCGTCACCAATGCTAAATTGAATTTGTCGCGGCGACGTCGGTGGTGCGTCGCTGACATTCTGGTAGGTGATTGTGCGTAACGCCGTCTCCCAGTCGGCCAGGCTGGCGTCTCCGTCAATCGACAGTTGCCCGGTGCTGCTGTTGTACGAACTGCTGAACGGACCATAGTCCGTAAAGATCAACCTGTCGTCGGCATTAACCGGACCTGTCAGTGATACGATAGCAGACTGTATGTTAGTACTGTCTCCATCACTGATCGACAGCGTGTCTGTTACAACGACTGCAGCACCGTTTTCGATGTATTCGATGGCGTCTGATTCAAGGTTCACAATTTCAGGCGTACCATCATTTATAATCGGTATTGAAATCGCTTCCTCGTAGTAATCACCAACAGCATTGGTTACACGCACTACGATGTCGTACGTTGGACTTGCCTCAAAGTCAATTGCTGCACTATTAACGACGATCAACTCACCAGACCGAGAATCAATACTGAGTGCCCCATGGGGATCAGACTCTATACTATAGGTTCGACTGGCAAGAACCGTGTTCGCATCCCATTCAGTGATTGACGCTTCTTGCTGCTGCAGATGGTTGTCGCTCCACACGCCGTCACTGTGACTGCGGAGCATAACAGCGTAGTGCTCACCGGCGGTATGAGAATTGTTAGGTTCAAAGAAACGCCAGTTGCTGTACGCGCCGTTCGGTGCGGAACCATTAATGTAGTTCCCTGACCACAGCAGATCACCGTCCTCGGTGCCAGTGTGCCAGCGCCACTCCCCTTCGGTGGTTTGATCCGTTGCGCCGATAAATACATTTTCGCCAACCGACTGGGCCAGACCCTGAACAACACTGTTTTCATAGGCATCTCGCACCACCACCAATCGGCCGCTGACTCCGTTCAGTTCACGGGCAACAGAATTTGCCTGAGCGGTGACCCAGTCAACATGGTTAGTGTCAATCTGGTAGAACTTGTGAGTACCAGCGTCGTAGGTCAGCTGCGGGTTGAGTGCCAATACCGTGGCAATGTCGGGGTCAACTTCAATCAGCTGCACATCACTGAGCAACGGTCCCCTGAAGCCATCACGTGTCAGCGCCTCGAAGCTGATGTCTGTGCTATCGGATGTGGCAGTAAAAGTACTGTGTTGCCGTGTCCACAACAAATTATCCAATGCCCACTGGTCGGGTCTGGTCACTGTCGTGCTTGCAGCGACCCCGTCTATCACATACTGCACATCGTATTCTGATACGGAGTTAAATTCACCGCTTAGTGCGAATTTTAATGTGTATGATTTACCCGGCTCAGTGCTGACAGTCTGGCTAATCGTACCTGGTTCAGCACCAACCAGACTCAGCGCTACGCCCCCCAGAGGTGACTGCGGCCTGTCTGGATTAATGTCAACACTGCCAGCGGTAACCACCCAGCCCTCGCCAACGCTGTTTCCGCTGGTATAGAGCATAAAAGATGTGTCGCCAGTTGTGGTAAATCCACCATCTGTGATCAGATCCTCGCCACCAGTTGGTTCGCTGCTGATAACCGCACCGATGACGGTTCCGTTTGCAGCACCCTCAATGACACTCAACTCCTCGGGTATACTTGGTGAGAAGCCCGGTTCAGTGCTCATGCCGGCGGACAGGTTATTGCCGCCGACAACATCAACAACTTTATCATCGCCGGAGAATCCGTCGAACTGCCAGTTTGCGATGAGCGTGTCTGGTAAATTGCCCGTGTGTAGCCGGTGGTCGTGATTAGCCGATATTTCCTCGACAGTTCGAACCTCGTTCCACAGACGAATATCGTAGAGTGTGCCGGACAATACTTCGTTAGGATTAAAGCTCCCTCCTGATGAATCCTGTTCCAGTCCGGTTGTAAGTACACCATCAGCCGCCAGCACCTCGCCCGTCGCAAAGTCGTTGATTGCCTGCACAAACGTTCCATCAACATAGATTTTTAAATATCCACCAGCGGATTCCCATGACACAGCAACACTATGGCGCGTGTCATCCAGTAATTGCGGTATTGGGTCAGTCACAAAATCCGCTCTCATCACTTCGATATGCAGCCTTCCATTGTCTCTAACTTGTATGACAAACGTGTCGGCGCTGTCCGGAGTAAAATAGGAAAGTAATGGGCTGAGCGATGAATTGTGATTATCGACGGAGTAAATAACCTCCGCTGTAACTGATGTCAGTCCGCCTAGTAAAGCACCACCATCATCTGCTTGAAAAAATGCACCGTTACCACCATCTACGTTGATTGCGAGACCCGGGCCGATGTCGGTTGGTCCGGTCGTATTAATTAAAATTGCTCGACTGGCGCTCGTGGCATCTGCCTGACCGGTGTTGAGTGTAATCTCTACAGTGCGTTCAGACTTATCGGGAATGTTGCTGCTATTTTGGTATTCGACACTGCGCAATGCAGATTGCCAGACGGATGAGTTACCTGTTCCGATCAGTGTCAGGATGCCGCTCGCGGAGTTGAAACTTCCGTTGATAACGGCGGTGTCTGTAAACAACAATGCGTCTTCAGCACTATTGAAATTACCGGTGATTTGCACAGTCGCGACAGAAACTGTATCGCTATTGACAACGACTGAGTCACTGATAGCGACAGCACCGTCTCCTACACTGTATAGTAACGCGTGGGGCTCAAGCGCTGACAGCACTGTATCATCAGCAAGGAACAATGGCGGCGGCAGCACATTGTTGTCGGAAGGATCGATTTCTTCGGACAGCTCCGACGCATTCAAAGTGTTGTCGGCAAGCGCTGGAATGTCGGGATCAGAGACACGGCTTTGCACGTCGACTAACGACTGTGTGGATGAGTCGGTAGCAGCTACGATACTGCTACCAGCGGTTTCTGAGACTATCAGAGAATCACTGTAGGGATTGATAATCGATAATTCATCGCTGAATATCTTATCGTTCGCCGCGGGGTTTACCGCGGGGTTTACCGCGGGGTCTACCGCTGCATCTACAACGGGGTCTACCGCTGGTTTTACCAGATCGTTTCCTACGCTGTCTTTTACGGCGATCCCTGCCGGGTTTTCTACAGTCGCGTCGCTGACGACAAACGGATGTTCAGATAAATCACTTTCATCGATCAGTGAAACATCCAGTGTCTGGTAGCGATCGGCGTCCAGCACATTATCCGAACCTGCAACGGAATCCCTCGCAACGTTGCCGGACCAGTCGTCAGCAGCGTTGTAATCAGTTGGAAGATTTTCCTGCGAATCCAGCGGCAGTGACATTACATCAGCCGAGTACAACAGCCGGTCCTCAAGGCGTTCTATAAAAGTGGCTTGCTTTGTGGGGTGTGCGATAGCTGTTGCCGGCTGTGCCGGTAGATCGCCATCTTTTAGCTTTGCAGCGGCCTGGTTTTTGAATCTAGCCATGGATGCAGATCTGCTCGTTCTAAAACATCATTCCTTCACACAAACCATAAAAAAGCTCCGTTTGTACTCTCCTTATAAAGACGGCTGCCGCGCGATGTTACTTAATAGTTGCAAAAGGATTTACGGGGTTAAAACAGGAAGATGCCGATTGAATATCGACCTGGTTGCTTTGGTATGGATCTTGGCGATAGCGAATGTATGCCGATGGATCAAAGCGTCACTTAATTGACCCAGTCATTTCTTTGTCAGCCACAGGTTAAACCTGGCAATACAAATGTGTTCCCGGCAGATCGTTAAGCTTTGCGGACAGACAGTCAGGTTAATCAATCGTCTTGTGAAATGCAGGTAAAACCGGGCGTTAATGACCGGGTAATCAGTCAGACATCCAGCACTACACAGCATACGCCGATCTGACCCAATGTGAGCGCCAGTAACAGCCCGCCTATGCCACCCCGGCGATTATTACCTTTTGGTTTATCATCGTCGTTTTTTTTTACCTGGTTTATACTGCGTGCTGGTCAACAGGTAAGAAACATAATGAGGAACACCATTGTTATCGGTTTTTTTGTCGCATCGATGTCTCTGGTTCATGTGGTTTTAGCCACTGATGCAGCGGTCATTGGTAAATGGCAAACCGAGGCTTCAGACACCGGTGGGCGTGCACATGTTCAGATAGAACTCTGTGGCGACAAAATATGCGGCACGATAGTGAATGCGATCGATGGCGATGGCGCAGTCGTCACCGACTACGAACATCTCGGCAAACAGATGATTGCCGGAATGAAAGAAAAGTCGCCGGGCACCTACACCGGCGGAACTATCTGGGCACCGGACAAAAATAAAACCTACAGATCCAGAATGAAACTCACTGCTACCGGAAAACTGGTCGTCAAGGGCTGTGTAGCGTTTATCTGCCGCTCACAGACCTGGACACGCATTAGCGATGTTTTACAAAGCCAGTCTCAATGATATGCCAGCATAAATTAATTATTGGCATTAGGCATCCAGAGGGCCCGGAATCTATATATCTGATCACCTTCCACTATGCTTCGTACATATCCACTTTACCTTTGTAGTCACCACCACGCATCCAACACGCATCCACTATGCATCCACTATGCATCCACTATTTACGCACCTTCAGGGTTTTGACGACACTTCTACAGCAATTTATCGTCGTGTCACACTGGTTTCGCACGGAGAACAGACTTCAGAATGTACGGTAGGGACTGTGTTCGCAGGATAGCCAGTACGAATTACTGCCTGTCTCTGAACGGATAGTCTTAACTGCAGATACAGTATGATTGCACAGCACTGTAAATCGGTGCTTGATTTTAAGCGTCTTTGCAAATAGTGTCTGGCAGCGGCATCCTGGTTCTACCGGTGCAGTTAGCTGTCGCCGGGCTCAGGGGTTACCCCAGGGTAGTGCATTGCGTACATTTCGTTGCAGGAACGCCACTGCACTTCGTGCAGATCTGTTCATGCGATACCATGAGCAGGATGCCGCACCCGTCTGCAGATGCCTCCTGTGATTAATAAACAGGGATTAAAAAAACAGGGATCAAAACAGCACTAAACCAGCGGTCATACAGTGTCAAACCACCTTTTCTTTAGCAAACAGTTGGCAATGTGGTATTTTCAGGTCGACTGGCACTACGTTACGCTACTCGGCATTACCATCGAATGCGTCGATAACTTGCCTGATAACTGCGACACTCTCATAAACGAACTGTTGATACGGTATCCGGCAAAACCTTCCCAACGTGCCATCACATCCTGGTTGCTGTCATCCAGGCTGGTGCGAAGCTGGTTGAGACGTGGCTCATCAGCACCAAAAATCACACGCTTCAATCTCGACAGTCCGGCGTTTACAGCGCAGGCAAACAGCCGGCAGCCTGCAATCGATACGATCGGGGATCTGGCCGACTGGCTGGAGGTAACACAGACACAACTCGACTGGTTTTCGACTGGCTGGCGGCATAGCCCGTCGACACCAGATAGCCTCAATCACTACCGCTATCAACTGCTGGAAAAACGCGATGGCAGAATGCGATTGATTGAAAAGCCCAAGGCTACATTGAAACGGTTACAGCGTAGGATTTATGATGAAATCCTGAGCACACGGGAAACACACCCGGCCGTACATGGCTTCTGCATAGACAGGGGGTGTCTTTCCCACGCATCGATACACACCCAAAAAAGATACCTGTGTTTATATGATATTGCCGATTGCTTTCAATCAATCGACTGGTCGATGGTTAAAGCGGTATTTAATCGCTTGGGCTATCCGGAGTCCGTAAGCATCCGCCTGACCTCACTGTGTACCCATAGCGTTCGCCTGGAGCCGGCACAGTTGCGGTTGTTTGATACAGCACAAAGAGAGCGGCTCAGGCAACGACATTTACCGCAGGGTGCTCCCGCTTCACCTGCATTGGCCAACGCCGCCATGCATCGACTGGATCAGAGGCTGACCGGCCTGGCTCATCGCTTTGCGCTGGACTACTCCCGCTATGCCGACGATATAGCGATGTCAGGCAATACACATCGCGACTGGCGATTCCTCGAGCCACTGATTGGCAAGATATGCATGGAAGAGGGACTAAGCCTTAACTACAAGAAAACCCGCATCAAAAAACCTCACCAAAAACAACGTGTGACCGGAATCGTGGTTAACAGCAAAACCAATGTCGATCGAAAGTACTTTGATACGCTAAAGGCCATCCTGACAAACTGTAAAAGGTATGGGCTGAGCAGTCAAAATCGTCAGGGGCACCCGAATTTCAGGGCGCATCTGGTCGGTCGTATTCAGTATGTTAAATCGCTCAACGAACAGAAAGGTTTGAAGCTGGAACAGATCTATCAGCAAATAAGTCGGTAGAAAAAACGGCGCTCACAGGGAGCGCCGCGATCTTCTACCCTCGGTTACACGTTAGCGCTTTAGTGCATCTACGCCCGAAAAGCGAAATGCCTCTTTTTCAAGCGCATCGATTTCTTCAACTTTCATGTTGTCGTGCGCGATGGAAATTCGACCCAAAAAGACCAGTGGCAATTCATCGGCACGACCTTCGAGGTGCGCCTTGATCGCCTCTGCTGTGGCCGCCCCTACATCGTCGCCCATACGCATCGGTGTGGCGTCGAGCTCACCGTTGCGGATAGCCTCAAGCTCAAGACCGGTTCCACCCCAGCCAGTTGAAAAGATCTCTTTTTCTTTTCCTATGGCTTTTTGTGCCTCAACCGAACCCATCGACATCGCCGTATTGGCGTTGTGAATTACCTTGGCTTCCGGATACGCTTGCAATATCAGCTGTGTACCTTCGAAGCCACCTTCGCGCTGGTACTCACCGTAGTGTTCGTATGCTACCTTCCAGTTGCCTTTCTCTTCCACGCAATTTTTAAAATCACCGGAACGCTGGTCATCAGTGATGCCGGGTATGCCACGGTTCATTGCATAGGTGACGTCCTTGCCCAATCGCTCGACCATGTAGTCACATATTCTCTGTGCTCCATAGGCCGATGAAAAGTCGAACCAGCCTGCCGGTTGTTTTTCGAAATACTTCAACGGCGTGTGAAACGCCCATACAAATGTAGTGAGATCGTCATTCTTCGCCAGCTTCTCGATGTTGTCTCCCTGAATTGCCAGCTCTGAAGGCCCAAAGATGACAAAATCATAGATATCCGAGTCCTGATCTACCTGTGACGAATACGTCGCTTGCAGCGAATGTTCAATCTGTCGACTGGCAAACTCGGTCGCCTCAAATGGAATTTCAAGTTCTTCCAAACGCTTCGTCAGCGCAAGATAGTTTCGGGCCCAAAAATCCGAGGTATCTGCCGATGGATAAATCAAGGCAATTTGCAAAGGTTTCTCCAGTTCCCCGGTGAAAGGCTTTGCCGCTTCCGCAGTTGAATTTTGCAACGCCTCCAGTGCACCATCCTGATTGACTTCATCGGGCAGCCAGTGATCGCGCTCGTCTATACCAGGTAACTCCTTCAGTGGCAGCGTTTGCGCATGCAGCACTGTCCCTGCTGCCATAGCAGCGGCGATCATCGTAATCTTCAGGGTTTTGTTCATTGTGTTCCTCACAGGTTTCACGGGTGATTATGATTGGCCGCGCTATCTGTCAGCTGCCAATCGTCGAAAGTTTTTCCATCATCACTTGGGACAGAAAAGTCAGTGTTTGTTCTGTTGTATTAGCCACTGGGCTTGACATCGCCCGCAAGCAAGGCACCCAGTAGCAACAGTGCGACGAGGGTACCGATGACAATGGCCGCCAGCCGGAAAGTTTTCGACTGCGTATTGTTGGCAAACAGACTGGCGATACCTGCCCCACCATCACGATCCTTCTTTTGCAGCCACGTATACAGGGCAACAGAGAATATAATCACGACGCCGGATGCAACGGACTGCCAGAAGAAGCCAATTCGAAGTGTGACCAGTGCATTGATCATCATGGATAACAACAGGACACCGGCCAGAGAGCCAACGATAGAGGCACGGCCGCCAAACAGCGATGTGCCGCCGACCACCACTGCCGCAATGACATGCAGGTTAAAATAAGGCGCTGATGTCGCCTGTATTGCGTTTAGCTTACCGGTTAACATGATACCGGCCAGCGCCGCCATCGTACCCATCAATACATAGGCATAGATACGATGACGATCCACATCAATGCCAGTCATGTCTGATGCTTCAGGGTTTGAGCCGATAGAAATCGTGTACCTGCCAAAATGCGTTGTCTTTAAAATGTAGTAGCCAGCCACCAGGGTAATCAGCCCGATGACCACTGGCGTCGGCAGAAATATCAGCGACTGCCCGCGACCAATTTCGGTTATCAGATCGGGAAATCTGGCCAGCACCAGCCCTTTCGCGATGACCAGTGCAAAGCCACGATAGACAAGGTCCATCGCCAGTGTGCCGATCAGATCAGGTACCTTAAGGCGAGTTATCACAAGTCCATTCACCAGCCCCATCAATGCGCCAAGCGCCAGCGCTATCAGTGCAGCGATGGGCGCCGGGAAGCCGTATTGCTTAATTAGAAACGCCATCACGATGGCAGACAGCGCAGCCACTGATCCGATGGACAAATCGATGCCGCGCTGCGTAATGACGAAAGTCATCGCCATTGCCATCGGCATATAGAGAGCCGCATCGAGCAGAATTTGATTCAGGTTTGACGCGCGGAAATAACGCGCCGGTTCAACTATGCCCATGAACAAGAGAATGGCCAGTATCATAGCCATAGGGCCTATAAAACTGATATAGGGCTCAAGTCGTTGACCAATACCCCTGGCCTGCACCACAGAGTTGGAATCGCCACCAGACATTGTTTTTCCTTCAGGCTGCAGTATGGGTAATAGTGCTGGTGCCAACAATCATGCTAAGCACCTCTTCATTATTGGTTGTTGCAGTCTTCACTACGCCGACACAACGCCCTCGTCGCTGCACATGTATCCGATCAGAAATTTCAAACACATCATCCAGCGAGTGGGAGATGACGATCACCGCCAGGCCCTGATCGCGCAGTGCCTTGATTAGCTGTAAGGTGCGCGCAGTTTCCTGTGGACCAAGTGCTGCGGTCGGTTCATCCATGACCAGCACACGCAGATTGTCATGGCGCACTGCACGTGCAATGGCAACCGCCTGGCGCTGACCGCCCGACAGACTCTCGGTTGCCACATCCATACTCTTGAGCTCGACACCCAGCCGATCGCGCAGAGTTCGTATGGCTTCCTGCTTCATCCGTTTGTTGTCGAGCACTTTAATGCCCAACACGGACCGGGTAAGTTCGGAGCCGAGAAACAGATTTTCAGCCGGGGTCAGGTGATCGGCGATTGCAAGGTTCTGATATACCGCATCAATGCCCGCGTCGATAGCGTCGGCGTGGCTCGACATTTCGAAATGTTTGCCGTCCAGTTCTATCGTTCCATCGGTTGGCTGATAGACACCGGTCAGAATTTTTATCAGGGTGGATTTTCCCGCGCCGTTGTCTCCGACGATGGCCAGAACTTCTCCGTTGAAGGCATCGAGATCGACACTGTCCAAAGCGACCACCCCGCCAAAACGCTTGGAGATACCTCTCATTTTGACGACAGGCTGAGCGTCGTCATGTGTGTGGTTATTGTCCATTTTTTCTCCTGTCGACCGCTACCCGACTGGCAACTCGCCAGCTGAACTCTATTGGTACTACATGATACTACTGCGCAATACAATCAGCGTGCTGGTTTGAAGGCTATACAGACTCTGATCTACAAACACGGTATAGATGGTATTGTTACCGATAACATTTTCAGGTAGTTTCCAGCGCTCTATCAGCGCTGGAACACTTTTTACCCGGCTGATGGTTATGCAGGTAGTTACTTACTACTTACCCCAAATTTTTGCGTACGCTTCACGGTATCCGTTGTCCGGATCAAAAATCGGGCTGTCTCCCATCGCCGAGGCACCGTCTTTGTTGACAACCGCAGGTGCGGTGATATAGCCGGAACATTCCTCACCCGAAATAGCGCGGTTTAACTCATCAACCAGTTGCCATCCCTGCAGGTTCAATGGCTCCGCCACAGTTATAGATTGATACTGGCTGGTCTTGATACGTTGAAAGGCAGACTCGGAACCATCGCCGGCGGCAACTGCCTTCGGTGAGCCACTGCCATCGATACCCGCTGCGGCCAGCGCCGGGCCCATAAAGTCAAAATAGATATCATTGATGGCCAGTGCATGCGTCCATTCACTGCCGTACTTTTGCAGCAGGCTGGTGGTCAGCGGACCCATGCGGCTGGAGGTATCTGCGATGGGTGTGTCTACATACTCGAGCACCGTGCCACCCATTTGCTCTACCGTTTCCTTGATGCGGTCGGCTTTGTCGATAGCGATTTGATAGGTTGAGTCAGTAAAGATAACGACACCCGGCTTGCCATTCGCATCTTTCACCGCCCAGCTGGCTGCCTCTTCAGAAACCGTCATCGCATCGGTTGAAACATTAGCGAATATGCCACCTGGTGCTTCGCAGCCAATCTTTGGCCCTGAGTGCCATGACACCATCGGGATGTTTGCGTCAGCTACCTGATCCAGCGCTGCCTGCTGCTCGACCGCGTCAAAGCCATTGATGATGATACCGTCAGGCTGAAGCGCTATGGCCTGACCAAAGGCCGCGGTGCGACCCTGCACGGAGCCCGCTCCATCCAATACCCTTACTTCCCAGCCAATTTTTCCAGCGGCTTCTTCCACACCATTTGTGACACCCAGAACGCCGCCGTTCTTCATGTCCGCGGCCAGCACGACAATGGTCTTGTCCTCTGCTGCCACCGGACCACTGGTCGGTCCATCGAATTCGGTTGCGGCAGTGGCCTGACCGATAACAAAGGCCGCTGCAATTCCGCTGGCCAGAGCATTGATACGTGTTCTTGTAATCATGGTTTCTCCAATCGTAGTTACTGTGTTGTTGCGTATTGTTACTGTGCAGTTGCCGGTCTATTTTTTCGCAGCACCTTTTCTTCGCTGCGCATAACCTGCAATACCAATGGCCACCAGTAAAGTGACACCATTGAACATGGGCTCTACCCAAAATGAGCCACCAAATTGTTGAATGCCGGATATACCCACAGCCAGAATGGCAACACCGACTATTGTCCCCCACACATTGACCCGACCCGGTTTTATCGTCGTGGACCCAAGGAAGGCGCCCACCAGTGCAGGTAGCAGAAATTCGAGTCCGACACTGGCCTGCCCAATGCGAAGTTTTGAAGCGAGCAGCACACCGGCGAGTGCTGTCATCAGCCCGGACGTTACAAAGGCGCCTACAACAAATTTACGTGTTGGAATACCATTCAGTTCAGCGGCTCTCGGATTAGCGCCAATTGCATAGAGGTAACGCCCCACCGGTGTGTATTCGAGGATCAGCCACATGGTGATAGTAATGGCGAATATATAGTACGCAGTGATCGGCAGCCCCATAACAAAAGTGCCGTTAATGGCGTAGAAACCGTCTGGCAGCACGCCTACCATTTGTCGACCACCGGTATGCCATAACGCCAGTGCGTACAAAATAGTTCCGGTTCCAAGAGTCGCGATAAAGCTGTCTATTTTTGCCACTTCAACCAGTAGCCCGTTTAAAAACCCCACTATTGCACCGAGCAACAGCACTACGATTACGGCTATAGGCCACGGTACACCGAACATCGTTTGCAATGAGATAGCGAGGATATGCCAAATCACAATGCCATAACCTACCGTCAGATCTATTCGACCCGCAGCCATTGGTACCATGGCCGCGAGGCTTAAAAGCGCAATAATTGATTTGTCTGACAGTATCGCTCGTAAATTGAGCATGGTAGGAAATGTTTTTGGCAACAATATAGAAAACAGAACAATTAAAAATATCGTCAGAATGACCAGGCCGTACACAGGCAACAATCGCCCTGCTTTTTGCAGCAATGTGAGCCTGGTCATTTCGGCACGGGTAGGCTCGAGGGCGTTTGATTCAATCGATTGCATGGCTGGCCACTGTTGGTTCACGGGCCTCGCGTGCAGAGGCCTCCTGTATAAGAGTCTCGGTTGAGAGGTCGACTCCGCTTAATTCAGCAACACAGTGTCCTCTGCTGAATACCAGTGCGCGATGGCAAATATTTGCCACCTCTTCAAAGTCGGTTGATACCACCAGCACACCCATGCCGGATTGTGTTGCATCGAACAGCAGCTTATAGATTTCCGCCTTGGCTCCGACATCAACACCGGCAGTCGGGTCTTCCGCTATCAGTATTTTTCGACCGGTTTCAAGCCAGCGCCCGACAACAACTTTTTGTTGATTGCCACCGGACAGCGCTTCTATAGGAAGGGTTGGATCATTCGGGCTCAAGCCGACGAGGTCACCAAGGTGCCTGGCATTTTCAAGCTCTCGACCAGCGCGTCGTAACTCCATTAGCCGACGCCCCCGCACAAGCGGGTTTAAAAACGTGTTTTCGCAGATGGACAGCGCCGGTGCCACCGACTCGACTATTCGATCTCCGGCAAGAAAACCAACGCCAAGATCGATCGCAAGCGCGGGGGAGGACAACTGAACCTGCGTACCCTCGAGCCACACAGTGGCAGTGTTTTCTGTGAGCCCGAATAGCGCGCGTCCTATGTCCTCATGCCCGGCCCCTCGCAACCCAACCAGTCCAAGCATTTCACCATAGTGCAGTGACAAATCCAGATGCTCAACCCGCGGGGTTTGCATATTCTGGATGCGCAGTACTGTCGGGTCATTTGCCGCAGCTGCCTGTGAGTCCGATGCAACAGCGCTCAATGCACCCGCTCCTGCACCTTGCACCTGCGGTGCAATCTTGCCCAGCGGAGGCTTTGCTATCTCACGCGCTTTTTGCCCGACAATCAGTGTGACGAGTTCTTCCGGATTGGTATGTTTGATGTCTCTGACGCCAACCATTTCTCCGTCGCGCAGAACGGCAACCCGGTCAGCAATCTGAAAAATCTCGTCGAGTCGATGCGACACATAGATCATCCCGACGCCTTTTTCTCTGAGCGGTCTGAGTGCATTAAACAGTCGTTCCACCTCATCGGCCGGCAAACTGGCAGTGGGTTCGTCGAGCACCAGGAAATCACATTCGACGACCAGTGCTCTGGCAATAGCAACCAGTGATTTTTCAGTGCGACTCAATGAAGAGATGCGAGTGGTAGGATCAAAATCACTGTCCACCAGTTGCAGTGCCTGTCGGGCGATCTCTTCGCTTTCGCGCCACGAGATCAACCCCCGCGATTTCGGGAAGCCCACCGCCAGCGCGATATTCTCGGCAATGCTCATCCACTCTATCAGGCCCAGGTCCTGATGAATAAAGGCCACCTGTGGACCCGAGACAATTTTGCCGGGCTTGTGCAGGTACTCGGCACCGTCAATCAGCACTCTGCCTTCGTCCGGAATATGCAGTCCACCCAGCGTTTTTATCAGGGTGGATTTGCCAGCACCGTTCTCACCGAGCAGAGCGACTATCTCGCCGCGCTCAATGTGCAATGACACACTGCGCAGTGCTTGTGTACCGCCGAAGTTTTTCGACACTCGGTCGAAAAACAACCCCCCTGAATGTGACAAGCGTCCTCCGAAAAATCTACCAGGTAAAAATAATTGATGAATTACGTTACCGATAACGTAACCTAATAGACTCGGAGCAAAGATACAAGTTCCAGCAGCAAAAAAGTAATGTTAGTGTTGTGGGAGTTTTGCGTGTCGGCCGATGACGGCTTCTCTTTCTGAAAACCGGAATGAAAGAAAAAAACCAAAAAAAACAACCGTCCAATCTGAGCCAGATTGCCGAGGCAGCAGGTGTGTCAAAGATGACAGTGTCTCGCGTACTACGTGATGCTGATGGTTTTTCAGAGGCAACCCGTCAAAAGGTTATGGCGGAAGTCGAGAAATCCGGCTACCTACCCAATCGACTGGCCGCCGCTTTTGGTCCGGGCAATACCTCTACGCTGGTCGGTGTTTGTGTACCGCGTTTGACCAGCCACTTCTATGGACAGGTGCTTGAAAGCGTTGATCGTACGTTTCAGAAACTGGGTTTTCAAACCATGATCGGCAGCCACAATTTAATGGCCGAAGATGAGGAATTGTGGTTGAAAAGCATTCTATCGTGGCGACCGGCAGGCGCACTGCTGTCGAGTAAACAACACAGCAATGGCACACTTAACCTGTTGCGCGACACCGGGATACCAGTCGTTGAATTCTGGAATCTTAATACCAGTCCGCTCGATATGTCGGTCGGCTTTAACGAATTCGATTCAGGGTTTGAAATGGGTCGGCATTCGATAGAAAAAGGCTATAAAAGAGCCGCATTACTCGGCGCCACGCGCGACTGGGATCTGGGTGGCATAGAACGGTTTAATGGTTTTACCAGAAGTTTTACCGACGGCGGTGGCACCATCGTGCAGGAGGAAAAACTCAACGACACACCCGGCTTTTACGCAGGCTATTACGGCACCGAGAACATGCTTAACCAAAAGCACAACATAGATATGATCTACTTTCAGGACGATACCATGGCAATCGGTGGATTATCGTGGTGTCAGCGCAAAGGCATAAGCGTACCGCAGGATCTGGGCATTGCCGGCTGGGGTGGTCATGAGGCCGCATCGATTCTTACCGAACAACTCACGACTACGGCGGTACCCTTCCGCGAAATTGGCAGGCTGTCTTCGGAAATGCTGGTAAGAAAATTAAGACAGGAAGCGACCAGTGATGTCATTGCGGTACCCGCCCGATTAATTGACGGCGATACTCTATAGCAGGATATATAAAATATGATACGACCAGATAGCCTGTTGATCCGATTCGGTACTTTTGCATTTACTACTGCACTGGTGATTCTACTCGTTGTTGCACCGGCAGCCTCCACTGCTGCAAAAACCTGGGAGTGTGGAGAACGCAGCAATTTACCGCAGGAAGGTAAAAACTATTGTGCCGCTGGAGATTTTCGTCAATCAAAAGTCAATCTGGCTAAAGTGTACAATTCAATGCTAGATCAATATATCGCTGCCTATGGCAACGCCGAACATTTCATTGATGCTCAAAGCGCGTTTGAGTCCTATCGCGACAACCAGTGTGCAGCCGAAAACAAGCGTATTGCAGACAAGCCTTTTTATCCGATGCTGGTCGCACAGTGCAAAACCCGGCACACCAATTTACGTATCAGTGAACTGGAGCGTATGAAAACGAAATAACGGAATTAGAAAAAACCAAAGGACCTTTGCCATGGAAAAATATCGCGCGATACTAAAACAGCAGGAAGAAAGGTTTACATCGGCACGCTGCGCGGACATCAATCTGCAACAGCATGGCTTGCTGTGTCAGCAGTTGCAATACATGGATGACTCTGAAGTGCTGTACCTCGCAAAACCAAACTGGACCAATCGTTTTGATCCGAACAGAGAATCCACCATCGGCATATTTTTCGCGCTCTGGGTATCTCCGGCACTTATCAGTCAAAAGCGGTTTGCCTACACCATTCACTCAAAACAACTTCGAAAATTACCCGGCTATAAACTGGCATCACGCCAGTTTGCCGATGAGTTTCGCCTTGCGATAAAGAGTCGCGTAGCACACTGGCCCGGCATCAGTCTGGACTTTGGACCGTTGACACTACTGGAAGGGCATGACACCTGCAGCGAAGCCAGCTTTGCGCAGAAAGTAGAGCAACGTGTTATCGATTTTATTGGCATTCACAAAGAAATTGATCGCCTGCTCGATGCGGCAGCTCGTTGATTCAACGCCTGTTGCTCACTGTTTGCCACACTGTATGGCAATCGTTTCAATCATTTTTGGCCCTATGCCATTGATGTCGGCAAGCGTGCCCTCTGCCAGTGCCTTGCACAGTGATTTCATACTGTCTATGCCATGATCCTGATAGAGCATGCGGGCAGTCATGGCACCCAGATTATTAATCGCCGTGAGCTCGAGGACGCTCAGCGGTGGTGGCTCGCCGTACTGATCATCCTTAAACTTGCTCGTTGTTCCCGTACGAACTATTTCCTCAATGTAGCTGGTAATGATGCCACCCACACCGGCAATGCTGCCGAGTTGTTTGTTGTCATCCAGAGTATCAATCAATTCCGGCATGCGCGATATCGTATGAGCCAGCTGGCCGTATCGCTTTGCATGGTTCTGCGGGTAACCACCAATGATTAAATACTCACCCAATTGCTTAACCACAGCAGCTACCTCATCGTTACGGTGCCATCGAGTTCTACCCTTATTATCGGAATAGGATGGCTTATCAGACGTTTCTTCACGCTTCGACATTGATTAACGCACCATTTGTCAGTTCTTTGTCCATTTCAAAATCAGACGCACAGCGTTACCAATTCTTCTGCACTTTTGCTGATTTCAGTACTGCCTTGTAACATTCTATTTCAAATGGAGTTAAAACTGGCAAAGGGTTTGCTGTGTAGCACGCACTGTTTTTGGTCTGAAATTTGGAGTTTGCGATGTATCAGCGTCATTGTGAAGCGCAGCGTCCGTCCTTTTGCGCTGCGGGTTGCGCCATGGGCCCTTGCCATTCGGTTGTCCGGCGAACCCGGATTTACCTGCTTAGCCCGGGCGATGACTGCCGATCCGTGTCGCGCATCGTAACGACAATGGTCGGCCTTTTCTGCCGTTGAATCACACTCAATCATCGCCCCGTTTACCTGCGAATATTGAGGCTGCTCGCTTGACTCCAACAGGCTTCCATCCCGAGTGCAATGCCGGTGGTTTTCGGCTACCACACTTTTCATCTACGACTATCGCTTAGTATTTTCGCGATCCTTTGCTATAAACAAACGCAGGCTTTCTTTAACGAAGTTGTCATAGCAGACATTTAACCTGGATTATCAATGCAAACAAAAATTCGTGTAACCACAACCCTCGCAGCGTGCGTTGTCTGTGTTTCCACCGCGCAGGCAGAGTTCTCTATAACCGGACTGACCTCAGATTTCGGCGGGTTCTGGCAGTCATCCGATTCCGCCCTGTCTCCGGTTGCTGCGGATTCTATGCACAGCATGACATCATTTACCGCGAACGGAGTGACCATTTCCACCGGTGTGGACGATGCAGCGCTGATTTCCAACGGTATTGATTTCACTCCTGGTGAATACAGAGCGTTTATGCCGCTGCCGGTGCTGGCCGATGCTGCGGGTCAGGGTGCAAATGACGACGGTGATGTAAGTACCTTTGCCGGCCCATTGCATCCCATCGTAGACAACGATATTACGCAATATATCACTGACGGCATCAATGGTCTGGGACTCTCTACCTTTGCCAACAACCTGGAAGCCACTGTCGAATTTTACTTCGATATGATCGACACTAGTCATATTGGTGATGGCCTGGTGGATTTCGTCTTCTTCAACTCCGCTGTTGGTGGCTCAGGTGAGGTCAGCTTTACCTTGCTGGATGCCAGTAACAACCCAATGGGCGACACAGTTTCATCGTCCGAAAACGCCCATCCGAGCATTGCGAATAATCTCAATGATCGCTTTGACACGGCATTGCCAAACGACGAGCGCAGAGTTGCCTCGCCCCAGTCGATAGAAGGTTTTGGCATAGAACTCAGTGAATTCGGACTGACGGTCCAGCAAATCGAAAGCGCTCGTAAGATCAGAGTTGAGTTACCCGAGACTTCGGACCCGCCGTTTTTTGCCTATAACTCACTTGCTATGCAGACTTGCGCCACTGGTGATGACGACAAGGACGGCATTTGTAATATGATTGAAGGGTCTGAAGACACTGACGGCGATGGCTTACCGGACAGTGAAGACACAGATTCCGACGACGACGGTATTCCTGATCAAATCGAGGGAGTTTCTGATTCAGACGGTGACGGTACACCTGACTTCCTCGACACTGATTCAGATGACGACGGTATAGGTGACGACATTGAAGGTGAAACAGATACCGACAGTGATGGCACAGCCGATTATCTGGACATGGATTCAGATGACGATGGCATTGACGATTCTGTGGAAGGCACCCTGGATAGTGACGATGACGGGATAGACAACTTTCGCGATACCGACTCGGATGAAGATGGCATCCTCGATTCGATAGAGGGCGACATCGACACCGACTCAGACGGCACCTCTGATTACATCGACACCGACAGTGACGACGACTCGATAGATGATGCCCTGGAGGGACAAACAGATCCTGACGAGGACGGCGTGCCAAATTTTCTGGACGATGACAGCGACGGTGATGGTGTGCCAGACGCGACCGAAGGGGGCGAAGACACTGATGGTGACTCGACACCGAACTTCCTCGATACAGACAGCGACGACGACGGCGTGTCAGATGAAGAGGAAGGCGTAGCTGACTCGGACAACGATGGCATTCCGGACTTTCTGGATTCTGAAGATTCTGATGGAGGCACTACCGGCGGCGATACTGGTGGTGACACCGGCGGCGATACTGGTGGCGACACCGGCGGCGATACTGGTGGCGACACCGGCGGCGATACTGGTGGCGATACCGGTGGAGATACCGATGGGGACGGAGATACCGGCGGTGACACTGGTGGTGACGGCGATACCGGCGGCAACGGTACAGGTGACACCGGGCAACCCACAGATGAAGATGTAACTATTCGAACCGGCCTGAACGGCATTGGTTCGATGGAAACGTGGACATTGCTTCTACTGGGTATACCCGGTGGTTTGCTGGCGCGACTGCGCAGACGAGCTCGGGATCGAGTCTCTTAGGCAACTGACACCACAATGATGTAAATAAAAACACCGGCTCTGGCCGGTGTTTTTATTTGTAAAGAATATTCCTCATACCCCGGTGCTGATTACCCTGCACTGGACTTCTACAGAACATGCAATGCTGACCTTCTCTTTCAGGTTTGAATGTCTCGAGTATTGCTTTGCGGAGGTTTACCATAACGGCACGTCCCTCCTGCGACTTATCATCAGGTGAATGGAGTCAAAAACGTGAGTGAGGAGCCACCTTCAGTCACAGACGAGAGACGACGGTTGATCTCCGCATTCTTTGGCGCGGACAAATGCGCCTGGAAGGCCGCTTCATCGTCGTATATTTCGTACACGACGAAGCGTCGTGATTCCTCCTGTGTCTGATAGCAGTCGAAGATCTGATTACCCGGCTCAGCCCTGACATCGACGGCGTATTCTGCGAGAATCGATCGCACTTGCCGCTCACAACCGTCACGCGCCATTAACTCAGCGATCAATATTTTTCGATTGTCCGTCATGATTGTCCTTTTTTGGCTGCTTTATTCGACCGCTTTATTCCACTGCATTATGCGGTATTGTTAACACCCGGCTATTTAAAATAAGACTTCACTGAAGTGTGGATTTTTCACAGACACTTGCAGTTTTACTATATCTTCCAGGACAACGAGCAACCTGTCTCCGTCCTCGCTCTTGAGCGCAATGCATTCTTCTTTTGACTCGTTGCGTTGAGTATCAACTGCCACCCCTTCGATAAGCGCACCGGAATTGAGCGTTAGTTTGACAGGATACCTGTACATGCACGCGATCTCTATATAATCATGATTTTCGCAGCTTATCATCATAGTACCTGTATAAAGTTGCATCTGCTTCGACTGACGAGATGTCCGTTGTATATACGCTCCGCGTAGCTGCGCGGTGGCCATGCCAACTAACCCGGGTTATTCGCAAAATCATCGGCATCCAATATGTTGTTTGATTTCATAGTTCCGTACTTTACAAAGCATGCTCTTTTACAAGTAAAAAGCCAGTCGTCGCGAGCGGTTAGACGTTATGCGGATCAGCCAGTCGCGGCCATAGATCAGCGGTTACCAGCGAGTGCTCTATGTCGGCAAACTTCATCGGGCCACAACCGGGCGTGGCTACATACAGGACTTCCTGTGCTATCGGGGCAAAGCCTGCATAGAAATGTTGTGTTGATTTTACCACCAGCGCACGCGGCATCATCGGATCCAAACCTGCAACAGAGAAGCAAGCCGGATCAAACGCCTGCACGCGCTCTGTGTTTATAATGATATCAATGGCATTGCTGTTGTCTACATTGCTGTTGTCTGAATTGGCACGGGCTGAAGCGTTGCCTTCCCGTGCATCTCCGACACGAAGCCAGGCAACATCACCCAGTTTGGCAGAGCCTCCGCCAAACGGTTGCATGGCATCACGCGCCAGCCCCATTACCGTTACCTGCAAATCCAGAGGGTCTCCCGATGATTCGCCCAGCTTTCCGCCAATTCGCATATTGAGCGTGGCACCGAGTCCGGCATCAAAGGCTATTGTCACCGCAACAGGATCCCACAGGGGTGCCACAGCAACACCACCAATACCCCGCGCCAGTAAGCGGGCAATCACAAAGGTTGAATCACCGGCGGCACCCAGACCCGTGTTGTCGGCCATATCCGCCAGCACAAATGGCTTTTTGTCTGGCGTTTTGTTCGAATCTGCTGCAACGACAGTATCAAGTGCCTCATCAAGTGAACAAAAAGGTGCGACGATCTGCTGCCGGTGTTCCCATACCCAGCGGCCGAGCTGGCTCGCTGTTATTTCCGCCAGCACCTGATCCGATTCGGTGACCACCACGACACGAGTGCCTATATCAGGTGTGTTACTCCACGGGAAACCGTGTACCAGTGACACCGACAGGATACCCGTTTGTTGTTCAACCGCTTTCATATGGCTGACAAAACCTTGCAGTGGCTCTCGAGTAGTGGGGTATATCCCGAGCATCCTGCAGTTGTGCATTGCCATACAGGGCCGCAAACCGTCTTCAACCATGCGCTGTGCGATATCAAACACCTCATGAGCCCGCGCTTGTGAATCAACGTGCGGATACTCCTTAAAATAGATCAGCACGTCTGCGGCGTCTAGCTTTGCCTGAGTCTGATGGCCATGCAGATCGAGCTCAGCCAGCAACGGTATATCTGCCCCGATAATCTGCCGAACGCGGCCAAGCAAATCGCCTTCGGCATCGGGATAACCTTCAGCTACCATCGCGCCGTGCAAATTAAGCAGCACAGCGTCGACCGGCATGGCCGCCTGCAGGTCGGAAAGAATTTCATCTCGCAGTGTCTCATAGGCACTGCGTGTGGTATCTCCGGCAGGTGTAGCAAAAGCTGCAAGGCCCTGCACGACCTCCCAGCCGATGGCAACCGCACGCTCGCGCCAGACAATCAACGGCAGGCCAAACAGATTTACCTGTTTGCCGAACTCGCCATTGCGCACCAGCATGGTCCGCTCGAACAGCCCGAGCCCGGTCGGGATAGGAGAAAATGAATTGGTTTCCGTACCAAGACACGCTGTATAGATTCGCTTAGAAATGGCAATTTCCTGTGAAAACACCAGCAGACATGATATGCCAGACAAACACTGATCGACATGTTGAATTTCAACGCTGCCTCAGTATACCCAAAACCACCGCCGTTGCCGACGCAAACAATGCATTCCGTGTGCAGGCCTGACACGCAATCGATCTAATAACAGATTAAAAGATCGTGACAGCCGCAGATCATTCAATCACGGGCCGGCTGCTGGTCGATCGACGGCACCGGTGTATGGTTGAATACAAACGCATCACGACAGGCCTCGCTGCCACCCAGCTGCTCTATGCGCTTTGCCTGTTCGGCAAAGCAACGATTGTTGACTTCGTCGGGGTCGCAGAAATTGCGCAGCCGCCTTTCTCCTTCCTGCAGCGCAGATCGTATAGTGGAACAACCGGATGCAGACGCGGCAAGGTTCACTAACTCATGCGGATCGTTTGACAGGTTAAACAACTGCGGCTCAACACCAACATAATGTACATACTTCCAGTGTTGCCATCGCACCATAAAGGTACCCGTAGTCGAGCCGCCATCATGATACTCACTGAGCACTGTGCGCTCCAGATCGTCCGGCGCATCGGCAATCAGACGCAATGACTGTCCGGGTAGTGACACACTGTGTTCGTCGTGAGTTGCCCCGCAAATATCCATAGCTGTGGCAGCAATATCTGTTAAAGAGACCGCAGTACCCACCATATGGCCTGCTTTAAAACCCGGTCCTGCAGCAATCAGTGGCACACCCGCAGATTGTTCATACATCACCTGTTTGGTCCAATAGCCCTGATCGCCCAGCATATCACCATGGTCTGAAGTATAAATAACCACGGTATTTTCAGCCTGACCACTGTTGTCCAGCGCACTGAGAATGCGACCGATACAGTCGTCCATAAAACTGGTAAGGCCGTAGTAGGCCGCTTTCGCAGTTCGCATTGTGGATTCATCGAAATAGGCATCGTAATCGAAAAAACGGCGTATCTGTTTTAATTCAGGATGCGTCGGGTCGCCACGATTCTCATAGCCTACCGGTAAATCGATAGAGCCCGGATCATACATCTGCATATATTCAGCAGGACAGGTGAGTGGATAGTGTGGACTGACCAATGACACAAAAGCGGCCCATGGGGTGTCTGAGGCAACCGTTGGTCTGGATTCAATCCATCGAGTTGCCGCGTCTGTAATGTGCAAATCGTAGTCAGTATAGGAGCTGGTTCCAATACCGACATCCGCCGCCAGTTCTGATGCAGACTCGTACGCGGGTGGATTTTTTCGTAACAGCCCGACAGCCCATCCAACACCGCCAACAACATGCATGGGCAGCAACTCCTCAGTGAAGCCGTTATCGTCTTCAGCGCTGCGAAAATGCAACTTGCCAATCGAGGTGACGGGAATACCCTGGTCGCGAAGCTGGTGCATCCAGCTACGGTGTCGACCGTCGTAAGGTGTTGCGCTATCCCAGTAGCCTAAGCGATTGATATAATTTCCGCACGCAACCGCCGCCCTGGTTGGCACACACATCGGGCTCGGGGTATAGGCATTGTTAAAGCGTGTACCACGCGCTGCGAGTCGATCAATATTGGGCGTGTTAACCTGTGGGTGGCCAATGCAACCCATCGCATCCTTACGATGCTCATCTGACATGATGACCAGCAAATTCGATGACTTTTGTGTTCTGGTAATCATTAGAGCCCCCGCGGTTTGTAAATTGCGTTTGTGAATAGCGTTTGTAAGCAGCGCTTGTAAACAGCATCTGTAAACCATTTTCCTTTATAAAGAGCAGGCAGTATTATACGCAGCAAGGCACCTGACGAGACAACAGCCCACTTGATTAATCACTACGATGCCATTGTTCTGGGCGCAGGTGCAGCCGGCCTTATGACCGCATGGCAGGCCGGTTTGCGTGGCAAGCGCATGCGTGTCCTCGAACGCAGCAACAAGGCGGGCCGCAAAATCCTGATGTCTGGTGGCGGCCGCTGTAACTTCACCAACCTCTACGTCAGTGAAGAAAACTTTATATGCAGCAATCCTCACTTCGCCAAATCAGCGCTGCGTCGCTACACCGCCTGGGACTTTATCGGCAAGGTCATCGAACATGAAGTCCCCTATCACGAGCGCAGGCACGGTCAGTTGTTTTGCGATAACAAGGCACGCGACATACTCAATCTGCTGCTGGACGAATGTGCATCTGTCGGCGCAGAAATTTCGACTAAGTGTGAGATCAGCAGCGTCGAATATACTGATGAGCAACTGTATCGGGTAACAACCAGTCAGGGTGTAATGACGACACCGTCGCTGGTGGTTGCCACTGGCGGGCTATCAATACCAAGCATGGGAACGACACCGTTTGGCTATGAAATCGCCAAACAGTTTGGCATGAGAGTGCTGCCACTGCGCGCCAGTCTGGTGCCCTACACGTTTGATGGCAAGCTAAAGGAAATGTTTTCGAGACTGTCGGGTAATGCTATCGACACCGAGATTCGCTTTGGCAAGACCAGTTTTACCGAGGCACTGTTATTTACCCACCGTGGATTGAGCGGACCTGTTGTTTTACAGATATCAAACTACTGGGTACCGAGGCAATCTGTCACGGTCGACCTGCTGCCGGCAGTGGACACCGGTCGCTTGTTAATCGAAGCAAAAAACGGCAAACCCCGAAGCCTGGTACGTACTGTGTTGCAACAGAATCTACCCAAAAACCTAGTGCTTGAACTGGAATCACTCTGGTGGCCCACGCTGCGGGAAAAGCCATTGGCTGACTTCGCCGACGCCCAACTCATCGAGATTGGCAAGCAGCTGAATAACTGGGAACTGGTGCCTGCAGGAACCGAGGGATACAAAACAGCAGAGGTCACGTTGGGTGGTGTACACACAGATGATCTGTCGTCCAAAACAATGGAATCAAAAACGCAGCCCGGCTTGTATTTCGTGGGTGAGGTCGTGGACGTAACAGGACATCTTGGTGGTTTCAATTTCCAGTGGGCCTGGTCATCCGGATTCGCCTGCGGAGAATCTCTTTAGTATGCAGCGGTAAGCTTCATAGATGAACCACGTACACAAACCACGGGCACAAACCACGTAGAATACCCGACCGGAAGTTCCGGGTTGTGCGGAACTACGGGCTTACATGACCTGCTGACGTTCGCTGTTCCAGCCACTTGACGAGCAACGCCATTGCAACCAGCAATACACATACGACAGACAACATAAACAGCGCGGCATCGAAGCCACCGGTTCTGTCTGCTATCGCTCCTATGCCGACAGGACCGAGCACACCACCAATCTCTGCGGCCGTGAAAAACAACCCACCGGCCACCCCCATATTCTCAGCGCCCACTGCAGGAGTTTCCATCAGAATGAGAATGGCTATGGTCATCATTGCACCACGAGCTACTCCTTGCAGCATCAGGCCGCCTGCCAGCCAGGTGGCATCTGCGAAGCCGATAGTGACTACCGCAAAAAACGCACACACAAATAGAAATATCAAGATATGAAATCGGCGCTCTTTTGTTGCGAGTCTTGGTATCAACAAGGAACTGACCACACCGGTTAACGTCGGTATGGCAGCCCAGAACCCGGCATCCACCGCTGACATCCCTCCACTGCGCAATATCTCCGGCAACCAGTTACCGAGTCCATGATTAAAGGTAAAAATGCCGATACTCATCACCAGAATGGCCACCACCACTGGCACGCGCAACAATCTCAAAAACACCGGCAAGCCACCCGTTCTGCGACTATCGAGCTCAGATTGACGGCTAATCGACGCGCTGCTGATAATCAGCCAGGTGACAGCGCTGACAGCAGCCACCAGAGCACTAACAAAGAAAACCTGACGCCAGTTGTTATCAAGCCATGGCATTAAAACGCTGTTGGTCAGCGCCAGTGAGGTAACGGTGCCCAGTGCCGGCCCGGTCATGTAAATGCCCATCGCAAGGCCACGCTCCGCCGATCCGAACCACCTTGCAATCACTTTCGGGGCACCGATTGAAATCAGTGGACCACCCAGTCCGAATACGGCAACAGCAAACCACAAGGTTACTCCGTCAACGGCAATGCCCCGCAGAATCGCAGACAAGGCGATGACAACTGCGGCGACAGTCAGTGAGATACGCAGCCCGAACCGGTCAATCGCAATACCTATCGGGATAGCAGAAAGCAGATAAACCAGTTGCCAGGCACCCAATATACGGCCCATCGTTGACAAGCTGATTTGTAAATCGCGAACAATGGTGTCAACCAGCGGTGCAATGGACGAGATGACCAGTCCAAAGCAATAATACAACAACCAGACTCCCGCAAGTACGACCCAGCGATAGCCCGAATCAATGCCCTTTGCAAGGCCCTGTGCGTGCTCGTTATTACTATTGATTGGATTAGCCAATGTCGTCGTCACCAGCAGTCAGAGGTCGATGCATTCATCGATGACTGAGCTGAACGGCAGTCAGGAGCAGACGCGATGCAAAGGGGTGGCTTCGGTATACTACCTCAATTGTGCGTGACGGCACTAAGCTGCGTTTTGCACGGAGTGACGGAATCAAGCGCTATTGACATCAGCCATTGAGAATACAGTGAATTCAGAATTGTTTTATATAGGAGCCATTGGCAGCGGCCGGTACTACGCGATGCCCCGGCCACCCTCCGACAATCTGGAAACAGCGATGGCCGAGCTACAGCAAAAAGGCATCAGCAGGCTGATCTGCCTGCTCGAGGTAAATGAGTCCCGGACCCTGGGGCTTACGCAGGAGAAAGCAGCATGCGAAGCTGCCGCAATGTATTTCGAGCGGTTTGAAATACCGGACTATGGCATACCGCGTTTTACCGAACTGTATTCACTAGTCGGGCGACTTACGACGACGATTGCTGCAGGCGACAACATTGTCGTGCACTGTCGCGGTGGCATTGGCAGGACCGGACTGATCTGTTGTTGTCTGGCAATTGCTTCTGGCATGGACTTAAAAAGTGCTATCAGCAACGTCAGTGCACAACGAGGATGTACCGTACCGGAGACCGACGCGCAACTGGCTATGATTGATCAATTCGCTTTACGCTGGCGGTCCGGGCAGTAGCGCCGGGTCCTGACAGCGGAATTAGCGCAACCGTTCCAAAGACCCGGATTACACGGCTGGGTCAAACGTCTGGGTCAAACGGCGGGGATCAAACGTCTGGGGTCAAACGGCGGGGGTCAAACGGCGGGGGTCAAACGCCGAGGTCCTGCATAAGCCGCTTAAACTCGGGGTGATTGCGCAAAGTCGATTCACCTGCCTCAATCAACCTGTCCACCTGTTCATGGGATAGAGTAAAGGTGGTCGGTATGTTATTCAGATAATATACATCGTCCGGGTCTTCGAGCTGTTTAAAATCCAGTGATATGAAATAGTACTCGACAGGCTTGCTATCTGTGGACAGCTCAGAAGACCATTTTGACAGCATTTCATCGATCAGCTTTTCAGTGGTGGCGTTATAGCGATGCAATTGTATATTGCTCATCACATCTATCGTTGCGGCTGCACCCGGATAGCCCGGACTCTCACCGATCGCAGTATCCGGATCATTACTGGCGTCCACGGAAATAACGACAATTCGCTCGGGCGTATCATGTCGCAGCACACGAAGAAAAGCCCGCGCACCACCAATAAGCTCTACAAAGTCATAGATTGACCGCAAGCCCAGGTTATCCGTAATTCCACCATCCAGCAGGTGCAGGTAGCGGTTACTGTCCTTTTCGTAGAAGCGGTTTAATCCATTGATGGTTATTTCCAGTTCAGGGTTATTGGTTGCGCGTCGCTGCGCACGCTTGATCCAGCGCGGCAACTCACTATCGCAATCGTTGCGGTTTTCAATTACCACGGGGTGAAACAGTAACGGCACGGCAGATGACGCAGTGACTGCAGACGCTATTGGAAAACTACCCAGATCAGAGCACAGCATATCGAAGTACTCCTGCACAAAGGTAAACCTCACACCGGTAGATATGTCAGTGGCGTTGAGCAAAATGAGCGGACCATCTTCTCTGTTAAGATCGGAAAAGGTTGCATCGGCGAAGATGTATTTGTCATACAGGGATATGGCATCATCGGTGCGCCCGCGCTTGTCGAACCAGCCAAGCGGGCTCAGGACTTTTTTGATCAGCGAGCGTTCCAGATTGCGTCGCAGAAAGTCCGCTTCGAATGTGTCGAAAATACCGGCACCATGCAATCCGTAGTAGGCGGCGGTAAAGCTGCCACCCGATACCGATGTGATCGCATCCAGCTCGTCGAGCAGACTATTGTTTTGGTTACCACTCATGGGCGTATTGCGCAGTCCCTGCAACACGCCGTAGGCAAAAGCCGCAGCGCGGGTTCCTCCACCAGAGAGTGCCAGCGTAAAGTTGGTGCGGCTGTCACGCTCCCGAGACTGAGCCTGAATTAACGCATAACTGGACGTGCTGCCAGAAGTTGACAAACTACTATTGCGGATTTGCCCCTGCGAGGCGCAGCTCGCTGTTAGCAGCATCACCGCTAAAGCAAGAACACGTATAACGAGTAAACCACCGGGAAGCAGGTTGCCGGGACGTGCAGTGGCACGGGCTTGACGAACAGAAGTCAAACGCAACAGATGGTTATAAGACATTCAGCGATCCAGCTACAAAACCGCTCAGCCTATCATACGATAGTCTGCTGACAGGGATGGGATTTGGCTTGCTTGCAAAATGTTACACCCACTGCGCACACTTTCCAGCCAGCACCGGGAGTCTGCGCGGTAGAAGTCCGCTCCGAAGACTCGATAGCGGTGTTAAAAGCACGACACAGGTCCTGTCGACTCAGTCGGCAAGCTCCACTGGCTGGCCATGCGGGGTGCGAAGATACGCCGCTCGCCATGCTTCCGTACGCTGATCAACGACCTGACTACGAAGCTTGTCCTGAGTATCTAACAGCTTCTCAAGCGCGCTAAGTACCGCCTGGTAGTAGGTCGCCGCGTTGTCTGTTTCTCCGCGCTCACTTGCCAGCACGAGTTCGGCCCCTAAAGCCTCCGACCATTGAGTGCTGGTAAATTGACCTCGCTCGACGAGGTTGAATGCCAGCGCCAGCACCTGCGCCTGCCAGCCTTCGTCGAAAACAGGACCTCCATCGTTGCGAAGCAAAGGCCCGGGTGCGTTAGCGTCGCTCAAGATAGGTTTCCCACAAATCAAGAGTCACGGTATCGGTGGATTCAGATACTTCCGGCCAGAGCTGTTGCATTTCAAATTCAACGGTATACAAGTGCTCATGACGCTTCTCGTTGACGGCCATGCCATCGGGGTATATGTGCGCGCCATGATGAGCAATGACCACCCCTGAACGCCCCCGTGCATAGCCGGGTAAACGCGTATGCCCGTTTGTTACGTTCGTTATTGTTTGTACGTTGTCGCCGTTGCTGTATTGCGGCTTTGCACTAATTTCTGCATCGAATCGTCTGGCTTTTAGCACCATGGAGCGCGCTTGTTCCGCGTTGACTGGAGGCGGCAACCCGTCAACCGCGGTTGCGGCTTTCCCACTTGCAAGCTCCTCAACGGTTGCCCATCCGGAATTCACCAGCATGGCACTGTATGTCTGCGCCCATTGATCGAAATACGGCCGGGTCAGGTAGTCGGTGGGATCGATCAGCTCACGACAGTGTCGGAACCAGTCAATACTCCAGTCGGGTGCCTGCGTAATCGCATGGACGATGCTTCTTACCCGCCCCTCATAGGGCTCATGGAATTGCACCTCGGCTTCGTTAACATCAATTTTACCGAAGCCGTGACGACCACCGAGATCATGGATACCATCCATTAACTCACCCCCTCCAGTCTGGCAGAGAGATCGCGCTCGGTGCCAATCATCGAGTTGCGACTGACCAGTTGCGACAGTTTTTCTTCATCCCAGCCCTCGGTACCCGCCGGACGCTGTGGCACAACCAGATAACGCAACTCCGCTGTACTGTCCCAGACGCGCACTTTGGTTTCTTTCGAGACAGAGACCCCGAACTCCTCCAGCACACCGCGAGGGTCGCGGACTGCCCTTGATCTATACGCCGCCATCTTGTACCAGGTTGGCGCCATTCCCAGCAGGCCCATCGGGTAACAGGAGCACAGTGTGCAGACGATCAGATTGTGCACGTCCGCGCTATTTTCAACGGCAACCAAATGCCCCTGCTCCAGCCCCAGCTCGGGGATTGCTGCACTGGCATCATCGAGCAGCCGTTCTCTGAACCCTTCATCAACCCAGCTGCGCGCCACAATTCGACCACCATTCCTGGGACCGATATCTTCAGAATAAGCCTCAACCCAGGCGTCAACCGCAGCAGAGTCAACCATGCCCTTTTCTACCAGTAAACTTTCAAGTGCGCGGGCTCGCAATGCCGGTTCTGGCGGCAGGTGGCTGTGCAGTTCATCATGAATGTGCGCAATATGATCTGAGTCGTGCTTGGTCATATCTGAATCTTGTGTGGCGACGACCCTATCTTACGCCGATAACCACTGCAGGCAAGTCTGGTTTCTTTCAAAAATGTGGACAAAACGGACAACGCAAACATCGACAGTATGACCAGCAATTGAGCCGCCACCATCCTTAGGGATTAACTGATACCAATTTGGTATAGATCCGAAAACGCTCGCAGTAATTGCCGTCGGCTACTGGCCCTGCCTCTCTATGAGATAACTCATTGCTCTGACAAATTAGTTTATCTGTAAGTCAGTAACTTCAGCTAGAGTATCACGCAGCCGGTTTATCCAGACCCGATATCCGCTGGTATTCAAATGCAGGCCGTCACCAATGTGGTAGTCAGATCTCAATTGACCCTCTCCATCTATGAACTGCTGTCGATTATCCAGGAAGACTACATTAGGGTATCTGTCGACCAGGCGTGCGAGCGATTCATTCACCTGTTGAATTTTGCTGTTGGTACCGACTGCGAAATCAAGATCCTCGTCTACCGGGAACAATGCGTTCACAACGACAGGAACCTCTGATGGCAAATCCGCTAATAATTTGTCATACCCGGGGGCTATCGCTTCATGATCCCGATACCATAGATCATTGACGCCAATTGACAGGGCAATGGCTCTTGCACTGTGTAGAGATTTATAAATCGGAATACGCGCATGCAGACCACCGACGGTATCAGCGCCAATGCCGTAATTGATGGTTTTATCAGCAATGGCGGAGGTTGCCAGCGCATGGACAATGCTATCACCGAGAAATATGATTGCACCATCTGGCACCGATCCATCCTGCCGACGATGATACGGCAGCAGCACATCATACAGATGCGTATTTTCGACTACGGAACCAGTAACTCGTGCCATCAGCCTTGGCACCAATCCACTGCGGTGGATTAGCATCGCCAATAGCAAGTGCACTATTACCAGGTAAACCCAGAAAATTCGTCTTACAGGTAACCGTGTGAAAACCAGTTGGACTAGATTGCCGAACACAAATTGCCACCGTTGTAAAGTAGTCATGATTAAACAGCAATTCGTAGTCCAGTGATAACGGGCTTTGGACAGACCATCAGTCAGGGAACCGCTCTGGAAACATGGGGGTGAAATCTTAGCCAGCAGTAACCTACTCGTTGGTTACCCCGCATTATTCATGAAACCGACTGCATCTCAATTGATCTTTGATTCCACAGTCCCGTGGCTTGCAAAGCGCTTTCATTTGCGGGTAGTTGAGCAGGTATTCGGCCCATTAAGCCATCTAATCCGAACCACGGGCTGTTCACGGGCTAACCAAGGGCACTGCGAAAACCAGTCTCTACGCGACATGCTCGCTTTTTCAGGGTTAATCCGGATGGAAAAGGCGACGATTTGCTTCAAGCGACTGAGGTATCCGGCCCTGGATTTGACGCACCTGCATTGATGTAATTTACACCGTGCCCCTCACTCCCGACCGGCGCGCAAGTTAAAGTTTTCAGTCTATTTACACCTCAAAAAACGTAAACCATAGCTTACGCTGATAATCTGCTAAAATGCTGCTTCTCAAGCAGACTTTCAGTCACTGGAACTAAGAATCCACGGGCGTGTCTAAGTGCGAAGCAGGATACCAAACGTATCACTGGTGAGCTTACAGCCGTGACTGAATGCTGACACGTCTACCCGATGCGGGCACAACGAACCACCACAACGACAATTTATATGTCGCTTTAAGACAAATCGGAGAAATAAATTAATGGTAAACGAGCTGACCTCACCACAGTTTAAACATCGGTTTAAACAGCGCCCTCTATATACAGCGGTCATCGCTGGCACATTGGTTATGGCTGGTGCCACAACTCTGGCAACCAAATCGACACAAGCAGCCGGAAACAATCCAAGTGCCCAGATTGTACTCGCGGCGAATGAAGTGGCGGATCCCTGTAACCCCTGCGCTGTCAAAAAGCTCAACCCTTGCGCGGCTAAAGCTTGCAACCCTTGTGCAGCCAAAGCTTGCAACCCTTGTGCAGCCAAAGCATGTAATCCTTGCGCGGCCAAAGCATGTAATCCTTGCGCGGCCAAAGCATGTAATCCTTGCGCGGCCAAAGCATGTAATCCTTGTGCTGCCAAAGCTTGCAATCCATGTGCTGCCAAAGCTTGTAATCCATGTGCTGCCAAAGCTTGCAATCCTTGTGCTGCCAAAGCTTGCAATCCTTGCGCTGCCAAAGCATGCAATCCATGTGCTGCCAAAGCTTGCAATCCATGTGCTGCCAAAGCTTGCAATCCTTGTGCTGCCAAAGCTTGCAATCCTTGCGCAGCTAAAGCATGTAATCCTTGCGCAGCTAAAGCATGTAATCCTTGCGCGGCCAAAGCTTGCAATCCATGTGCAGCTAAAGCATGTAATCCTTGCGCAGCTAAAGCATGTAATCCTTGCGCAGCTAAAGCGTGTAATCCTTGTGCTGCTAAAGCTTGTAATCCTTGCGCGGCAAGTGCCTGCAACCCCTGTAATCCATGCGGCGCCGGCGCAATAAAAGCCGAGCAATTTGTACGTCCGTCAGACCTCCCATTCAGTTCTGCGAATATTGCCAGCCTGGCACCACTGGGAAAGCGCTTGTGGAATGATACATCGCTAAGCTCAAATGGGCTGGCTTGTCAGTCCTGCCACAGCGGTGACGCTCAGTTCAATGCCACCTTCACTAATCCCTATCCGCATGAAGTAGCAATGCCCAAGCAGATGGCGGGTGTGTCATCGGTTGATATTGATGAAATGGTCAACTTCTGCATGCTAGCCCCGATGGCTTCAGAGCCCATCGCATGGAACACCATGGAACTGCTGGCGCTGTCTGCCTATGCTCTAGAGGTGCAAGCCGGCTTCAACCCTTGTGCTGCTAAAGCGGCCAAGGCATGCAACCCATGCGCTGCTAAAGCCTGCAACCCATGTGCGGCCAAAGCCTGCAACCCGTGTGCGGCCAAAGCCTGCAACCCATGTGCGGCTAAAGCCTGTAATCCATGTGCGGCCAAAGCCTGCAACCCATGTGCTGCTAAAGCCTGCAACCCATGTGCTGCTAAAGCCTGCAACCCGTGTGCTGCCAAAGCCTGCAACCCATGTGCTGCCAAAGCCTGCAACCCATGTGCTGCTAAAGCCTGCAATCCATGTGCGGCCAAAGCCTGCAATCCATGTGCGGCCAAAGCCTGCAACCCATGTGCTGCTAAAGCGTGTAACCCGTGCGCCGCGAACAACTAATATTTCGCACCCGTGTCACGGACACGATTAAGTTGTCAGCAGAGAGCCCTAACAGGGCTCTCTGTGAAAAAAATATCTGCGAAAAAGATCTCAGTAAAACACTTTCTGTTATCACCGCCCTCGCTGTTATAACTTCGCGAAAACTGACCTGTTTACTGGTTGGGGTAATTGTTGTACTTGCACCAGCAGGTTGGCTTCAGGCTAACGAAGAATCTCCTGCGAGCACGCTGCTTCCGACGGTGACTGTCGAAGCTGGACAGTTTATTCGTGGTTCAGACGACCGGGAGCGTGAATACGCCTATCAACTGGATGAATGGGCCTATGGACATAATCGCACCAGAACCAGCAAATGGTATGACTCTGAACCTGATCGCGAGCAAGCCAGCACTGAAGCTTATCGAATAACCGTCACCCCGGTGACCAATCAGCAGTATCACCAATTTATCAAGGCAACCTCGCACCGAGCGCCGGAAGTCTCGGAATCCGAGTGGAAGTCTTACCGGTTGATTCATCCCTACAGCCGTACTCGCAAGTTTGCGTGGAAAGATGGCCATCCTCCGCCAGGTCGACTCGATCACCCGGTTGTACTTGTCAGCTATGAAGATGCGGTTGCCTACGCAGCGTGGTTATCCAAAGTGACTGACCAGCAATGGCGGCTGCCTACCGAGAACGAGTGGGTAAAAGCGGCCAGAGGTAAACAGGGTCATATATTTCCCTGGGGTGATCAGTTCGACCCGCAAAAGCTCAACAGTCACGATGCCGGACCTTTCGACACGGTTGCAGTCGGTTCGGTATCTGCCCCCAGCCCATACGGAATGCTTGATGCCGCTGGACAGGTGTTTGAATGGACCGATGCACCAGGACTTAAACGCGCATGGGTTAAAGGTGGCTCCTGGGACGACAGCGGATGCGGCGTTTGTCGACCAGCCGCCCGTCACAGTCGCCCCAAACATTTGAAACATATACTGGTAGGATTCAGGCTCGTAACCGATGAAAGCTAACTCTCAATTTGATGCAAAGACACTGACGGAATTGTCAGATGAGCAATTACAGGCAATGCAACAAGCAGGGAAAGATATTGATAACTGCTATCGGCTATTGCAAAAGAATGAAGATTACGGAAATGTCGTTCGGGAAGTCTTAAAGGACCAGGGAACCTTTGTAGAGTTCGACCACTATCCCAGTGGCGATGTCCATGACAGCGAATCACACTCACAGTACTTCTATCACGCACACCGGGGGTTGTCAGGCGAAAACGGTCATTTTCATACCTTTTTGCGGGCTCCAGGCATGCCCGAGCACATATCGCCTGAACCCTATGATGGCGACGCAGATGTCCCGACTGGTGATGATGCGTTAAGCCACATTGTCGCGATTTCAATGAATCCACGGGGCTATCCTATCGGTCTGTTTTCAACCAATCGATGGGTTACCGGCGAAACTTTTTACTCAGCTGACAGCGTTGTGGCCATGCTCGATAACTTTGAGATGGATCTGCTGTACCCGTCCTGGCCTGCGAATATCTGGATCACCTCGACCATCAGACTGTTTCGACCTCAAATCGAATGGCTACTGCGCGAGCGCGATCACACCATCAACAACTGGGCAGAGTCACACCCTGAACGCGATGTCTATGAAGACCGAGAGCTTGAAATCACCAGCCAGCTGGAGATCGATGTCGATCAACAACTGGCCCTGGTTGATGAAGAGCTAAAAGCACGCGCATCCGCTTGAACCGTCTTCGCTGCGAGCATTTTTGCGTCTAATTTACCGTCAGAACCAACCTGGTAAAACCTGGTAAAACCTGATAAACAGTCGAATGCTATCGGTCTGAGTCAGACACGAGTGATCATCGTGTTGATTGATAGTCCCTGACCGCCTTGCCAAATGCTTCAAACACTACCCGGTTGGTCGTGTTGTTTGCGCAGTTGTGTTCGGCATGCCACTGTACCCCCAGTGCAAAGCTGGCAGCACCTTCAATACGGATGGCCTCAATGGTACTGTCTTCGGCTACACCTTCAATAACTATACGATCACCGGGTTCCAGTACCGCCTGTCCGTGTAGCGAATTTACCCGGATGGTGGAACAGCCATAGAGTTTTTCAAAGGTGCCACCGGATGTTAGTACCACCTCGTGACGATCCGCGAACACAACCTCCAGATCGGGGTGAATATCGCCATTGTCGAGCCGCGGCATGCGATGATTCATACGGCCGGGCACATCCCTGATTTCCGGATGCAGTGTGCCACCGTAGGCAACGTTCATCTCCTGAAAGCCACGACAAATACCCAGCAGAGGAACTGACCTCTCGACGCACGCCCTGACCAGCTCGAGAGCAGCTGCATCGCGATCACGATCATACGGCTCATAGCTTTCATGTGCGTCGGTGTTGAAATTTTCGGGATGGACGTTAGCGCGCGCGCCGGTCAGCAAAATGCCATCGACGGTATCAAACAACGCGGCCATGTCAGTGACATCCGGATTGCCGGCAAACATCAGTGGCAGCGCATTGCAGACGTTATCGACTGCATTAATGTTGCTCATGCCGGTCATTTGTATATCAAACCGGTCATGCAACAAAAAGTGGTTGCCTATAATACCGACTACAGGTTTTCTCATAGGTACTTACAACGCTGGTGCGTTAAAGCGATACAACGTCGACAGGCTACATGCCATGCCTCAATAAATGGTCTTTTTAAGTCTCTCGGGGTAATCACGATCATATGCCTGACCGTCAAAGTCGCTGGAAATAGCTTGTAAAATACTACCGGTACTGGGCAATTCAGAACGCGCTATTTTGGACTCACTTTCCCACAGGCGAGACCGAGTCAACGCCTTTTGGCACTGAAAATAGACACGCTCGACCCGGAACACAATCACTGTAGCAGGTACCTTGCCGTTGATGGCAAATGACTCGCGCAGATCTGTGCCGGTGGAAATGACTGCCGACCCATTGACGCGCAGAGTCTCGCCTATACCCGGTATCAGAAATAACAGCGACGCTCGCGGATCTTCAATCAGGTTTCTCAGCGTGTCGAGACGATTGTTGCCTCTGCGATCTGGTATCAGCAAGGTTTTTTCATCCGCTACCCGAACAAAGCCCGGTGGATCACCTCGCGGCGAGCAGTCAAGGCCACCCTCGCCCACGGTGGCTATAATGGCAAACGGCGATTTCTCAATCATCTGTCGATAGTGATCAGATATATGACCGAGTTCTTTAGACAGGGACGCTGGCACGGGAGAGCCGTAGATAGCTTCCAGTTCGTGCAGACTCTGCACATAGGGGCCACCACTACTTATACTGCGGGTATCTGATTCTGAATCCATAAGAGCAATGCTCCGGGTTAGACCCGCCAGACATCACAGGCCGCCGTTTAAGAAATGACTGTCATTATACCGTCCAGCGGTTTTTTCTCTATAGATGGCACCCTCGCATCATCGGCGGGATAACCTGTCACCAACAGCAGGAACGGCCTTTCATGCGATGGACGCCCTAGTGTTGTGCGAAGAAATTCCATCGGACTTGGCGTGTGAGTTAACGTAACCAAACCGGCTTGATGCAGCGCTGTGATTAACAAGCCGGTGGCGATGCCGACCGACTCCTGCGTATAGTAGTGTTTGCGCTTTTGACCTTCAGTGTCGATAGAGTACTTTTGCGCAAACACGGCAATCAACCACGGTGCGGTTTCCAGAAAAGGTTTATTTGCGTCGGTACCCAGCGGCGCCAGCGCTTCGAGCCATTCATCGGATGCACGGTGATCGTAAAGTTCTCGTTCTTCTTTTTCGGCAGCTTTCCTGATCGTTCGTTTCATCTGCGGGTTGCCAACCGCCACAAAATGCCAGGGCTGCATATTGGCACCACTCGGTGCTGTACCCGCAGCCGCGATTGCACTTTCTATCACCTGTTGAGGCACAGGCCTTGTTGAAAAATCGCGCACGGTGCGACGGCGTGAGATCGATTGATAGAAGTTATCCGCCCGTCGAGTCAGTTCCGGCTCAGGTATATGATCATGCTGCAGTGGCTCGAACGGATACTTCTCGATCATAAACAACATCCGTTACAAGTTAGCGTAGTTATCCACATTTTTTCAGAGCCGACCGTAAAATGTCATGCGAGCCGACTCGGACAGTGCAATGCCAGGTTCGGTATTGTAGGCAAGCACCACCAGCATCCGCGTCGTATCGCCGATGGTCGGTGTAACCCGGTGGATCGAATTTCGGCCTCTAAACAACACCAGTGTGCCAGCATCCATCTGCAACTGTTGCACAGGCTCGTTCCCATCCAGGATATTGCCCACGCGTTCATAGCTCATTTCACCGTTGTCGGCGTTCCGGACATCCTTTACATACTCAAAACGACCACCATCGACAGGTGATTGAATCAACAGCGTGATTGCAAAGGAGGAATTATCAAAGTGCCATCCCAGCTCCTGACCCTCGGCGGCATAGTGCAGATTTATCGAAGACAGGGAATCTGCGTACTCGTACAGGGAAGCCTCCCCCAGCACAGCGCACAGAAAATCTTTCATTGACTCGCTCTCATACAGGGTATGCAAAGCCGATCCCTGCGGAATCTGGTCTGTCGTGATACACCCCTTGCTCGAGCTGACATTGCGGTTGCGCGGGTGGTTTTCATCCAGTGACTCATCGGCAGGCTTCAGATAGGCATTGTGATCACTTACCGTGTAGTAGGCCAGATGCTGATTCTCAACACCCTCGCGTGCGACTGACGCGATCGCATTTTCAGTCAAAAAATTGGGCAGCACGAGAACACCGTTCCGATCCAGAACTTCTTTTGACCGCGTCCGATAGTCAGGGTCATGCAGCGGATACAGATTCAGATTAACCAGATCGGTCAGGGAATCGCCATTAGACCGGGGGGGTGCTGTCCGGGGCTTGTTAAAAGAGGCACTCATAGAAATCTAGTATTCCGGTAAAAGAGGTCAGTCAGGATAGCTGCGTGGTGGTGTGTTTTTTATACCGTTGATCGTGAACGATTGCGGGACCTTTTTCAAATTACCTGGTCTAAAAAAAGGACACGTCTTTGGTGCAAACAGTCAGTGCACCTCTGGTATTGTCCAGCCTGTACGATTCAACCGCGCATCCGGGATGCTGCGGTGGCCTGATCGCAAGGTATATGACTATGGTATCCCCGGACTCAGTGCGGTGACGTTAAAGGAGCTGTACTCGCCGTAACCACTATTTTGAGCAAACCAGGGACCAGTAAACGGTGGAAACCTGGCCGTCTGAATAGATATTGCCACAGGACGGTTGGTAATTGGCAGCCCGATTGGTCGCGGTATCGCGCGAGCAGGTGGCAATGGGCAGTACAGCAAATCTCGCCAGCGAGCTTGACTCGCACGCTGGACACTTGTACAACTACCATGTAGGTGCGGCCGGCAGGAGAGCTGTTAACCTCGACTGATCAGTACGGCAGGTCTATTGAGACTGGCAATATCAACGATGTTTATATTCTGGTAGAAATTGCCCGTGACATTCACAGATCCTGATCTACGAAGCATTTAATGTTGCAAAGGCCGATTTATCTCAACTATCAATAAAACTCTCAACTATCAATAAAACTCTCAACTATCAATAAAACTCTCAACTACAGGGACGTGCCCATGTCTGACAATGATGCGAAAAATTTTCTGGATAAAGTAAAAAATGATGCGGCAGTTCGCGACACACTGGTGAGCGCTATCGGCGATGGAGCTTCAAAGGGGGCAATCGAAGCCGGAAAGCAACTCGGCCTGAACTTTTCTGCCAGCGAACTTATAGCCGCATACACAGAAGAAATGCGCGCTCACGGGATCACCGAAGACAGCGTCAAAGGCCTTGCCGGAGCTGGTACACCCGTTTTGTACGGAGCGTCACCAGACGGTGCCTACGCAGCACACCCTGCATATGCTGCTCACCCCGCCTATGCGGACCACCCTGCCTATGGAGACGCCAACGAATCCAGTAAGTACGCAGACGGATCCTCGAACTACGCGCAGGACCCCTCTTAGGACAATCTATCCTTTTCCTATTAAGCGTCTGTGACGGTCGAAACCATCATTGTTTGAACTAAGACAATTACGGGGAAATGAGTTTCCCCACAGTTCTGGCAATCACGCGCTCGCCCTGAAATGCACCTGGATAAAGCGTTGGTCACAACAGATTCAGGATTCGAACTTATGGCTATTGCATAGGTGAGGGTTTAAATTTGAGGCTACCTTCTGCTAACTCCTATCAGGGCGGTTTCGCTATTGAGTACACCTGAACGCTTTTCGCTCGCCGACACACTCAATCTCGCCCTTCCAATGCTCCCACGGGAACTTGCTGATCCTCACGAGCGCAACTGCCTTTTACAACTAGCTGCCAGACTGCCGCCAATTGCTCACATCCTGCTCGAATGTCGACTCGGCAAACCCGGACCCGTGGATTTGTCATTGTGCATTTCAAATGCCGAAATAGACAAATCACTTTTGCGGCAATATTTACTGACCAACGAGATCGCCGATGTGTGTGCCCCTCTGTCCAGGTTTATTCATTGGTGGTGCGACAAAAACGATCCTGACACCGGTTTAAAATCGGCATGGCTGGAATTCGATGCCAATTCCGTTTCTGAAGAGTTGACTCCACCGGCCATTTTTCTATCGCTTAACCGGCCAACCGTAAAATCAGATACCGAGGCTATGGGTGCAGCGGTTGCGCTTGAATGTTTGCAAACCGGCGG
This sequence comes from uncultured Granulosicoccaceae bacterium, assembly GCA_964393885.1. Lineage (GTDB taxonomy): Bacteria > Pseudomonadota > Gammaproteobacteria > Granulosicoccales > Granulosicoccaceae. Next base: position 53,982 of record CAYMVV010000008.1, on the reverse strand, counting down.
CACAGCTAAGCTTGATAACTGGCTTGCGTGTTTGCCAGGGGGCGCAATACCAACATTTGTCGGTGTTATGTTGTCTCGCCCTGTCGCCGCACTACGACTGAATATAGCGGGACTGACAGCTGACAGCGCCTTACAGTGGCTGACAACCTATGGCGCAGGACCCGGGGACTCAGGCGAGCTGTTTAAATCAATATACAAACTTGCGGGTAAACCCATTCTAACTGTAGATCTGGACGATCGTGTGGGGCCAAGAATCGGCCTCGAATGCAGACCAGAAACAGATCTGAATGCACAAATAATGTACAAGTTGCTTGCCGCTCACAACGTGTGTGGTGCAGCACAATTCGATTCCATGCAAACCTGGCCCGGCCACAGCAGCATATTTGACACCGATGTTGAATGGCCATTGCACCTTGTACTGGAATCGATGATACGCAGCAACGCCGGCGCCAGCGTGCTGGTACGGCAGGTGAATCACGTCAAGGCCGTGTTTGATGACACGGGACTCTGCGAGGCAAAAATATATCTCGGCTTAAATCATGCGGTCTATTCTCTAGATCAGATCGGCGTATCTTCTGAATCTGAAACCAAATGACCTGAAATTACAGGAACAGAGAAACGGGTCTTTTCGCTGGAGATGGTTTTTTGTTAAAGTGCGGGTAACGCGCATCCTCCCACGCAGGCGAATTGTTGTCGCTACACTGTTGTCGCTACTTTGTTGTAGCTACAGGGAAATAACTAACGCAAACCAACACTCTTCACACGGGGGAAACCACTTGACTTCGATCAACTCGCTAAAAGAGCAGAGAAAGACGCAGCCCGCATTGACCAAAAACATGCACAACTTAATGGACAAGTTGCGCAAAATTGTTCGTAACCCCGAAGTTGTCAATGCCTACAAACAGGCAATCTGTAATGTAGACGATCACGTCGAACTTAGCGACAAGAATCCATGGAAGGAACAAAAAATCGACTTTTTTGTCGAGTATTTTCATAACTGGTTCACTTATCTGCCGCGCCCCAATGAAGGGCTGGGTAAAATCATCCCTTTTACCTACTTTTATCTTAACAATGATAAGGCTTACTATTTTCTAAACCAGTTTAAAAGCCAACCCGACTCAAACACAGAACCCCGCACCGAGATTTTCAACTGGATAAAGGCATTTGTTGTGGAACGGGGCAATTTTATGGACTCCGAGGAATCAGCGCTATACGTCGATGAATGGGTCGATTACCTCGGCGACGATATTAACGATTTCATTATTCCCGATGGCGGCTTTAAAACATTTAACCAGTTTTTCACGCGCCAGCTAAAACCGCAATCCAATTCGCGGCCTGTAAGCGCGCCAAATGATGATTCCATTGTTGTCGCGCCAGCCGACTCAGTTATAAATTTTATAATTTCCGATTTGACGCTCACGCAAAAATTGAACGTGAAGTCTCGACAACTCAATGTCACAGAACTTCTAAACGGCTCCAAATTCTCACCGTATTTTGAAGGGGGGACAGCAGTGTCCTGCGTACTGCTGCCGCAAAACTATCACCATTATCATGCACCTGTCACCGGTAGTATTGTGGAGGGTGTCGAAATACCCGGCATCTATTTCGGAATGACCGACGGAGATACCTTCCTGAACGATCTTAATTTCGGGCAGGGCAACGCAGAATTCAGTTTATTCGAAGATTTCCATCGCGCTTACTACATAATTAAGACAGAAGACTACGGCCATGTAGGAGTGGTACCAGTCGGGCTAAACACGATAAGTTCTATAAACCCAACCCTTGTCTGCAACACCATGGTTCGACCCGGCGGCAAACCAGTAGCAGTGGAGAAAGGTCAGGAGCTGGGCCACTTTGCCTACGGAGGTTCACTCAATATCCTGCTATTCGAGGCTAATGTCCTGCCTGCGCTGTCAGTACTTATGGGCAATAGAATAGGCACCATGAACAGGAAAAAAATCGTCACAGCAACCCACAGCGCAAAAGAAGAGACAGATTCGAAATCACCCGGACCCGCTACTCCCGCCTGAGTGTTGGCAACCGATCAACCAGCCAGAAACGCCCGGGCGTCCTGCAAGTCCGGCGTATCAAGACCCTCGGTAATATCGTTGAGTAAAGTGACGATCCGCGAGTTGTTAAACGTACCTGCCCCGTGATCTCGCTCAAGCACTCCAAGCGCGACCAAAGCCCGTAGCTCCAGAATCACCGCTCCCTGATTACGTGCTATGTCGATGGCTTCCTGATAGTTTGCTCGCGCCTGATCAAAGTCGCCCCTATACTGCAGTACTTCGGCTCTGAATCGCCGTAACTCGGACTCGCTAATCCTCTCTCCACTCTTTTCAACCATCGACAGCGAATTGTCGATGAGTTCAAGTGCTTTATCTAACTGACCACTCTTCATATAGGCATCCGCCTGAACCTGCTGGTATGAAGGCGTCATTAGCAGTGCGCCAGTCATACCCCATATCTCCAGTCCGGTGTCGATCTGTGCCACTCCTTCCTCGGTTTTCTGTTGTTGCACAAGACCGTCTCCTTTCAGTATATTGGCGGCCGCCAGCCAATGAGGGAACTCCTGCTCCATTGCCACTGTTAGCAGTTCATCTGCGAGCTCGTCGACCAGGTGATACTCCCGGCGCAGGTGACGGCACCACGCAGCGAATCCCAGGGCATAAGCGAGATCGTGAAAACTGTTAAGGGATCTGGCAAGCTCAATACACCGTTGACTGTATGCTGCACCCTGATCCGGATAACCAGACAACCAGGAAATCCACGCCATGTACGATAATGTGTCGATCAATGGATTTTCAGTAGGCGCCATCTGAAAGGCGGGGTTAGTTTCCGGATCAGCGTGTTGCACAAATCTTTCCAGCGGCGCTCGCGCCTGGCCTAACTCGCCTCGCCAAAAACGTGAAGCCGCCACCAGATAATCACCAGTCATTATCAAATCATCTGACTCAGTCCCTTTTGCCAGAGTCTGAAACTGCGTCGCCAGTTCAAGCGAATTGTCAAAATCAGCACGTACAATATAAAAAGACACCAGGCCCCACAGGACGGGTAACATCAGATCAAAATTTTCAAGTGTTCGGCATATATCACGCGCACGATTAAAAGTTTCCGACACCTCAGGAGCAGCAAAGCCCCGCGTTGCAACCAGGGGATCCCCCAGACTTAGCAACAACATCAACTCTTGCTCATCACGAGCGCTGGATTCAGGGATTTGTCGCAGTTGAACAAGTGCACGATTGAAATAGGCGCACGCCTCGACGAAGGCAGAGGTCTCCATCGCTTTATTACCTGCTGCCTGCCAAAACAACGTGGCTTTATCGAATATTCGAGCCTGCGTATAGTGGTGCGCAAGCACTTCCGGCTCGTGTTCGGTTAACTCTGGCTCCAGCGCCCCAGCGATTTTGCCATGGATATCAACTCGGGCATTTCTCAACAGCGAGTCATAGGCTGCTTCCTGTACCAGTGCATGTTTAAAACGGTACTGGCCATCCTGATCCTCCACGATATCGACTAAACCGGAACTGACAAGCTGATCGAGTTCGGGCTGTAGCTCTTGGGCTGATAAACCGGTCAAAATAGACAGATGGTCGCGCGAGAAGTATCGACCGAAACAGGCAGCCTGCTGAGCAAGACCTTTGGTTTCTCCAATCTGATCCAGACGAGCAAGTAAAAGCCCCTGAATTGTGTTCGGTATTTGCGTTGCGCCATGACTGCTCGAACCGCCTTTTGTAGCTTCATCAGCGCGCTCCTGAAGCATTCTGGTCATCTCTTCTACAAAGAGAGGTATGCCGTCAGTCTTTGTCAGAATATCTCGCAGCTGATCTTGCGGCAATGGCTGGTCTTTGGCCAGACGATCTACTAACTCGTGAACCTGCGCAGTCGGCAGACGCGCTACTCTGACCCCGACAACCATATCTTCATTTTCCCACGCAACCTGAAAATTTGGTCGATGTGTAATGACCAGCAACATACGGATGTTGCGAAGGTTAGCGACAATCAGATCGAGTAATTCCAGTGTGGTTGGATCAATCCAGTGTGCATCCTCGATCAGGATGACAACCGGTTGCTGCGCGGTGAATTTCTGCAAGCCCTGCACAGCGCCTTCGAACATCAGTTTCTTGCGTTGAGTCGGGTTAAGATGAGTTGGTTCGTCGTCGACAGCTATAGACAATAATGGCGCGACCAGAGTTGCAATCGATACCCCTTCAATGGAGAACTCCGACATGGCAGCGTTGAGTTTGTCCAGATTTGCTCCGGTCGCATCTTCGAGGTCAAGTGACAACTCCTGTCGTAAAAAATCCAACACCGGGTACAACGTCGTGTTCTCGTGAAACGCAGAGCATTGCATCAGTATTCTGCGGTGACCTTCCGCAACCAGTTGGTCTTCCAGTGCCTCGCACAGTCGTGATTTGCCAATACCTGCCTCGCCACTGACCAGCACAACCTGCCCACCGTTCGCCTGACAGGTCTGCCAGCGGGTCAGCAATACGTTGAGTTCTCCCTCACGCCCTACTAACGGAGTCTTTTTGCCAGCGCGAGCACCGTACCGACTGACTGTGTCCCTCGCTCCGGTTACACGCCAGGCAGTTACCAGCCCGTCAATACCTTTTAATTCCTGCTTGCCCAGATCTTCATAATCAAACAGCACCCCGACTAACTGACGCGTAGCCGATGACACTACCAGCTGGTCAGGTGCGGCTACCGATTGTAAACGCGCTGCAAGGTTAGGTGTCTCTCCTACCACTCCTGCCTCTTCAGCTACACCCTCACCAACGTGCATGTCGCCAACCACAACCGATCCCGTCGCAACGCCTATGCGCACCTGCAGGTCGACGCCATATCCTTTGCCGACTTCTGCGTTAAGCCGTTTCATGGATTTCAGAATTTGCAGACCAGCCCTGACCGCCCGTTCGGGGCTATCTTCCATCGCAACGGGATAGCCAAAGTACACCAGAATACCATCGCCCATATACCGTGCGATAAATCCCTTGTACTCCAGTATATCGGCACGGCAAGTTGCCTGAAACGCACGCAACAACTCGCGAAGATCCTCAGGATCGAATCGGGTAGACAAGGCAGTGGAGCCTACCAGATCGCAAAACATCACCGTAAGCTGGCGGCGCTGAACCGGTGAAGGTTGCCGCGCTAAATCTGTTTGCTTAGCACTGGTTTCCACCTGTGTAGACTTGAGTTCATCAATGGCCTTAATGAGTATCTTGCGATCACGCAGCCGAACAATGCCCATATCCTTGAGGTCATCGTTGGTGAGTTCCGGTAACAAGTCCAGGTCAACGCCGTTCTCGCGAAAGAGATCGTCATGCTCCTGAAGCCCCAACTGCGTAAGCCAATCTTTGATCCCGGTCATACCATTCTCTCTATGACACAAACGTAAAATCAGGGTTCGCAATTCAGACAAGCATATTAGCAGCGACTGATGTGACAGTCGCAAAGACCAACGGCCCACCGCATTACAAATCCAGACGGGCCAGTCACGGTCTTAAAACCTTGTACTTGACGAAGCAAACCTTTGTTCGTCATGGCTATCTGAGGCAGATAGAGGATTGTGCTCAACCTCTCGCGGCTCCAGCAAACCAACTGATCAAACGTCCCTTGCTGATCGGGTCACATCTCGCGCCGGCTGTAGAGCAGCGCCTGAGAAAATATCGTATACAGAGTGAGGTGGTGGGGGCTGCTTTACACGTGCCTTTACGTAAAGCTCTACCTATATGGTACAAAGAGATCGCACCGTCACCCTACTGCTTCCATCACCAGCAATTATACCCCAGCAAAATAACTTTGTATTACTACTTTCAATGATGCCTGACGACAGTGTCAAGGATTTATAGCTAAATTATGACGATCAACGTGGCCTGGCGCCGGGGACACTCAATTGCTGCCATAGTTCATGCGGTCGATCCAGTAGCAGGCCTTCCAGCCAGTCATACTGCGGGCGTTGAGCCAGAAATCTGGTGGCATCAAAAGCTTCGCCACAGGCTCGACCCCATCGTCCTTCGAAGTACATATTTGAAGCCGACGACGAGTCCGCAACCTTCGCATCAAGCGCACCCCACGGGTAGAACGGTGGATGACCGTGACCGGCGCTATACATGCCGTTGTCTTCATCGAGGTGGCCACAAATAGTTCGTGACCCGGGCTTGTCTTGCTCCAGGTACTCGTCGTAATGGTCTGCGATAATTCTACGAGCCGTATCAAGGTTAATACTACCCGATTCGACGTGAAACAGCTTTTTCCAGCGCACTCTCCTTGCACCGCTTCCAGCTACGTCCGACCACGCGTCGGGATCAGAGGTCTCCAGATTCCTTATGGACATATCACTTGGGATATTCTGACCGTAGAATACACCGTTTTTTGTTCGTTCCAGATTCTGAAACTTCGAGCCTATCTCCCCTCTTGCAATTTCTCCACTACGCGTGTCAGCCACCAGCCAGGAGTTTGCATAAGCAGAATTGTTGTGTTCGAGCATGAGCTGCCACCAGTCATCGATGGAATCTGCATATTGGTATGCATAGCGTGCCGCACAGGCTGCTGGAGGTTTTTGGATATCAAAACCTGAGTGACCGTCAATTGTAGTTTCCGTTAGCATCAATCCGGCACCGGTTACAACGAAGTCAGTCATACTCGCTATGTAACCTGGTGATGCCTGCATCACCAGGCGGTGCCCGGTGGCGGGAGTCATATCGATAATGCAGTTAAAATGCTGCCCTTGCAGAAACGCGTCCCAGGTGTTGTGCGCCATCACCACCTGCCCTTTACTGGTCGCATCGCCAGTTGCCACGAAGGCGCTGCAGCGATGCCCCACAAACTGCCGAGGCCGTGCAAGATTGGGTGACGGTTTTATATCTCCTTTGAAGCTGCCAAACGCGTTGTAAACCAGATCTACAAAGCAATTGTAAGTTATTATTTCTGGCAGGCTTGTGTCGTAACCCGCCGCCTGCATGCCAGCGGTTATCCCCTTCAACTCCTGCAGATACTCCTCTCTGATCAGGTTGGTGTCGACATAAGTGGTCATCGCATGAGCTGTAAAGAAATCGAAATGTTGCGCCGTGAGCCAATAGGCCCAGAACTTATTGGAACGCAGCGCCGCGGAAATCTCGGCCGCCAACAAGTACCCGTGCTGAAACCCGAGTTGATAGGGCTCGCCCCAAATGCTAATCCGCTGCCAGCCACCCAGAGCCGGTGCACGGTTACTACCGCGAAGCAAATCATCGATTTCAGTTTGTTCGAGCTTGTCGCCCGGTAAATTTACATCGAAAGACTTCGCCATGCCCTCTCCCTGTGACTTCAATGAATAAAAGACTGGTATTATTGTAACTACAAAGCAACACAGCTAGCACCAGCGGCAGTGATACCAAGGCTGGCAGTCAGGAGACTGTTGTATACTTGAGAGCCAGTAACATAACTACTATTCAGACGGGTAGCAAGAATGCCCGGTCAGTTCGACCTTACTGAACAAGCACGCCAGGGCAACTGTGCCGTTTTTCAAGTACATACAGCCTTTAGTGTACGTTCACTGTTGCACACCGAGCGCATCTATCTATGGAAGATCTATCTGCTAAAAGCCTCGCCGCACTTGCCAGTGTAATCAATCAATCCAGACTCGCGGCGGACGGCCCGCCGAACATTCCACCCTACACACTAGAGTCTATGCGCAGTGCAGTGCAGGCCAATCAGGTCTATTTACCCACTGTGTATCAACAAGGTTACTGTAAGCCATTGAATGACGTACTGAGTGAGCTTAAAACCAACCCGGCCCCTGTCATGATGCAGGTGGGTATCGACGCGGTGGCTCAACACGCACCTGATTCACCCGTCCTGCCCGAGTTAAAACGGCTGCTTATAGTCATTGCCGACCTCTACAATACATTTGTCGATGCCGTCTCCCGCGCTCAGGTGAACATTTCGCTATCAGAGCGTTTGCCTCCGCTGGCGTCATTTATGAGTTCCGCAACATCCGGACCGTTCACGATTACATCAGATACGGTTCGCCAGTTCATGGCATCCGATGTTGCCGTCGTTAGTTTACCGTCGGCATTTAGAGATCATCCTTTGATTTGGAGCTCACTGTCGCACGAGACGGGCGGCCACGATGTAATTCATGCTGACAAAGGATTACTCAGCGAGATGCAAATCAGTGTATATCAGCAACTGGCCGGTAATGAACTACCTGGCAACCACCCGAGTCATGAACAAAAAATGGGGCTGTTATGGGCTTACTGGATGGATGAGACATCAGCTGACGTTTACGGATTACTCAATATGGGGCCATCCTATATTCTTGGCGCACTGCCGTTTTTCTCTGCTTTTTTGTCGCAACTGGGCTCGGACATAGAAGTGCCTCACATACGAACCAACAGCGCCGCGGTTCAGGGAAAGCTCGATCCACACCCAACAGATATATTGCGGATCGGCGTCGCGCAAGGCGTATTAAGCGCGATGACCAGCCTCAAAGAAACGACTAAACAGCGCTATATAAAACTCCTTGATGAGGTCACCGCTATTGTCGCCCCGGATGTTTCCCACATCAATCTGTCGGGCGACTTGACCCTGGTTGCAGGGGGCAGAACGTTCAACGCAAATGTTGCAGGTCAATACCCGGTGCAGCCGATGCTCAGTACAGCTCGCGAGGTCGGTGCTCATATCGCTCGTGCACCGTTTACCAGGTTAGCCAGCAAATCAATCCAGGCTATCGTAACGTGGGATGACAATAATGAATCATTAGCAGTTGATTTGGCCGACCAATTGCTCAGCGATCAACCGATTGATGATCAAATACGCCCGACAATGGTGCTGGCAGGTGGCATTTTGGCTGCCGCTCGGCAACCACAGAAATACCACGACCTCAATCGAAAGGTCGAACAATCCCTTGATCGAGTTATAGCGACCAGCCCGATCTGGAGTTAGGAAAAAGACCTGGCATCGGTATTACCGCAACTTTGAAACAGGTATCACCACCCGGCCTTCGATATCCGCTAACCGCCAAAGTAACTTCTCACCAGCGTATCATCTTTAGAAAGCTCAGTGGCTGTGCCGGATGCGGTCATCTTGCCGCTTTCCAATACATATAGCCGCTGTGCAAGCGACAGGGCGAAGTTCGCATTTTGCTCGGTCATGACCACGGTTAAGCCCAGTTCCGTACTCAGCTTGCGCAATACATCAGCTATTTCCAGACACACCTTGGGTGCCAACCCGATGGTGGGTTCATCTACCAGTAAAATCTCGGGTGAGGTCATCAGCGCTCTGCCCAGTGACACCATTTGTCGCTCTCCGCCAGACTGGGTAGCCGTTTCCTGCGACTCTCGTTCAGCGAGCCTTGGGAACAGCCGGTATACAGCCGTGATATTTTTTTCGATATCGTCGCGTGCTGTGTGTGCCCCGACCATCAGGTTGTCGCGAACGGTCATGTACGGAAACAGATTGAAACGTTCCGTTGCATAGCCCAATCCCTTGTTAACCATCTGACTGGATGAATGGCCTGTGACATCTTCACCGTTGAGTCTCACCGTGCCAGTGCATGTAACAAGGCCCATGATACTGTCTAGCAAGGTGGATTTACCCGCACCGTTGGCACCAACGATGGCGATGATTTCGCCTTTGTCTGCCTGCAGACTGATCTCGGACAGCGCCTGTGCCTTGCCATAAAATGCAGATAACTTTTCAACTTCAATGAAAGGCATTCGCTACACTCCCAAGTACGCTGAACGCACGGTTTCATCTGCCAGCACTTCGGCGAATGACCCTTCCGCTATAAGGGCACCGCGCTCTATGGCAATGGCTCTGTCTACCAACGGCTCCATGGCGGGCAGATCATGGCTGACCACCAAAAATGTAACTCCGTTCGTGCGCAGCTGCTGCACGAGCTCCGCTATCATTGTGATTTCACCGCTGGTGAGGCCTGCAAAGACTTCATCGAGCAACATGATGTTTGCGCCTGTTGCCAGCGTGCGTGCGAATTCAAGCTTGCGAAGATCACCCATGGCAAGCTCGCCTACGGTTCGGTCAAGATCGGATTCACTCAGTCCGACCGACAATGCCAGCTCTGTTTCTTTGCCATGATCAGACGCTTTAAACACCATATCTCTTATCGAGTTGGGCATTAGGCCCACGCTGATGTTTTCACGCACCGTTAGCTCTGCAAAGGGACGTGGCACCTGATAGGTGCGACACACGCCTCGCTTTATGCGCTCGGCAGTAGTGAGCTTGCTAATCTCGGTACCGTTTAATTTTATCGTGCCGCTGTCCTGCCTCAACTCGCCCATGATCAGGGAAAAAACGGTTGTCTTTCCCGCCCCGTTCGGACCGATTAATCCGAGTGACTCACCCTGCGCCAGTGTGAAAGACAATGCATCGGTGGCAGTCAGCCCGCCAAATCGCTTGACAAGACCATGCACCTCTATGGCAGCTGTTGTCACGAGCGTACCCCTCGCAACTTCTTGCCAAGATCAGCAACTATTTTAATGATGCCTTTTGGCTGGTACATATAAACAGCCAGTGCGATCAGTCCATACACGAAATAACGTTCAGCCCCCGGCAGCCAGGGTCGCAACCATTCCAGTAGAAACACCAGAAAGAAAGCGCCAATAACCGGTCCGATTATGGTTCCCGCGCCACCGATCAACGCCGCCACCAGAATGGAAAATAAAAAGTTAATATCGAATAGTGCGCGCGGTGCGATGGAGCCCAGATAGTGCACGTAAAATGCACCGCCAAGCCCTGCAACAAATGCCGACGCTAAAAACGCGAAGCACTTGAGTTTGGTAGTCGACAACCCCGAGCCGCGAACACTCTCTTCATTCATGCCGATGGCCCACAAGGCGGTACCGATCCGGGTTCTCATCAACAACCACGAACCGATAGCGAGCACAATCAATAAACTGGCTGCCATGTAGTAGCCGTTAACTGCACCACGTGTCAGTGTTTCGATACCGGAAATACCGCGTGTGCCGCCAGTCAGATCCGGACGTACTACCTGAGTCAGCTGATAAATTAATTCCATATAGGCAAGCGTCACCAGGGCAAAGTAACTGCCTTTGATACGCAGAGCGGGCAGCAACACAATCAGGCCCGCAACCATGGTCATCGCAACGGCAATCGGTATAGATAGTTCGATTGGTACATCAAAGCGTTTGGTAAGAATTGCAGTCGTGTATGCACCAATACCTATTAAAAACGGATGTCCGAAGCTGATATAGCCGGTACGCCCGGATAATATATCCCACGATATAGCAAATATTGACAGGTAACAGGCAAAGATCATGGTGCGCAAAGTGCCTTTTGACACCAGTTCGGGCATTAGCATTAGCCCGACAATGAACACCAGCCACAGCACGAAATGGGTCCAGCGCAGATTCAACGATCTAACCCTCCTCTGCGCGGCCAAACAGCCCTTGTGGCCGGAGGACCAGTACCAGAATAATCAGCAGCATGGTAAACACACCGCGAAGCTCCGGTGCCAGCAAAGCCACTACAAAAACTTCAAGGAAGCCGATGATATGAGCAACGATCAGGGTGCCCATAATTGAACCGATGCCGCCGACGATAACAACAGCGACCGAGATGATCAGCGGCGCCACCCACATCGTGGGTGAAAGCTGCGTATAGCTGGCGAAAAAAACACCACCGATTGCGCCAAGTCCTCCGGAAATACCCCAGGTAACCAGATTAACCCGATCCGGATCAATACCGGAAATGGCAGCGCCTTTCTGGTCCATAGAAACGGCCTGCATGGCACGCCCCGTGAAGGAGCGCCCGATCCATACAAACAGCGCGATAATAATGGCCCAGCTGATGAGTGTGGCTGCCAGAATATTGTAGGTCACTGATGCACCGGAAATATTGATAACACCGGGTATGATCGGCAGCAAAATTTTAGACGCATCGCCAAACACCAGAACAATGCCGGCCTGCACTATAACCGCCAGAATAAGTGTTGAAATCTCGATTGCCACATGGTCGCCCTTGAGCGGCTTTACAATCAACCGATGCTTCAGCAAGCCCATAAGCACACCGGCCATCACTGCGCCAAGCATGCCTGCTACCTGCGGCATGCCAAGTTGCTGAGATATCCAGAAATACACATATCCGCCCACCATCAGGTAGGCACCATAGGCAAGATTCAACACCCGGCCGATAGAGAAGATAAGCATAAAGCCCATTGCTATAAGCGCGTATAAACCGCTCAGCAGCAGGCCCTGAATGATTGTTTGCATCATGGCGCAGGGATCATGGGATAGGGTTCCGCAACAGCGAAGGCGAGTTGCAGCTTGTGTAAAAAGCCGCAGCCCGCCCCTGTTTTTTACTTCTTCTTAGCCGGAACCCAACTGGGAAGCGTAAACTCTGTCGTGGCATATTCAGGCGGATAAACCACGCCCGGTTTGCCATCTTCTTTCCATTGAATAACAACCATTGAAGGTTGTGCGTCTTCGTAGGGAGCTGTCAAATCGAAACGTGCATTGTGCGGGTACGTTCGATTGGTTACCTCTTCCACTTCATCGTAACCCCAGAAGCCATAACGCAACCAGAGCTTGCCATCTTTCTCAAGTTTTAGATCCTGCTTGAGCATCTCACCGGACCAGTCTGCCGCTTCAAAACTACCCGCCGCCTCGGCTGCCGCCATTGCCTGCTTTACACCGTGGTAGGCATTAAAGCCATTGAAATGCGGTACTACCGGACGCGTGTCGTACTTCGCCTGATAGGTGTCGACAAAGGCCTGGCTGACAGGGTCGAGCTCAAAGCCAACAGATGGCACGGGAGACAGCGTTGAAATACCACCACCGGCACCACCTGTGTCCTCCCAGTACTCAAGCCCGAGTGCCGATACATTAACACCGGTCATTGCCATGGGTACCTGCAATTTCACGTACTGCGACGACATCACCTGGCTGTTAACCGAACTGACCTGATAGATAAAGTCTGCGCCGGACGCCTGGGCCTTGGAGAAAATAGGCGCAAAGTCTACCGTGTTAATGTCGTAGGTAATGACCTCACTGACTTCAATACCTGCAACCGGTGCCAGTGCCTCTGTTACCAACCCGGTGATCGCCTCTCCAAACGCGGTATCTTCTGCCAGAACAACCACCGATTCAAACCCCATCTGTCCTTTCAACACATCAGCACCGAAGTTGATGTACAGCGTCGCAAGTGCTTCATCTGACGCTATGTTCATAAAGTACGGAGCCATGGCTTCACGGTCTTCAACGATCATATCGATAATGCCGATGTAAGACGTCCAGGTATCCAGGGTCGGAATTCTGAACTCCTGCATGCGGGGCAGCCAGCCAAGAGACACATCGTCAATTGAGCCTGAAATAATAAAATCTACCTCTTCTGTTTCCGCCAGATATTCATAGGCCTTGATACCCTCGGTTACGTCCTCGCCGGTATCAGCCTTTACCAGTGTGATCTTCTGGCCATCCATTACACCACCCGCTGCATTGAGTTCTTCAATGGCGATCTCGGCTCCGCGCAGGGTAGACAGACCGGTGTCGGAACTCAATGATCCGATAAAGCCGACTTTGATATCCGCAAACGCTGTGGTGGTTGCCACCGTCGTGCTAAACAGCGCAGCCATGACGCTGGCTGAAAGTAGTTTAAATGTATGCATATCGTCTTTTTCCCCTCTGCTGGTGATAAACTGGTGCTGGTGATAAACTGGTGCTGGTTATAAACTGGTGCTGGTTATAAACTGGTGCTGCTTAAAAGCTGGTTAAAACAAATGATCGCCAGCCCGTTGTCTGACATGACACCGGCCTGTTGATCTTCAGGTTGAGTTATACAGGGTTTCACAACCTGCAATACACATCGAATGTGACCTGTAGTGACACATTGATCAACTGTCTATGATTCCCTCTTCATTGTGAATGATGGCATCGGCCTCTATTTCCACCATCATTCCCTGCTGTGTCAAACCTGCCTCAACACCCGATGTCACCGGGTCTATTCCGGCAAACAGCTCCCCATGCGCTTTTACAAACCCGCTCGCCTCTGCAATATCCGTAAAGTAGGCGCGCGTTCTTACCACATGGTGCAAGCCGGCGCCGACTTCTTCGAGCGCAAGCCGTATACGTTCAAATATATAAATAGACTGAGCATAACAATCACCGGGTGCATGCAGCTTCCCACTGGGCTCAATGGCCGTCGTTCCGGCAACAAACACAAACGGACCGACGCGTTTGGCGCGAGAGTAAGCACCGATCTCCTCAAAGCGTCCGCCAGTCTTAACTTTGGCCACAACCATCTACCAGCCCTCTGCTCGAGTCGACACGACGACGAAATAAAGGACCAGGGCGGGCTCGACTCGTCGTTTGATCAAAATTCGTACGGCCTGTCTATACCAGCCATCTTTACACCGGTGAAAGCAGATGCCTGAAAGGACATCGCACGCAGGTCTTCTACTTCGAGGTTATGCACCGACGATTTGCCACAGGCCTTTGCCAGCGCGGTAATTTCCATTGTCATAGCCGTCAGGTAGCGCGCGACGCGCTCGGCACCAGCCGCCGGATTCATACGTGCTTCAAGTTCCGGGTCCTGAGTAGCCACGCCAACCGGGCATCTGCCGGTATGGCAGTGATGACAGGCACCTGGTGCGGTACCCAGTGCAGTGTAATCATCGAGGTAGCGTGGCGAGTTACAGCCCATTGCTATCATCGCACCGTTACCCACCATCACTGCATCTGCACCCAGAGCAAGGCACTTGGCTGCATCAACACCGGAGCGAATGCCACCTGCTGCTACCAGACTCACGGTGCCACTCATGCCACACTCGTCCAGCGCCTCGCGTGCTGCCCGAATAGCAGACATGGTTGGAATACCGGTATGGTTGAGTAACATCTCGGGCGATGCACCCGTGCCACCTTCCGCACCATCGACAACCACTACATCGACACCGGCCTTGGCGGCGATCGCAACATCGTAACGAGGCCGTGTAGCACCCATTTTTAAAAAGATGGGAACCTGATAGTCGGTTGCTATCCGTAACTCTTCTACTTTAACGGCCAGATCATCTGCACCCAGAAAGTCCGGATGCCGAATGGTTGATCGCTGGTCGACGCCTTCAGGCAATGTACGCATTGTTGATACACGCGGGCTGACCTTCATGCCCAGTAACAAGCCACCAGTGCCCGGCTTGGCACCCTGGCCGACCACGATCTCCAGTGCGTCTGCCTTGCGAATATGCTCGAGGTCGATGCGATAACGCGCCGGAGACATCTGATACAGCAGCGTCTGTGATGCCTCGCGCTCTTCCTCGAGCATGCCTCCCTCACCGGTACAGGTCATCGTACCGACTTTGGATGCACCATAACCGAGAGAGGCCTTGGCATTCGCCGACAGCGCACCGAATGACATGGAAGCTATATATATCGGTATTTTTAACTCGACCGGACGTTCAACCAGACCACGACCACCGCCAAGGACGGTGCGGGTTTCGCATGATTCGCGATAACCTTCCAGCGGTAAACGCGTCATGGTAGCCGGTACAAACGTCAGATCATCAAACGTTGGCATCTGCTTGTTGAAGGTATTGTAACCACGTACCTGATACCGCCCCAGCTGCGCCAGTGCGTGCACTTCTGCTATGGCATCGGGTGTCCAGCGAGTTGACCCGCCTTCGCTATAGGAGCTCGGCACACCGGGCGGGCGGCCTTCTATCGCGCCAACGCCAAACTTTATCTCTTCCTCCGACGGCATTTCGAAGGGATATTCGTATGGTTTATTATCTAGATCATCAGCCATGCGTTTGCATCTCTACTTTCGAAAAACCACAGCCGTTGTCCGGAAATCATCTTGCGCCAGTTGCGCGATGAATCAACCAGTCCCAGGGGTTCCAGAATCACGTCGACTTCCGCCACTTCTTCAGCGGTGGGTTCAATCACTTTTACATCGACGCCGAGGCTTGCGACCTCTCCTGCCACCCAGACCTCGCCCTCCCACAATGCGTCGGCACACGAGTCACCTGCACCGCCAAGCGCTATAATTTTACCGGCATGAGACATAAAGCCCGACTGATAACCGATTTTCCCCTCGACAATAATATTGCCGCCTTTCATGGCAACCCCGCAGCGTGGACCGGAATCCCCCTTTACATGTATGGTGCCGCCCATCATCGCAGCACCACAGGACATACCGGCATAACCACCCACGGTAATATACCCGTCAGACATGCCCT
This sequence comes from uncultured Granulosicoccaceae bacterium, assembly GCA_964393885.1. Taxonomy (GTDB): domain Bacteria; phylum Pseudomonadota; class Gammaproteobacteria; order Granulosicoccales; family Granulosicoccaceae. The sequence continues at coordinate 37,793 of CAYMVV010000008.1, read as the reverse complement.
CACCGATAGCCCAGCCGCCATTGTTCTCTATGTCGATGGTGGCCCCGGTGTTCAGACCGCCGCAGTAGTAACCGACTGATCCCTCAAAGCGAATGTCAGCACCCGGGGGCAAGCCCACCCCAAGGTTGTGGCGAGACAGTGTGTTCACTACCGTCACCGGGTTGCCCGCAGCCACCGCTTTTTGTATGTCTCTGTTGATATCGCGAATGTGGCGTTCACCCGCGTCGATGATCGTTCGTGCCGTCATGCGGCCTGCTTCCGCCTGTCACCGGCTGCAGGCCAGATACCCGTCAGACTCGGGCCATCGTAATTGACCGTTGGATGTTCCGAGTGGTACACGCAGCGAACTGCCTGCTCTTCAGTGGCTGCCGCCAGTGCGCCATTGTCCTCAATAGCCACAATGGGTTTCATCGCAAATCGATCTTTGGCAAAACCGATCCTGCTGCTGTCTGCGATCATATAGGTAAAAACACCGTCGATGGAATCGATGGATGAGGACAACGCCTGCTCCATGGATAACCCCTGCTTCATCTGATCGGACACCCACACAGCGATAAGCTCGCTATCGTTTTCAGTCAGGAAGCGATAGCCGGCACGTTCCAGTTGATCACGTTTGGTGTAGTAGTCGGTAATCTGTCCGTTGTGCACAATGGCCACATCGGGAAACGGACGGGCCCAGAACGGATGACTGGCATTGGGTAACACCGAGCTTTCTGTGGCCAGCCGGGCATGGCCCAGACCATGGGTACCGGTTAGTTCACGCACGCCGTGCTTGTCAGCGACGGTGCCGGCATCACCGGTATCCTTGATAATTTCCAGTGAACGCCCGCAGCTCTGCACTTCGAATCGGTTTGCGATCTGATCCGTCTCGAGTACCCAGTTGGCTATATCCTTCGGGTCGGAAATTTCCATACGCACACAGTAGTGTCGCTCTGCCTGTTCGCTGCCAACGATTTTCGGATCACCGAGTAAATCGGAGCCGTGTGCTTTAAGGATGGCTCGAAAGTCGTCGAGATCGCTATCCATATTCTGCTGGTCAAAACCCATGCAGCGAAGGATATAACCCTTCTCAAGTGGCGTTCCGTAGATAGCAAATCCAGTGCTGTCTGCACCCCGGTGGGCCTGCGCGGCCATGATGTCGACAAGGTCGCGACCGACCTCACCGTGGTCCGACAATATTCGGCCGGCTATTCCGCACATAAGGCTTTCCCAGTCATTAGCACACCCCGTATAATCAGTCACAGGAAACACTGAATACAGTATACAATCTAGTCATTACAGGCAAGCACATTTTCGATCCGAGCCAACTCACTAGGTGGTGAACAGCGTGGTACTCAAATCCATCAAAATTGAAAAGCGCCGCCTGGCCGACGAAGTTTACGAGCAGTTGCTGGAGTCAATTGTCGCTGGAAACCTCGGGCCGGACGATCGCCTGGTGCAAGAGAAACTTGCCTCCGAGCTAGAGATCAGCCGCACGCCGGTGCGAGAGGCGTTGTTGCGACTGGAGCAGGAAGGCGTACTCATTTCAGCTGCCCGTGGCGGCTTCAAGCTCTATCGCATGAGCGAGGCTGAAGTACGCCAGTGCTATCAGGCCCGCGCTGCCATTGAGGGACAGGCAGCAAGAATTCTTGCCAGTAGAAATGACAAGCGCTGTAACAAGCAACTGAGACACACGATCGACGTCGAAGAATCGAATGTTGATCCTTCGGTGCACAGCTACTACGAAGCCAATCGAAAAATCCACCGCAAGTTTGTCGAGTTAACCGACAACACCTACCTGATCGATATGTTCGACAATATCTGGAACCGCGCTGCATCCTACCAACTGTTTGCCAGCATCGACAATGTCGATTTGTCAAACTCGCTGGGTGAGCACATGAAACTGGTCGAGGCTATTGAAACCGGCGACCGAACCGTTGCGCTGGAAGCCTGTATCGATCATATAGAAGACGGGTTTGCGCTGCAGATGTCGGGGCTTAATTCCGACGGGTAAGATTCAACCAGAACTGGCAGCATCACTCTGGCGATGTTCATGCACAAGCGCATGCAAAGACTCCATGGCCGCAGAGGCATGGTGCGTCTGTACAAATACATGATCGTGATAATAAGCCGCCACTACATTTGCACTGATGCCCGCCGAAGTCAGTTTTGCGGCAACGGCTGCGGTCAGGCCGACTGCGTCCAGGCTCGAATGCACAGATAGCGTAATTCGCTTGTAGGTGCCTTCAAATGGCAGTTGCGCGCTTTTAGCAGACGCCACGTCGAGAATCAAAGTTAAGCCTTCTGCTTCCACAAAAGTACCCAACGGGTCAAGCTGCACATAGTCTGCAGCCACGCCCTGTGCCGTACAGAATACGTATTCTGTGTCATCCAGTGCCGGCGCCATGTGCTTTAACAATTCGTGCAGTTCAACCAACCCAGACATAATTCACCCTGACGTTCTACTTAAAAAAACCACCGGCTTTCCTGCACAGACTGTTGTTTCAAAACGGCTCTACAATCCTGTCAGGCACCGAAATACTCTGATTGGGGTTTCTCGGCTATGATCATATAGTTTATCAGTCGAGAGCGGCTAAGCGACATGTGTCTTGTCAGCGGATTTACAAACACACCGGTGGTGGCGACCTTGTTGAGGTTGTCTCGCGCAAGCAGCTTTTCGAGTTCCACAGGCTTCACCAGACGAGCATACTGATGAGTGCCCTTGGGTAACCATTTTAGTATGTACTCGGCACCGATAATAGCGGAAAGCCATGACAACGGATTGCGGTTAATCGTCGATACAAACTGCAACCCGCCTGGTCGCAGGAGACCACTGCAGGTTTGCATGAAAAACGAAAGATCGGCGACATGCTCGACCACTTCCATATTCAGCACCACGTCATAGCACTCGGCGCGTCGATAGAGTTCTTCTGCGGTGGTGTGTTCGTAGCGTGGTGGATTATCCATTGATTGAGCATGCAGCGTTGCCGCAGCAATGTTGCCGTTACTGATGTCGACCCCGTGCACCTCAGCGCCGCGAGTTGCCATCGCCTCGGATAACAATCCGCCTCCACAGCCAATATCCAGTATACGCAACCCGGCCAATGGCTCGGGTTCCTGCGCGTCGAGCTTAAAGTGTTCAATCAGGCGCTGCACAATGTAGGTTGAACGTAACCCGTTAAGTCTGTGCAATGGCCACATCGGGCCAGATGCATCCCACCAGGTCGCCGCCAGTTTATTGAATTTCTCCACTTCCCGCGGATCGACACTACAGCTTTCAGCGATCGAAGTTGCTCCACTGGCGGCTGCTACCGGCGTTGTTGCTGGCGTTGTTACTGGCATTGCTGAAGAAACCGGGGATTCCTTCGGTGCAAAATCTGTGGGTGAAGAATTTTTCAAAGACGAGCGCCCTCACGGCTGATAAGCTGACCGGCAGCGGATGTTGCCCGCGCTGCCTGTAATTCATGCCTGTAATTTATGATACGCCAACCCGGGCATTCAGGCTCACACATCACTGTCTCGACAAGAACCGCAACAATGCTGCCTGCCCACAGGAGATTCATCACTACCGGTGAATTTTACGCAAAGGTGGCGCCGAATAGCTACCCGACAACTGTGATGTTGGCAACTGTTCATCTGCACATCTGCACATCTGCACATCTGCACATCTGCACATCCGTCAGCCACTGCAGCTGTGGTGCGATTTTTTTATGCCAGATCTGTCGATCGACTGGGTCGATTAACCACACACCGTCTGACGGCTCGTCAGGCCACCTCGCGAGACTGATGCGTATATGCGATCTTATCTACAATCTGACACAGATCTACTGCCGGCACAGGCTTTGAGTAGTAATAGCCCTGAACATAGTCACAGGCAAGTTGCCTTAGTACCATTAGTTGTGACTCGGTTTCGACACCCTCCGCAACCGTTTTCAGATTGAGCTCTCGCGACATCATCAATATAGTCTTAACCAGCGCCTGCCCATCACAGCCATCTTCTATCCGGTCAATGAAGGATTTATCAATTTTCAACACATCGAGCGGCAATTCCGCCAGATATTGAAGTGATGAGTAGCCAGTACCAAAGTCATCTATCGCTATCGAAACCCCGCCACAGCGCAGCTGTGTCAGCTTATCGACCACCTTGTCGATATCATGCATCACTACGGACTCTGTAACCTCAAGCTCAAGACTGTCAGCAGACAGATTATGTCGCTTGAGCGCGGTAAATACGTTCGGTACAAATTCATCAACATTAAACTGGTGAGCGGAGATGTTTATCGCCATGGTCAATGCACTGTGTGTACGCTGAAACTCGACACAGTCGCGGCAAGCCTGATCAAGTACCCACGCGCCAATATCTGCAATTAAGCCACAGCGCTCTGCCACGGGGATAAAATCTGCAGGCGACACAAGTCCAAGGTGCGGATGATTCCATCTGATGAGCGCCTCGACACCGTCCACCTTGCCGCCTGTACAATTGACCTTTGGCTGATAGTGGAGCTCAAACTGGCTTGTAGCCAGTGCATTGCGCAGATCTGCTTCCAGCTGACATCTGTTTTCATGGGCAGTCAACAGCGAGCGATTAAAAACGGCCGTATCAACACCCTCGGTATTTTTTGCATGGCACATAGCAAATTCCGCATGCTTCAGCACTTCATCAGCGTTTTTGGCGTCCGCCGGATAAAAGCAGATTCCTATACTGGCACCGGTGGCAACTCGCACATTGCCGACACCGGCGGATTGCGACAAACTCAGATTGATGTTTCGCGCCAGTTGCATCACTTCATCATGGCTCGACATGGATGAAACAATAATTGAAAACTCGTCACTGCCCATACGCGCCAGTACATCTTCACTGCCGACATGAAGCGACAATAGCGTTGCAACCTGTTTCAACAGCTCATCGCCAACGCTGTGCCCGTACGAATCATTGACAAACTTGAAGCCGGTCAAATCGATAGACAGTACGGCAAAACCTTGACCTGAATGATTCGATTGTTCCACCCTGGATGCCAACAGAAACTCAAAACGCCAGCGATTATACAAGCCGGTGAGAACATCGTGGAACGCCTGATGCTCGACTTTATCCATGAGTTCTCGACGCAGTAACGCCATGGAAATTTGCACCCCGATTAACTCAAACTGCCTGAGTTCACTTTCGGTAAAGTCGGCGCGATCAATGGTGCGATGGGCAAACAACACGCCCCACGATTTGGCGCCATGTACCAGGGGCAGACATATCGTCGACCCCAGCCGCCATTGATCTCTTAACCTGTGCACATAAGTGCTCTCGCGCTTGTCCTCTACACCGCGTTTAATTAACGCTGATCGCCGGTTTTCGATGCACCAGCTCGCCACCGATTGCGAAACAATTTCGGAATCTGCCTGTTTTGTACGCAGTATTTTGCAACCCACATTCTCCCATGCGGCAACTGGCATGTAGGCATTATTTTCGTCTATTCGATAGAGATGTGCCTTGTTGGCATCAAAGGTTTCTATCAGTGTGGTACAGATATGATCAATGACATTGTCGAAGCCGGCAGACAGGTAAATAGAACGACTGATACTGCTAATCGCTTCAGTGCGGGCCAGATCCAGTCGGTTCTTTTCGTGCAGCTTGGCGTTATCGATAGCGACAGACGCCAGCGGCGCAAACATTTCGAGCATCTCAACGTGGTCTTCTATTCGATGATGAAAACTCTCATACACAATGCCGAGAACGCCAATAACACGATTGCCGAACCACAGCGGAACGCTGCATGCCTGTTTGGCGGAAGTGAGCCCCGGCAGTTTGTGTGCGTAATGTTGATAGCGCGGCTCGCAAACCGTACTGCCCGTGAGCCACGCCTGCCCGCCAATTCCCTCACCAGGTCGGTGTCTGACGGATTTGAGATTTTGAGAATCTTTCGCCGCGGCGATAGTCTCCAGATATTCTCCAGACTCATGAACCAGCGCGACATAAGAATAGTCTGCGTTGGTCAGCGCGCTGGTTTTGTTGGCAATATGCTGCAACAGTGAAGCAAGATCAACTCGCTTGATCATCTCCACCGCAATCTGGTTCAGGCTAACTGCTGCTGAGCACTCGCCGCTGTTATCAATGGTGGTATCATTGGTGGCAATTGCGTGTACAGGCCTTTCTTTAAAACTGACCTCGCTCGCGGGCTGCGGTGGTGCAGGCGCGTTGATTTCTGCCGCCGTCGACAGCTGATCCAGCAGCAAAGCCAATCGGCCGTTGCCAATCTCTTCGAGATTGATAATGCTGTATCCCTTGCTCGTCAACACCCGGCTTGCAGCGCTGGTCAATCTGTCAACAACGAAAATAATCCGGCCAGACTCAACCGTCGCCGGCAACACACACGGGCATGGCGAGCCAGATCGCGCATCAAGAATCAATGCGGTATGCTTTCTGTTTATCCAGGTATCAATGGCAACGGCATCCACGGACAGTGAATCGACCGGCACCCAGCGATAGGTTGCAACTCCATTCACACAAAGTTGCAGCTGCGGTAGCAGCCTTGCATCCGTCACAACCAGGTTATCTCTGCGGGACGACGTGTTCGGCATAAGCGTGAAATCCATATTTCCATTTGGCGAGGTCATTCAGCCAGGTGAGTTGCACCCGCCCCGGGTGGCTGCTCGGGACTCACTGACGAGACATCCGTTTAAGTGGCCGCGAAAATGCGATTAATGTGCCTCTCGTCACAGTTGTTGAACAATCGAAGACTACTGGTTAATAAGGGGGGCACCGCTCGCAGCAAACGGAATGCAAGCGCTATAACAGATTACCTACAGCAACTGAAAACACGCTTAAGAAAAATTTACCGCCAAACAAACGCTGCGTGACATCCTGCACTGTCAAAGTTTCAATACTGGCGATAGGCACCAACACGCACCAACACCCTGTCGCCGCTGCCGCAGTAAACTTTTTTGACGGCAGGTCGTGTGACTGCAGGTCTTATGACTACAGGCTCCAATACATCATCCAGGCGGGCTTCCTGTCGGCCGACTGGTTGTCTGAATATCGCAAAATACATGTGCTGTTTGTTAGCTTCATCTACAACAAAAAGACAACACCTTGTTCCGCAAACCCTAGTGCGCTGAGGTCGATGCACCAGATTGCATCCACTGTTCGAATTGCCTGCGAATTGCCTTAGCCAGTGTCAGATCAACCGGCAATCCTGTTGTACAGTGCATCAATCCAAAGCCGCTTTTCATTCCGAATTTTAAACGTCGCAATGATGCAACCGTACAGCAATCAAGGGTAAACTTCGCACTCTGCAAACCTTAATTACCGGACAATCAATGACTCGAATCGGCATAGGTGTAATTGGCACCGGCTACATGGGCAAGGCGCACAGTGTTGCCATGAATGCGGTTGGTGCAGTCTTCGATACCCCATTGAAACCAGTTTGCGAAATGTTGTGTGCAACCACTGAAAGCGGTGCTGCCGCCAAGGCACGAACCTTTGGCTTTAATCGATCAACCGCTGACTGGCGAACACTGGTTGATGACCCGTTGGTAGAGGCCATCGTCATCGCCTCGCCACAATCCACGCACCGGGAAATAGCATTGGCAGCAATAGCCAATGGCAAACCGGTGCTGTGCGAAAAACCGATGGGCGCATCCCTTGATGACGCTCGCGCTATGACAGAGGCCGCCGAGTCTGCCGGCATTGTCAACATGGTTGGCTTCAATTATGTGCGTACACCTGCCACGCAATACGCCAGACAACTGCTTCAGAAAGGAGAAATCGGAGATATCACCTGGTTTCGTGGTGAGCACACAGAGGATTTTCTGGCCGACGTCAACGAGCCTGGAAACTGGAGAACACGCGGACGTGCTACCGGCACGATGGGGGATCTGTCATCGCACATGATCAACTGTGCAATGGCACTGATGGGACCCATTGCCAGTGTCACTGCAGACATTGAAACCGTGCACTCACACCGACCCTCAGCGCAAGGCAACACGCAGGAAGATGTTACCAACGATGACCACGCACATTGCCTTTGTCGTTTTGAATCCGGGGTTATGGGTCATCTCTATTTCAGCCGCATCTCGACCGGGCGCAAAATGGGCTACGCCTATGAAATCAATGGCACGCGTGGTGCCATCCGCTTCGATCAGGAAGATCAAAACGCTTTGTGGCTGTACCGAATGGACGACCCGGAGGCAGAGCGTGGGTTTCGCAAAATACTAACCGGACCGGCACATCCTGATTATGTCGAGTTTTGTCAGGGGCCCGGACACGGTACCGGCTATCAGGATCAATTGATCATAGAGGCAAAGGATTTTCTGAATGCGATCCACAGCGGTAAACCCCGGTGGCCAACTTTTCGAGACGGACTCGATACGATGCAGGTTATCGAGGCAATGTGGCAATCAAGCGACTCGCGACAATGGGTATCCGTAAAACAGTAGACACACGCGTTCCTGCAGCCTGATATGATTCATACACTGACAGATTGAACATCGGTTACCCAATGGCCAAACAGACGACAGAAGTATCCGCACCGACAGTATCCGGCTCTGCCGCATCTTCGGTTGCCAGCCGCGCAGTTGCCAGCAGCCCGGGTTCCAGCCACCCCGTTTCCAGCCACGAGGTAAAAATCGCTGATTGCGATATCAATGAATTCAGGGACATCACCGCGTCGGAAACAACCTCACAGCTTGTGCCACTGGCCGGGGAAATCGACAAGGGTATCCCCGTCTACTGCGGCAGGACAATCAACGCAAAAATAAACGACCATGAGTTTATCGATGCGCTGCTGTCCGAGTGGAACTATGTATTTGATGAGGGCGCGGGGATCATCGCCATCAAGGAGGCATTTCCCGACGCTTCCATAGTGCATGACACCACGCGTGTGCTGGAGGAAATTATCGCAGCCGAAGCCGCTAAATCCAGGGGCTCCGGTGATCATTTTGCAGCAGCGGGCGCCAACAGCCGTGTCTGGAACTCACATGAAAAACTGGCTGTAACCAACCCGGAGATTTTTGCACGTTACTATGCAAACCCGGTGATGCACCTGGCCAGTCGGGCCTGGCTGGGACCGGGTTACCAGATTACCGCACAGGTTAATGTCGTGCACCCGGGAGGCAAAGCGCAGGTTTGCCATCGAGACTATCATCTAGGGTTTCAGAGTGTCGAGCAGCTGGGCCAGTATCCTCACAATGTTCACCGACTGTCGCCACATTTGACGCTGCAGGGTGCAATAGCGCATTCATCTATGCCGATTGCCAGTGGCCCTACCCAGCTCCTGCCTCATTCACAGAAATTTTTAGCCGGCTATGTCGCCACGCAACTGGATGAATTCAGACAGCACTTCGTCGATCACCATGTGCAGTTACCGCTCGATGTCGGCGACATGCTTTTTTTTAATCCTGCGGTAATTCATGCCGCCGGCGATAACAACACAGAGCAGGACCGCTTTGCCAATCTGTTACAAATAGGTTCGGCTTTTGGCCGAACTCTGGAAATGGTCGATCGCACAAAGCTATGCCGCTTGTTATACCCTGTATTGCATCAATGGTCCGCATCAAAACGCCACACGCAACAGCAGATTGACGATGTGCTTGCCGCTACTGCCGAGGGCTACCCGTTTCCATGCAGCCTGGATCTGAATCCACCCGTGGGGGGCCTGGCACCGCAAAGCCAGTACGACATCATGCGCAGCGCTCTACAGTCTAACCAGTCAATTGCTGATTTCAATACCACAGTCGATCAATGGCAATCCATGCAGTGTAGTATGTAGAAACGCGGTTTATAAACTTGCCGTATCCAGACGTGCTCTGTCTATAAGAGCTCTATCTGGAAGAACTTTATCCAGAAGAGCTTTATCTGGAAAAGGTCAATTCAAAAGTGCTTTATTTCGCAATGCAACGCCGCGTGTAGAAACCCAGCATTCAGGACAGTTAGTCTGCCTGACCATATCCAGTCCGCCAACCGGAGTCTTTTCTTGTCGCAGCTGCCCACCTCTATTGACGATGCGATCGCGCTTTTGGCCTCACAAAACTATATCTGCGATCGCGGTCTGGGTACCGTCGTGCACCTCGCGCTCAGCCTCGGTAAACCGCTCTTTCTTGAGGGCGAGGCTGGCGTTGGAAAAACCGAAATAGCGAAGTCTCTGGCGACGGCACTGGGGCGACGCCTGATCAGGCTTCAATGCTATGAAGGACTCGACTCGGCATCCGCACTCTACGAGTGGAACTTCGCCGCTCAGATGATCGCCATTCGCACTGCCGAGGCCACCGGTGTTGCCGATCGACAGCAACTACAGAAAGAACTGCTGGATGAGCAGTATCTGATTCGGCGGCCGCTGTTACAGGCACTGGAACCATACGACGCAGGACCACCGGTATTACTGATCGACGAAATAGACAGAACCGATGAACCGTTCGAAGCCTACTTGCTGGAGTTGTTGTCCGACTTCCAGGTAACGATTCCGGAACTGGGTGTGATCCGTGCGGAGAGCCCGCCAATCGTTGTACTCACCTCCAACCGAACACGAGAGGTGCACGATGCGTTAAAACGCAGGTGCCTGTACCACTGGGTAGACTACCCGGAGTTTGATCGCGAGCTTGAGATTCTGCGTGCCCGACTGCCCGACATCACCGCACAACTGTCTTCAGAAATCGTTGCATTCGTGCATGCCTTACGTGGCGAAGACCTGTTCAAGTCTCCCGGTGTGGCAGAGAGCATTGACTGGGCGCGCTGTCTGATTGCACTGGACACCGTTGAGCTTTCCCCGGACATCATCACCGATACCCTGGGCGCACTGCTGAAGTATCAGGATGACATCGTTCGTATTGCCGGTGCAGAAACCACCCGGGTGCTGGACGAGGCAAAAAGACAACAACGCAACGCTTCGCATGAATCCTGATCTGCCAGCCGCGCACGGCCGGCTGGTTGAAAACGTCGTGCATTTCTGTCGCGCATTGCGCAAGGCAGGAATCAAAACCGGTACGGCTCAGCTGGAAACTACAATACAGGCAGTGGCTGCCAGCGGGTTCAGTAACAAAACCGATTTCTATTATACGTTGCGATCTAGCCTTATTGTGCATCAACAAGACCTGGAGGTATTTCATCAGGTCTTCTCAATGTTTTGGCGAGACCCCGAGTTTCTGCAGGAAATGATGCTGCAGTTGTCGCCCGCGTTACAGGATGAGCGTGTACCGTTCGCTGCATCTGCCGCCCGGCGGCGAGCCGCAGACGCGCTTGGCGAGACACCCCGAAAGCAACAGCCCGAACAGGAAACCATAAAAGACGCTGCGCTCACTGTGTCTGAACAGGAGGTGGTACGGCAAAAAGATTTTGATCAGATGAGCGCCGACGAATTGCGCGAGGCAGAAAAGATAGTGCAGACACTGTCTTTCAGATCACCACTGCTGATCAGTCGCAGAGTACGTCAGGACCCGCGCGGCCGACTTGCGGACGCGCGCGGCACACTGCAAGCCGCCCTGCGCAATGGCGGAGACATTCAGCGCGTTGCACGCAAGTCAGCACGCCGCAAATTATCAAACCTCGTTGTTCTGTGTGATATCTCGGGGTCCATGTCAGTGTATTCGAGAATGATCATGCGTTTTCTTCATGCACTGACGCACGCACCGACCCCACAGTGGGGACAGATCAGCGTCTTTACCTTCGGAACCAGACTAAGCAACGTCACGCGCGCACTGCAGCACCGCGACCCGGACATCGCGCTCTCGACTATAGGGGCGGCTGCTACCGACTGGGAAGGCGGCACGATAATCGGCTCCTCTCTCAAACAGTTTAACCATGACTGGGCGCGGCGTGTTCTGGGTCGTGATACCGCAGTGCTTTTAATCACCGATGGCCTCGAACGTGGTGACGCAACAGTGCTCGGTCATGAGATGCAGCGACTGCATCTGTTTTGTAGACAACTCATATGGCTGAACCCACTACTGCGATGGGATGGCTTCACCCCCCGGGCCAGTGGCATCAAGGCCATACTCCCCCACGTGGACAGCTTTCGCGCCTGTCACTCTCTGGCCAGCCTGGCTGATCTGGCAAACGCGCTTGGAGCATCCGCCCCGGTGAAAGGTGCTGTCGCGCAACTAACATGACATTGCCTGCCGGTGGCCTTCATTTCTAAAAGACCAAAAGTTATTTGAGATGCTCTCTTAGCGCACCCGGTTGACTATTAAATAGTGCCCATCCAGAAACAGGGGTGTAGCGAGAATCACTGAGGTGCGTGAGATTTTACCGACTACATGTAGGCGTTTAGTCATTCTAAATAACTACATGTAGTCGGTGAAAGATCGCGTGCATTCAGTAGTTCGCAGTAGCGCTTGTTTCTGGATGGGCACTAACTAATGCGACCAACTGATTGTGATGCCTGTCAAATTTTTCAAGCGCGGGCTTCACAATACGCGCGCCCGCTACGCTGTAAATATTAGCGAACATCTACCGCATAGTGTCCTGGTTCTAGAAATAGTTAAAATTTGATTCTTTGTTCTCTCATGTAATGAATCAGAGATCAATGTTCGCACTGAACTGGACGCTAGCACTGGTGTCGCTTGCAAAAAGCCGCTAATAAAGGGAAATAACATGACGTCATCACTTATTAAATGTTCACTGGCTATAGCTCTGAGCGGTTTCCTGGCCGCATGCTCCAGCAGTCCAAAATCTTCACAGCCGGTTCTTGGTGCTGCTAAGTCACCATCGTCCGCTCATATAGTCAATACTTCACGTGGACCGAGTCTGACACTGGATGATGTACTTTTCGACTTCGAACAAACATCTCTACGGGCAGAAGCTGACCAAACTGTCGAACGCGCAGTATCCTACCTGGAGAACAACCCTGATCACAATGCGATAATAGAAGGGCATACTGATCACATCGGCGAGTCGACTTACAACCAGTATCTGTCAACCAAACGCTCAGACGCTATTGCCGAAGCTTTGATCGCCAGCGGTATCGATCCGGACAGGATTAAAACAGTGGGCTTTGGCGAATCAAAACCAATCGCAGACAACAGCACCGTCGAAGGTCGCCGATCAAATCGTCGTGTTGAAATAATATTCACAGAAAAGTGAGTCACGCGGTAACAACGTGATAGCCATGCGGTAACAACGCCGCCTGCAGTCACATACACAGGGAGCTGGCACTGGCGTGTCAGTTCCCTGTTTGCATGCAATTGACAAACAGCTTCCATATCAGCGCATAAGCTATCAATGCGTCGGCGCCATTACCCCGCTCATGGCATGAACACAGGTTATGAACACGGGTTATGAACACAGGTTATGAACACGGGTTATGAACACGGGTCATCAACAAAGCGCAGTAACACGGGCATTTGGAAGACCTCAATCCACCAATGCCCAAAAAGCGCTCACCAGCGGATTAACAAGATTGCGTTTCAACGTAAACAAGCCGACATTGTAGGGCTCCAGCACTGGCTTTACATCAAGTACCTGGATGCGGTCGGCCAATGGACTATTGTCGATTACAATCTCCGGCACAACCCCTACCCCAAGTCCCAGCCCGACCATACTGACTATGGCTTCATTGCCCGCGACCTGAGCATAGATCCTCGGGCTAACGCCTAGCTGTCGAAACCATTCATTGACCCGTGTTCGGGCAATTCCACCTTCAGCAAGGATCATCGGCACCCGCCCCCACTGACTTTTTTTATTGCGTGAGAGCGCGGGTAATTCGAGCTCTTCCTGGTAGCGTGGTGCAATAAACAACAGCGGAGACATGGTAACGCTTTTAAACTCGACCCCCCGTGGTACCGAGCGTGGCAGCGCTGCAATCGCCACCTCCTCTTCACCGGCGACGATGCGACTTATCGCGTATTCCGGGTCACCGGTATGCAGCTTTATTTCGATACCCGGGTAGTCTGGCCTGAAACGATTTAACAGATCGAACAAAATACTGTGACTGGCTGTGACGGAACAATACAGGCTGATCTCGCCCTGCAGTTCATCGTCGCTTTCCGCCAGTTCATTGCAGACAACCTGCCACTGGCGAGTAGCCTGTTTGGCATAGTGTTGAAAGTGCCGGCCTTTACTGGTCAGCCGGACACTGCGGTTATCACGCTGAAACAGGACGGCGCCAGTCGCCTCTTCGATTTGTCGAATGTTTCTCGACAGCGCAGAAATGCTAATGTTGCAGGCAATGCTCGCCTGGCCGAAGTGCAGATGTTCCGCGAGCGCAAGGAATTGAGTGAGTGCTCTGATATTCATTGCCCAAGCTTAACGTATTTTCCAAAAAACGGGACATGATGTTTCAAATATTGCAATTTACGATACATTGATATTTGGATATGATATCGCCATCAGTGGTGTAATCTTTTTCGCTGCATTTTTTACTCTGCTTTGTCTTACGCAGCATTGTCATACACAACATTGTCTTACACAGCATTGTCTTACACAGCATTGGCGCGCCATGCCATACACCGTCGGTGCGCGCTCACCGAACAAACACGTCGATCCGGAACGAAAGAGCCCGCTATATCATGTCAAACAACTATTTTAATTCGTTATCGCTGCGCGAGCAGCTCGAGCAACTCGGTAAATGCCGCTTCATGCATTTGGATGAGTTCACTGACGGTGTATCTGCCTTAAAAGGCAAGAAGATGGTCGTCATCGGCTGCGGTGCTCAGGGGCTAAACCAGGGGCTGAATCTCCGCGACAGCGGGCTTGACGTGTCCTACGCGTTACGGGCCGAAGCCATCGCTGAAAAGCGTCAATCGTGGAAAAACGCCACAGAAAACGGATTCACCGTTGGTACCTATGAAGAGCTCATCCCTACCGCTGATGTTGTGCTGAACCTGACGCCTGACAAGCAGCACACCCCGGTAGTTAATGCCGTTATGCCATTAATGAAAAAAGGCGCTTGTCTGTCCTATTCACATGGCTTCAACATCGTTGAAGAGGGCATGAAAGTTCGCGACGATCTCACCGTTATCATGGTCGCTCCAAAATGTCCGGGCACAGAGGTAAGGGCCGAGTACGTGCGCGGCTTTGGTGTCCCCACACTGATCGCGGTACATGAAGACAACGATCCCAACGGTGAGGGACTGGCACTGGCCAAGGCCTACGCAGTCGGCACAGGCGGGCATAAGGCAGGGGTTTTGATGTCGTCTTTTATCGCCGAGGTTAAATCGGATTTAATGGGTGAGCAGACTATCCTGTGCGGCATGTTGCAAACCGGCTCGCTACTGTGTTTCGACAAGATGATTGAGGAAGGTATCGATCCCGGCTATGCATCCAAGCTAATTCAGTATGGCTGGGAAACAGTCACCGAGGCGTTGAAGTACGGTGGTGTCACCAACATGATGGATCGTTTGTCTAATCCGGCCAAGATCGTGGCGTTTGATCTTGCTGAAGAAATGAAAGACATTATGCGGCCCCTGTACAACAAACATCAGGACGACATCATGACCGGTAAATTCTCCGAGACCATGATGGCAGACTGGGCCAATGACGATAAAGAACTGCTCGGCTGGCGTGCAGACACAGCAGAGACCGCCTATGAAAAGACCGACGCGGCAGATGTCGAAATTTCCGAACAGGAGTACTTTGATAATGGCATCCTGATGGTAGCCATGGTTAAAGCCGGCGTTGAACTGGCTTTTGAAACCATGACATCAGCGGGCATCATTGCAGACTCTGCGTACTACGAGTCACTGCATGAAACACCACTGATTGCCAACACCATTGCACGCAAAAAACTCTATGAGATGAACTCCACTATCTCCGACACGGCAGAGTACGGCTGCTATCTCTACAACCATGCCTGTGTTCCATTGCTCGGCGACTTCATGAAAGGCATTAAGAGCGATGTAATCGGCAGTGGTCTGCAGCTCAATCATACGGGTGTCGACAATGCTCGACTCATCGAAGTCAACGAAGCTATACGCAGCCACCCGGTAGAGGCAATCGGTGCCACACTGCGTGGCCACATGTCTGATATGAAGCGAATTGTCTAAAAACAAGACGCTTGATCACTGCATCTGCACCCAGTAAATAAGGCCGGTACAACCGGCCTTTTTTACATTGACGAAAATCAGGTTCGCGGTCAGTCGCACCACCTGTTTATCTCAACTCGTGCACATCGGATGACATCACTTCATTACCTCACTATGCACTACAGATCAGCAGGCCACGCCACCCATGCAATACAGCGCACCGATCAATCTGAAAAAGCTGAACGTCAGTTTTGACAACGGATTTACCTGTACGGATATAAGCTGGAGCATACGACCTGGCCAGCATTGGCTGGTCTGCGGCAGCAACGGATCCGGCAAATCCGCACTCGCAGCAATCCTTAGCGGCGCAGGTGACATCGACAGTGGCATCATCAATGGCGTCCCCGATCGAATCGGGGTGGTTTCCTTTGCAGCGCAGGCTGAGCTGATCGAGGCAGAACGTCGCAAAGACGATGCAGACATCATGGACGTCATTGCCATCGGTACACCAGTGTCCGAGATTATCGATGCCGTGTGCAAAGACAAACCAATGGCTGACACCTTGTGTCGACAGTTCGGACTCGATTCACTACTCGATCGGGCATTTCGAAAACTGTCAACCGGTGAAACCAGAAAAGTGATGTTAATCAGAGCGCTGACCTGTGACCCGGAACTCCTGATACTCGACGAACCATTCGAGGGGCTGGATGTGGCAAGCCTCGCCGCACTTCAGCAGCACCTGCTGGAAATATCACAACACACTCCAATAGTTCTGGTACTCAACCGACTCGATCAGTGCCCGGAATTTATTACCCATGCAGCCTATATGCACAGCGGCGAGTTAAAACAAAAATTTGAGCGCGATGACGAAACCGGCTTCAGAGAACTTTCTGAACTACTTCACCTAACCACCACCGAATTGCAAATCCCGCCGTCCGATCCAGACACCACATTGCCGGAACTCGATAACACCCAGCCGCTGGTAAAGTTAACGAATGCCGCCATTAAATATGGCGATGTGGTGATTTTCGAGAACCTTGACTGGACCATCAATGCTGGCGAGCACTGGCAACTGACCGGCCCCAACGGAAGCGGAAAGACAGCGCTATTGTCGCTAATCACCGGCGATCATCCACAGTGCTACGTCAACGATATACAGGTGTTCGGCTTTAAACGTGGCAGTGGCGAGAGCATCTGGCAAATAAAACAGTTTATCGGCTATGTATCCACAGCACTACAGTGGGAGTACACGGTTGGCACCAGCTTGCGCAATGTCATTATCTCGGGCTTCTACGACAGTATTGGCCTGTACAGCAAGTACACAGACATTCAGCGCGACATCGCCAGCCGGTGGCTTGAAGTACTGGGCATGGCTGACAGAGCTGATCAGCCTTTCACCAGCCAGTCTTATGGCGACCAGCGATTGCTGTTGATTGCCAGAGCCATGGTAAAACATCCGCCACTACTCATTCTCGACGAACCGTGCCTTGGACTGGACGATGTGAATCGGCAGCGGGTGCTTTCACTGATTGAAATGATCTGTGCTCGCAGTGACTCTACCGTGTTATACGTTAACCATCATGCAGAGGATAGTATCGCGGGAGTGGAAAATCATCTTGCTCTGGATGCCTGAGCCTTTATGAAGCCTCTTGCATGGAAACACGTTTAACGAAGCGCGGAACACAAATAAACGATTTCAGCTACGCCTGACAACACGGGTTAACGACACGGGTTAACAACAGGCTGAAACGCAGCATCATTGAAGGCTGAGTCAGTAACCCTGTGCCGTATAAAAAGCTCGCGATAAAGATAATCTTATAAACGCTTTGCATTCGGTAGACGTCACCTGCCAACGCCCCGCCACTACACGACATTACGCTGACAGCCAGTATTTCAGTGGTCTCATCACCACTATCAGTGCCCAAAAACCTGACAACAAGCAGAGTCGGTAGCTTCACTGACTGCACCTGCCCCGCCAGCCACTGACTGACTGGATACAATTTGTCACAGTGACAACAACTGAAACGAAACCAGCTATGCAAATTCCGGACAGAATATTGCTCCGCTCTCGTTGTTGACATCATGGACGCTGTTCTCGCGCTGTCTAGTACCCGTCTCAGCCTACCTATCCAAAACGTTTACATAAAGGGACTACTATGTATTACTACACCTATTTCGCCAGGCTCGCCGCAGGTATTGCTGCCAGCGTGGCTCTAACGGCATGCGATTCTGCGACGGTCGGAACATCCACTGTCCTGCAGGATGACAGCCCTATCGTCGATTGTTCACCAATAGAGGTAGATTTATCCGGCACACGCCTGCTTGGACATGCATCGGCAACAGAGTCAACTTCGACGGTAGCGGTTTCAATTCCAGACGGCAACTACGAAATTTTTCTGCACTATGAAGATCTGCGTCACCTCGATCCCGACGCATCTGATCAACTCGACGAAATCTGGTACCTGGAAGGCAGGAACGCCAGCGGAGAGTACGCATTGATCACCAATCACACGGATGACCTGCCGGCCGATGAAGTCTCGGGAGAAACCAATGTCGGACAATATCTTCTCGAAGGTATCGTCGCCGTCAGTGGGCGTCACGCATCAGTTAGCCCGGACACCGACTCAATCATCAAAACATATAACTCTATTGAGCCAACAAAAGCAGAGTTTTATCCTGTTACTGACGGTTGTTTCGACCCTTCCTGACACGCAGTAGTAAACACGTCGAATCAGTCCTGTGTGAACGCGCATTGCGCGCGTTCATTTAAAAAGAAACCCTCGCCAGGTGCCAACACAGTAGACGACTGCCGAATAGTTTTTAAAATACAACACAAACCGACACAGCCACGCGTTAGCAACGACAGATACGTTCTTTGCCCCGCTCGATGATTCACAGGCAACTCGACCACGCGAAAAATCTCCATCAGGCCGCACGACCTGGTAGAGAACCCGTGCGCACAACGGTGTAGATTCACGAGAATCCATCGCTGAACCAGCCCCCCCTTAACCTGTATTATTCATGAGGCGACCGGCGAAATGGACCTTATGTCTTGTTTTATAGTGTTTGCAGTGAATTTACGGTCAATTCTAAAATAACAGACCGTCTATTCGACGCCAGAGCCGAATCCACACGAATCATGCAGGTTAAGACTCTGGTTTAACTCTCCTGCAGCGCTATCCTGCTTTGGTCAAAGATCTGATTTACTTCTGCTGAAGGCTTTTATTTGCCTCTGCTGAGGGCTCTTATTTGCCTCTGCTGAAGGCTCTTATTTGCCTCTGCTGAAGGCTCTAAATTACCCCTGCTGAAGGATCTAAATTACCCCTGCTGAAGGCTCCTCGATGTACAATAGGGGTGTCGATCTCTTCAATCCACTCTCCCCCTAAAGCGGAATCCTGACTCATGGCAATAGGCGCCACCATTTACAAAGCCGAGCTCAATATAGCGGATATGGACAGGCACTATTATCATCAACATGACCTGACCGTTGCGATGCACCCTTCCGAAAACGCGTTTCGGTTAATGGCGCGTGTCATCGTGTTCGCGCACAATGCCAGCGAGCAACTGACATTTACCAAAGGGCTCAGCACCGACGACGAACCAGAGCTGTGGTTAAAATCGTTAAGTGACGAGATTGACCTGTGGATAGACTTTGGACAGGTGGATGAAAAGCGTATCCGCAAAGCCTGCGGCAGAGCAAAGCAAGTCAGGATCTATACCTACGACAATCGCAAAGCCGACATCTGGTGGCAGCAAACTGCAGGAAAACTTAAACGCCACGACAACCTGAGCGTCTATCACCTGCACGCCGATGCGCTGGAGACACTGATTGATCGAAAAATGCAGTTACAGTGTCAGATACAGGATGATGAAATATATATTAGCAATGGCACTATAGATTTAACGGTACGAGTAGAGGCCAGAGATAAATAATTCGTCAATGTTGGTTTGGGTTAGTCCGGGTTATTTCGGGCTGGATCGGGCTAGGCTAGCAATGTAAGCGAGCATGCCCCCAGGCCCGCAAAGTTAATATCGACGGTATCCCCAACATCGAGCCACTGTGTCTTGACCACAGAACCAAGCGATACATAGTCTCCTGCGCGCAGCGGCCTGCCGCGTTCTACCTGGTGATTGGCCAACCAGGCCAGTGCCTCACAGGGATGCCCGAGTATATCGGCGCCACAACCAGTTCCAATTAGACTACCGTTCACCCGTAATTCACCTGTAACACTCGCCAGCTCATCAAAGCTTAGCGACACCGGCTCGCCAAATACACAACCGGCACCAAAAAAATTCTCTGCAATCAGGCTGTACACATCGACCGATTGATAGTCAATCCATCGGTCATCAACCAACTCGATAGACGCCATGACGGCATCGATACTGGTGTAACTCTGTTGTGCTGTATAGCTGTTTCCCGCTGGCATATCTTTCCCGATAAGCACAGCAATTTCACACTCAACACCGGGTCGACATAACTCAGCCAATCGGTACTGTGCCTGTCCGAGTTGTGCCGCGAGTTGTGCCGCGAATTGTGCCGCGAATTGTGCCGTGGACTGAAATATTCGACCTGCGCAGGGATGAGGAATATTCAGGTAACTTTGCATTACTTCGGTCGTACAGCCGATCTTGTAGCCCATCGGCAAGCCTAATTCACCTGACAGTTTTTTGTTTAATTCGTCTTGCAGTTGATAGCTCTGCACTATATTCTGAGGACGTTGTATTTCCGGCAATTGCTCAATAGCGTGTGCCCTGGTTCGCACACCGTAAAGTATTTCAGCTGCCGTCAGTGAGTTACGAACCTCGTTACTCAATAGTATTCTCCCCGAAACGGGTGGTTGAAGTTTATCTAACTATACCGCTGATGCTTCTTAAGCGTCCAATATACGGCCCGAGGCCGGAAAAGCAGATGCGGTATCTGCACAGCTGAAGAACAACGGTAAACTGAGTACAAACAGGCGTCATTTATTACCACCGCCAAATTCCGGATACATCGACACAGCTACTTCTGTATCATCTCCCCATGCAAACAACCGCCGCTACTCAACAGTCAAACCCTTCCAACCTCGAAGTCGGTACAACCCGCACCGGACAATCGATCCAGGTTAGCAACATTTCCAAATCCTGGAACGACACCAAAGCCGTCGACGATATCAATATCGATATACCGGCAGGTACTTTTACGGTGTTGCTTGGACCATCCGGATGTGGCAAGTCAACCACATTGCGAATCATTGCCGGGCTCGAATACGCCAATAGCGGTTCCGTTTTGATAGGCGGTCGCGATGTCACCGACACAGCGCCGGTCAAACGCGATATCGCAATGGTGTTCCAGTCTTATGCTCTGTTTCCCCACCTCAATGTGGCTGAGAACATTTTGTTCGGGCTTAAAGTGCGCCGGGTCAAACGAAACGAACAAAGGCAACGACTCAACAAAACTGCTGAAATGCTCGGCCTGAGCGACTATCTGCAACGCAAACCATCGCAGTTGTCCGGTGGTCAGCAACAACGTGTTGCTCTGGGCAGAGCCATTATTGCGGAAAAACCGGTGTGCCTGATGGATGAGCCACTTTCAAATCTCGATGCCAAACTACGCAACTCAATGCGCACAGAAATTCGCGATCTACAACAAAAGCTTGGATTCTCGATGGTGTACGTGACGCACGATCAGGCCGAGGCAATCACCATGGCAGACCAGGTCGTGGTCATGCGCGAGGGTCGGGTTGAACAGGCCGGCAGCCCACGTGAAATCTATGACCGACCATCAACCAGTTTCGTCGCCGGTTTTATCGGTACACCACCGATGAATCTGGTTAACTGCCTCGACCTGCCAGGTGCCGACTTGCCAGGTGAAAAGAAGCAAGGCTCACAGCACACACAAGCTGCGCAAGACTATACCCTTGGCGTGCGACCGGAGAACATTCACATTGCGGACACAGGCGTCAGCGCAACCGTTGCACATGTCGAATATATGGGCGCGGATCTATTAGTCGAGTGCCTGCTCAATAACCCGCAAGGCCGCCCAGCAACCACCAATTCACCCGCTTTACTGGCGCGTGTCAGCGGCGCGCATCAGATTCAATCGGGGCAAAGCGTGAAATTGCAGTGGAATCAGGACGCGATGCACTTTTTTTCAAACCAGTCACGACAGAGAGTCGACAGCCCCCCGTCCGGTCTGCTCAAACGGGTAAACGCTCTGCTGCGACACTGACTAACTGCTGCAACTCCACTCAGGTGCGCACGCCTGACCTGCGATACCCGTGCGCTGAATGGCTACACACACAAAGAGAGGAAACCTAATTATGAAATGGTCTTGTAAACAGGCACTGCTGACATCAGCACTGATTTGCGGTATCTCGTCAACCGCCTCGGCAGTGGACCTGGAATTTTACTTCCCGGTCGCGGTAGGCGGCAAAGCTGCTGACACTATCCAGGAGCTGACTGACGAATACGTGGCCGCCAATAGCGGTGTTAATATCGATGCGGTATACGCCGGTTCCTATAAGGATACGGTCACCAAAGCACTCACCGCATCACGTGGTGGCAAACCTCCACAGTTATCGGTCATTCTATCGGTAGATATGTTCACGCTGATAGATGAAGGCGCAATTATGCCTTTTGACAGCCTGATCAAAACCGAAGAAGACAAAGAGTGGCTGGGCTCCTTTTACCCGGCGTTTATGGAAAACAGCCAAACCGGTGGCAAGACCTACGGTATACCATTCCAGCGCTCCACGCCGGTACTGTACTGGAACAAGGAAGCATTCGCGGAAGTCGGGCTTGACCCGGAAAAGCCGCCTGCCAACTGGCAGGAAACCATTGACATGGGTAAAAAGCTGGTCAAAAAGGATGCGGACGGTAATGTGTCTCGGTGGGGTGTGCGGATTCCATCGTCAGGTTTCCCGTACTGGTTGTTTCAGGGCCTGACTACACAAAACGAAGTATCACTTGCCAACTCTGACGGCAACCAAACCAATTTCGATGACCCTGCAGTCGTCGAATCCCTGCAGTATCTGGTTGATCTGAGTACAAAGCACGAGGTGATGGCACCGGGCATCATTGAATGGGGTGCTACACCAAAAGCATTCTTCGAAGGACAAACGGCAATGATGTGGACGTCAACCGGTAACCTGACCAACGTACGCAACAATGCACCTTTTGATTTTGGAGTGGCCCTGCTTCCCGCCAACAAGCGCTATGGCGCACCGACAGGCGGTGGCAACTTTTATATCTTCGACGAGGCCACTGACGAGCAAAAGGCCGCCGCCTTTGATTTCGTGAAATGGATTACGCAACCTGAGCAGTCAGCCAAATGGACCATCGCAACCGGCTATGTTGCACCGCGCCCGGACACCTGGGACACGGAGGAAATGAAAGCGTATACCACTGACTTTCCGCCGGCACTTGTTGCTCGTGACCAGCTGGAGTATGCCGTTGCAGAACTTTCAACCTATGAAAACCAGCGCGTGACCGCCGTATTCAACGATGCGCTCGCAGCGGCAATCACCGGCGCTAAATCTGCCGAGGAAGCACTGGCAGAAGCACAAGAGAAAGCCGACGCAATCCTGAAGGACTACCGCTAGTGGGTTGTGCGGAAAATTTGGTAACTGACTTTTCACAGCCATGGTTGTCAGAGCAAGGCGAAAAAATGCAGGCATAGCAGGGCCTACGTCGAACCCGTGCTTTGGACAACAGGTTAACGCAGCTATGGCGATTGTGGCTTCGAGCCGTGTTACCGAACTTTCCAAACGGCCCACTAGTACTGGCAGTACAGACTATGCAAAAAGTGGAGTGGTAGTTAACCGCTCCACTTGACCGCTTTGTTCACGGTCATCCGACGTTCACGGCATTCCGACATACCAAAAACAATCCGGAACTGCTGTACCGATGCACGCTATATAACCCCGTTCCTCAACTGGCAGGACTGTGACTTTGCAAAACCTGGTGCATAAACGAGAGTGGATTTACGGCTGGCTATTCCTTAGCCCGGCGCTGCTTTTCCTGTTTGCATTTACCCATTTTCCTGCAGTCAAAACGATCATCAGCAGTTTTTATTCAACGCCTCGTGGCAGGCGACCATCTAAATTCATCGGCTTTGAAAACTATCAGACCATGCTCGGCGATGATGTATTCTGGAAGGTTCTGACCAACAATTTCTGGTTTGCCGTGGGCACCATCCCTATCTCGATTGGACTGGCTTTGTTGATGGCACTATGGGTTAACAGCCAACTCAAAGGCAGAACCTTGTCACGGGTTGCATTCTTTGCACCCACCGTCCTGCCACTTATTGCGGTGGCAAATATCTGGATGTTTTTCTACACACCGGGCTTTGGACTGATAGATCAGTTGCGCGGTGGACTGTTTGGCTTACCAGCGATCAACCTGCTGGGTAATCCCGACACGGTACTGGCCTCAGTGATCGTCGTCGCTATCTGGAAGGAGGCTGGTTTTTTTATGATTTTCTACCTTGCTGCTTTGCAGTCCATTCCTCCGGTACTACGCGAGGCTGCAGATATAGAGGGAGCCAGTAAGCTATATTATCTGCGCAAAGTGCTTCTGCCGCTGTTAATGCCGACCACACTGTTTGTATCGGTTAACGCTGTCATCAATTCATTCAGACTGGTTGACCACATTTTTGTAATGACTGAGGGTGGCCCCGACAACGCCAGCAGCCTGCTGTTGTACTACATCTACGAAACTGCCTTTCAGTATTGGCAAACCGGTTATGCAGCAACGCTTACGGTAGTAATGCTGGTTCTGCTTTGCATACTTGCGATAGGACAGTTTTTTCTGTTTGATCGCAAAGTCCACTACCAATAGCATGGCAATGAAACAAAACAACTGGCTGCCGAATTTCGATACGGCATTAAACACATTCGCGATGTGGCTGCTCGCGTTTCTGTGGGCGCTACCGCTACTCTATGCAATCTGGACAGCATTTCATCCAGCGGCCTATGAAACACGGTTTGTACTTACTGCACCGCTGACACTCGACAACTTTTCCAAAGCCTGGGCCGCCGCGCCGTTTGCACGCTACTTTGTCAACACCGTCATGCTGGTCACCATGATACTGGTGTGCCAATTCATACTGTGTACACTTGCGGCGTTCGCATTCGCGCGCTTCAATTTTCCCGGACGCTCGATTTTGTTTACCCTGGTATTACTGCAACTGCTGGTGATGCCGGATATTCTGATCGTCGAAAACTACAAGACGATACGCGCACTCGGCCTGGTCGATACCATTGCGGCGATCGGACTGCCTTATATTGCGTCAGGATTCGGGATTTTTCTGCTGCGCCAGACGTTTATGTCAATACCAAGAGAACTGGACGAAGCTGCAAGAGTGGAAGGCGCCTCTTTTTTAGGTCTTCTTTGGCGAGTTTATATTCCACTGGCAAAACCCACTTACCTCGCGTACGGGCTGGTCTCCGTCAGCCACCACTGGAACAACTTCCTGTGGCCGTTGATTATCACCAACTCTGTAGAAACGCGTCCCGTCACCGTCGGGCTAAGCGTGTTTTCTGCTATAGATGCCGGGCTGGAATGGTCAGTGATCAACGCTGCGACACTGATGACATCAGGGCCGCTGTTGATAGCGTTCCTGTTGTTTCAGCGCCAGTTCGTGCAAAGCTTTATGCGGGCGGGCATTCGTTAGCCAGGTCAGGAGAGCACGGCGAGGTGGGAACGCGGTCAGGAAAGCGTCAACATAAACGGTTGATGATCGGAGGCATCGGTTTTTGTATCAACGACCACAGCAGCCACGTGGCCGGCCAATGGCGCTGACGCGAAAAAGAAATCTCGACAATGAGGGCCTTCGCTCCATTGTACCTGGTCAAAAATACCGCAGGTGGGCTCATGTGGCAGATTCGGATTGGCGAGTCGCCAGCAGTCCAGCAGTGCCGATTCGGCAGACTCCCTGGCGCTGGAAGTCAGAATCTGATAATCGTCGGAATCCACATTCAAGTTGAAGTCGCCGCAGAAAACCGTCAGATCGGTTTCCTGCAGAGCCGCAAACTGCATTTCACCGCCCTGAGCGCCGGGGCACTTGAATCGCTCAAGGGTTTGCTCATTGAGTTGCCTGAGATATCGCAGCTGTGCCGTTCTTTGCCGTGCAGCAAAGTAGTCAAGGTGGGTGGTAACCACACGGCAATTCCTGCCAACGCCGTTTTGATCATGAAACGGAACGACTACCTCGATAGCCTGCCGTGGCATACAGGGAATACCAGCCTCTGCAGGCTGAGGCAAACGATGCAGGCTGTGTTGCAACACTGGTACTCTGGATAAAATCAGATTGCCGAATTGCAGTCGCGCGCCATGGTGTTGAGAACATTCCTGCAATCGATCTATGGCAGAACCAAAATACACTTCGTAACCCGGAAAGTGGGCAGAGAGGTCCAGTACCTGGTTGGATTCTACCCCGCTCAACTCACAGTTCATCACTTCCTGACAACATATGATATCGGCATCTCCCAGATCCTTTATCACCTGCGCAATTCGATCAACACTGATGACGTCATCAACGCCCTTTGCCGCCTGAATATTCCAGCTAATTATTCTCATTGCGTTAGAACCTCTCTGGCTTACATGCTGACTACTTCACCTAAACAATTGTCTGGCTATTTCAGCAGCAGTCGGGGGAATGGCAGGAGAGGGACAAAAGGCACGTGCCGCACCGCGCAACAGTACCGCGCAACACCGCCACGCGACACCACCATGCAACATCGCCACGTAACACCACCATGCAACACCACCATGCAACACCACGGCAGCGCGGGGACGGAATAAGATAAAAACAGGTTTGCGGGCAATAATATAGACAAAAGCGTTCCATGCACTGTTTCTCCATTTTGAGTCACTATATAACTTAACGCCCGACAAATACAAGTTTCCCATCACCTCGCCCATCACCGATACTGTGTTGTGATGCTGTGTTGTGCAGACCCTACTTACACAGGGCCACACAACACTCTTGTGCGCGCACAAACTCCTTTTTCAGTTTTTTACACCGTGACCGGAAACTTAACAAGTGTCATTTGTATCCTGATGTAAAACCTGTGTCCAATAGTTGCTGTGTCCACCGAAACTATTCTAAACACCCTGTGTCGCTGGCCAACACCGATACAATCGCGGAACAGTGCAGACACAGCGACCTGACCTGCGTCTACGTTACACCTAGTGCCGGTGCTTGCATCGACCACACCCTGTCGGGTTACCATAGGTGTTGCCCATACCTGTTGGGCAACAGTGACGCAACTCGACACCAGCCTGTATCCCTATATAGATATCGTGGGGGTTGCCAGACTCACTGTCATACAACGGAGGAATAAAGCAATGAAGATGAAATTCGGTATTTTCATGGCGCCGTTCCATGCGCCCAGTCACAACCCGACCCTGTCTCTTGAGCAGGATCTCGATCTGCTGACCCACCTCGACCAACTCGACTACGATGAAGCCTGGATCGGCGAGCATCACTCCGCCGGCAGCGAAATAATAGCTTCACCAGAAGTGTTCATCGCGGCGGCGGCGGCTCGCACGCAACGCATCAAACTCGGGACAGGGGTTGTCTCCCTGCCCTATCACAATCCGCTCTGGACTGCGGAGCGCATGGTTTTGCTCGATCACCTGACGCGTGGCCGGGTCATGATGGGTGTAGGACCGGGCGCACTGCCAACAGATGCGGCAATGCTCGGTCTGGAGCCCTCGCAAATGCGTCCGTTGTTTGAAGACTATATGGAAATAGTCATGCACTTGTTATCAAGTGAAGAACCGATATCCTACGAGTCAGATCATCTCACATTGAAAGACGCCCGATTGCATCTGCGTCCGTACTCCGACCCGTTGTTTGATGTCACTGTCGCCGCGGTTGCATCACCATCCGGCGCACGGCTTGCCGGTCGCTATGGTGCGGGTTTACTGTCTCTCGGCGCAACAGTCGCCGTTGGTATGGATGTACTGGCACACCACTGGACCATTCAGGAGCAAATGGCTGCTCAACACAATCAGATAGCTGATCGTGCCAAGTGGAGGCTGGTCGGCCTGATGCATTTGGCAGAAACTGAAGCGCAGGCGCGTAAGGATATGAAATATGGCATGGAACAGTGGTTCCGCTATTTTCAGAATGTAGCGGCCTTCCCGCAAATGGCCGTCGACGGTTCCAACCTTGACGAAATGATTGATTTCGTAAACGGAGGACTGGGGGTTGTCGGCACGCCGGATCGAATGATCAAACAAATCGAAAGCCTCATCGAACAATCGAACGGGGGCTTCGGTACCTACCTGACGCTCGCACACAACTGGGCCAACAACGCTGCAACGAAAAAGAGCTATGAACTGTTTGCACGAGAGGTCATGCCACATTTCCAGTCTTCCGGCAGTGGCCTGGTTGAAGCGGCAAACCGCGCCGAGGCAGCGCGCTCAGGCCTTGCTGAAAAACAGTTAAAAGCGGTGGAAGAGGCGACCGCGCGGCATGAAAAAGAGCTGGCTGGAGCCTGACGCCTAAAGCGACTTAAACGCAATCGATATACAATGCAATAGCCATCAAGTGACAACAGCGGCCGCCATTGGCCGCTGTTATACTTGTTTTGTACTTGTGTTGTACTTGTCTGCCACTGCTGCCACAGCCGCACTGGCCAGATCTCATAGTTCTCATAGTTCTCATAGCATAGTAGTCTATACAGGAAAATAAGAGTGCAAACACCCCATAATCGTGACGTCCGTTATGATGACGTCACCTATGCTCTGCGCACCGATTTCGCAGAAAGCCATACACGCTACTGGCAAAGATTGCAGGCACCGGGCACATGGTTCACCGCAGCGCAAAGAATAGCCATAGCTCAGGCGACAAGAGACGCATGGCACTGCCCGTTATGTCAACAACGCAAACAGGCGCTGTCA
The DNA here is from genome assembly GCA_964393885.1 of uncultured Granulosicoccaceae bacterium. GTDB lineage: Bacteria > Pseudomonadota > Gammaproteobacteria > Granulosicoccales > Granulosicoccaceae. Next base: position 8,981 of record CAYMVV010000008.1, on the reverse strand, counting down.
CCACACACGGTGACAGGCGAGCATTCGGGTGAGCAGTCGTTGCGATCACCAATAGTGGCGGTAGCACATGCCATTGCAAGCGACGCATCACGACTGACGCAGACCTGGTATCAGAGCATGCTTGACAGCGGACTAACTGACGGTGAGTACATAGAAATAGTCGGTACTGTCGTTGCCATCACCAGCATCGACAGCTTTGCAGACGCTCTGGGCATCGAGCACAGACCATTACCAGCCATCGACGATGCCAATAGCCACCCCAGTTACTACCGTCCCGCCACCGCAAGTGTAACCGAAGACGCATGGGTACCCATGCTGGCAAAGGAAAATGCCAATACACCAGAGGCAGATCTGTGGCCATCAGGTAAAACCGGTAACGTTATTCGGGCAATGAGCCTGGTGCCCGACGAAGTCAGAACACTCAACGACCAGTCAGCCACTCATTACCTGCCAAACGCAAAAGTCCGACAACACGGTGTGGATGCGGGTCGCGCGTTAAATCGATCGCAAATGGAACTGATAGCTGGCAGAGTGTCAGCCTTAAACGCGTGCTACTATTGAACTTCTGCCCATGCCACCATGCTCCGTGCGAGCAGCGAAACACATCAGCAGTCGATCAATCTGGACGCAATAATGGACGGCAGTGACGTCGGTGACATAGAACACGGCACCGAGTTGTCGGCATTTGCCGAAGCGATAGTCAGCAGAGATAGAATACAGATAGCCAGCACTCGCGATGCACTGGTGGCCTGTGCTGGTGACAAAGCCATGGTTGATGCCGCCGGTGTCGCATCGAATTTTCAGCGTATGGTCCGCATCGCGGACGCAACCGGAATCACGCTGGGTGATTTCGAGCAACCAACATCATCAATGCGCGAATCATTGGGGATTAACGAGTTCAGAGACCGTAAGATCTATTGAATGGCACAGCCAACAGAACTATGGCTTTAACCGTGAGCCTGATCTTCCGTCAATTGTGCGTGCGCACGCGCAGGCTGCCGATGATTGGTGCAAACTGCACCAACCATCACACCGCTATAACTACCAGCTACAAGCTACAAAAATCCTCGATGTAGCCTCGGTAACTCTGGTAAAGGGGATTCTCAATTGGCTGATTGTACAATCGGCTCGATAACACGGTGTCGCAGTTGAGTCTTCCGTTAATCAATTGAGCCAAAGAAGCAACAGCAGCAGCCGACCTGATCTCATCAGCACCCATCCCGAGCATGGCTTCTATAGATCGAGTAACGGACGCGCTTTGCGCTTCGCCCTCCTCGTCTTTGTAGGTGATGTCAAGGCGCAGTTCCTGATCGGTGGTTAATGCAGAGGTACCTCGAAACAACTCCAGAAAGAACTGGCTGCTGTTAAACGAAAAATTGATCGTTCTGACGTCCGATGCTTCGGTAGAAATTTCCTCGGCAAAGGACAGTAACTGGTCGAGCTGTTGTGGAAAGGTTAACTGGAATCTGACATCGCTTGCTGCAGGATTAAGAAACCGGAAAAAACCTTCGGTAAAAATACGTCTGGCATCAGAAGGCGTAATCATCGCACTATAGCTGCCCTTGCCCGCCTCCGTCACAGAATTCAGCACCTCATCGTTGAAAGACGAACCCACCCCGATTCCTGAAAAGAAAATGCCTTCCAGCCCGTTGATCACGGTCGGTCTGGCTATTTCATCCGGATCGAGTTCACCTCTATTAACAAATGCATCGGTAATCATGATGACACGGTTTGCCTTGTCAGGGTCGAAGGTCCGATTTGCAACATTATAGGCGAGTGTTACACCGGCACCAATATTGGTAGTCCCTCTGGTAGAGAATGAATCGATCAAGCTATCAAGACTGTTATCACCTGCGGCATGTCCTTCAATCTCTACATCAGCATCATTAGAAAAAGTAACGATATTAATGATGTCCCCTGTTTTCAGAGATTGCTGCATTTCTGTTAGTCCAACCTTCGCCACATCAAGCAATGAATCCACGCCGGATACTGTCTCGGCAGCATAACGGGCATCCATGGAGCCGGAAACATCAAGCAAGATGGTAAGCACGACATTGCGCCGCTCCTGTAGCGTACGTGTCGGACCAGTGATACTGACACCCAGTCCGTAGACATCCCCGTCCGGTACCACGTTTAGAGGAATATCGCCGTTTTCTGAAAGCAGCATACCCATCGACACGTCAAACGGCCCGACTGTTGTTGTGGTAAAACTATTGAATTCCTCTGCATTTAAAAACTCATAGGCCCGCCCCAGTGACGGATCCGGTCTTCTGCCATTGTCCAGTGACGTAAGGGCAAGATCACGTGAAGCGGTGCTGCTTGATTCGTCATAGGAGAAAAAGAACGTAGTGGCCTCACTGTCTATATCGGGTTCCTGTGGCTCGGTGCCATTATCGACGAGCGGTCTCCCGCCGGTGTCGCCCCCCGCAGAACCATCGTCTGTACTACTGTTCCCTGCACCACCGTTTCCCACCCCGCCGTTTCCCGCCCCACCACAGGCCGAAAGCAGGAAAATGGCAACACTGGCAATCAAAATTGAAAACCTGAACATTCCAGTTAATCCCTCAAGTAAGACTAGAATTCTATATCACGGATAATGACCTCACCGGGCCCTTCCCGATCCCACAAAGTGAGTTCCGGCACAATCAACCGACTATCGCTGTACCCGAATGATCCGATCTCAGAGTTTGGATCAAGGTAGCTGAGGATGGTTTCCGATTGAACAGCGTCGTTCGCCATGTTATCCAGCAAACCGTAAAGATAGACGGAACTGTGCAGGCGACCCACCTCTGGCTCACCCGGACTCGATACGATCAATAGATCATCTGCCAGCTCCACGCTGGCGCCAAACAGATATCCACCGGTTGCATCACTCGGTATTAACCGGCTCTCCTGCCAGACCCCGTCCGGGTTGTGTCGAAACAACAACACCTCACCGGTGCCAGTGTCTGTCTGATCAGGCCCTGCACTCGGTACCCCCACGGCAATCAAATCACCTTCGATAGCAACTGAGCCAAAGCCGGCGGTTGATTCGGTATCAGTCGGGTTTATGATGGTTTCTATCCATTCACCATTGCTGCTTTTTTCAAACAGGTAAACATTTCGGGGATGATCCGTTGCCAGGCAGTTACCGGAATTACAGCGGCTCACGAAAAAGTCTGCAGCTGCAACAATTCTGTCACCATCCAGATCCAGTGCGTTCTGAGCAAAGCCTGACTCGGTGTTTGATTGAAAGTCAGAGGGAATAATTGTATCGGTCAACAGCCAGTCACCATCGGCATTGCGATCATAGACGTACAGTGACTCAGTGCTGTTTTGATGCTGAGTCTGATGGGGAAAACTGCCATTGAATGCCGTCCCTATCACAACCCTGTCACCGTCAATTGCCACTGTGCTGCCATAAGTCGCCTCTGGCAGAGCGTCTGCTGCGCTAAGTCTGGAGGTTATCCACTCACCATCCGCTACTTTTTCGTAAACAAACGCTTCATTGGCCTGACGGTTTGCGACTACGATCCGGTCTCCACTGATATCGAATTCAAAGCCTGACCTGTTACCATCTTCCTGCAGTAAATCAGTTAACAGCCATTCATCCGAGTCAGACAGCTCAAACACGCGAATCGGAAAGTGATCAACGACCAGAGAATTGGCAGCAGAATCGAAGTTAAGTGTGTAGCCGCCGCCGACCACCAGTCGTCTGCCATCAATGGCCACCGCACCGCCCTGGCGTTGTTCCTCCGCATCCGCTAACAACAAAGAGTCAGGTGCTGATGCCGTGACCGCTATTTCGCATGGTTCTGCCCCGGCTTGTTGCCGGGTAATAAAGTTGTAGGGGATGCCACTGCCATCGTTCAGCGGCTCGACATCAGCGCAATACACTCCACTGCCGAACGCACCGGGCAACACGCCACTGAGGTCAGCTGCATTTGCGCCATCTGCTGATTCGGATTCAATTTGAGGTGTTGGACTACCGCTATTTGCACCACCCTGAGAATCAACGGTGATCGGGCTATCGCTGTCGCCCCCACAGGACACGAGCGCCAGCGAAGAGATTAACAGCGGTATGGTCAGTTTTTGTGAAGCGCTCCCGTTGATGAGCTTGGCACTGTCACTGACGCGGCCCCTGGTAAAAAAACTGGCAATGCCATTAGCAACGACTTTTAAACGGCCCGCAGCTACAGGCGTGACGCTGCGAGAGACTACGGTGGAGCGCACCGACTTATTATCAATTTCCAAGTTCATTACCTGCACTAAGCTATTACTCGCGAGCAGTATAAGTCATGACACCATGAATTGACAACAGTGGCAATCAGGTCAACACATTGCGTGAATTCAATCACGTAAAGCGGCGCGATCCAATCGCGCCGCCAGGCCTACACGTTTTGCCACCGTCCACTCTTGCCTGCTTTGTAGATCGCGTCAATCACCCGCTGATTAAGAACGGACTCTTCGAGCGAGAACAGCGACTGCTTCTTACCGGCAGCAGCTCTTGCAAATGCTTCCACCTCATGGACATACTGGTTTAGACCGGTGTAACGGTAGACTCTGGTTTCATTGTGGCCACCGTTGTGTACTCGCACTTCATCGCCTTCATACAGATTTGAATTGAACGGCGCTGTTAATTCGATAAAACCTTTGTCGCCATGAAATACCATGGTTTGACGATTTCCCATCTGGGTAGACACATAAAAGGTCATGTCGAAACCTGGAAATTCTGCATGCACATTGGCATAGCGATCGGTTTTCATTGCAGGATCAAACTCAACACTGGCCTGCACTCGGGTAGGCTCCAGCCCGGTTGCAAACCGCGCCGTCACCGTTGGATAGACACCAATATCCGGAAGCGCGCCACCGCCCAGTTCAGGCCGGTTACGCATGTTTTTTGGATCTGTGTTGAAATAGGCAAACGACGCATCTATATGACGCAATTTTCCGATCGACCCTTTGGCCAGTAAATCACGTACCTTGAGCCACTGAGGATGGTACGTCACCATAAAGGCCTCGGAGACCAGCACGTTGTTTTTATCGCGCGCGGCTATGATTTTCCTGATATCACCGGCCTTGAGGGAAATCGGTTTCTCACACAACACGTGTTTACCGGCATTGGCTGCCTTGATACTCCACTCGACATGATGCGATGTGGGCAACGGGATATAAACCGCATCGATCTCATCAGAGGCGAGCATTTCTTCGTACGAACCAAACGTCAATGGTATGCCAAACTGACCAGCCAGTTTTTTCGCCTTACTTAACTTGCGCGATGAAACAGCAACCAGACTGGCATTAGCGGCACTCTGGATAGCGGGAATTAAATGCTCCTGACCAATTTTCGCAGTTGATAACACTCCAAACCTTAACATTTACCTTCCCCGACGTGTTTTAGTGAACGCGCGAGTATATCTGATCGGCGCTCTTTTTAGAATCAGGGAGCGGGTTCTTTTATTCAGCGGCGTACCGTAAATTCACCACAGAGAGAGTGTTTATAGTGATTAGCGTTGCGTGACTGCTGCGAGCCCCCTGCCTGCAGATATGCCGTTCTTCGAGGCGCAGTATTCAAGACGCAATATTCAAGGCGCAATTTCAAGGAGCAATTTCAAGGAGCAATTTCAAGGAGCAATAATCGGGCTGGCACCGAGCGTTGAATCCTGCGGCTCTACACCAACGAAGTTAGCACCGTGCTCAAACCAGCTGCGTGGCGCTGCTGCCCCCCACAGGGTCTGTCGTTGCGGGTCGGTGAGGTCCCACTTGATCGGCTCCATATCCGGATCGACGGTCTGGTAGTCAGAACAGTAAATCTCTATGCGATGACCATCAGGATCAAGAATGTACAGAAAAAATGCATTCGAAATTCCGTGCCGACCTGGCCCACGCTCAATGTTGCTGACATAGCCGGTCGTGGACATCAGGTCGAGAAGATCAATGATATTGAGCGGGGTTGGTACCCAAAAGGCAACGTGATGCATACGCGGCCCGTTGCCGTTTGTGAATGCCATGTCGTGTACACCACCTTTACGATGCATCCACGCGGCCCACAGTTTTTTGCTTTTTTCATCTTCGGTGTATTCGGTTACGCGAAAACCGAAATCACTATAAAAAGCTACCGAGGCATCGACGTCGGTAGAAAAACAATTAAAGTGATCAATACGCAGTGGCTTGACTCCGTTGTACAGCGCGTATTGTTGATGAATTGACTCCAGCCGGTCCATCTTGTGATAGAACTCCAGCGGTATGCCCATGTTGTCCGATGTCAACAGCGTGCGCCCCTGATAGGGACGCTCTACCCACTGTGTGGGCCGGCCTTTGGCATTAAAATAGGTTTCAGCCTTGTCCAGATCTTGTTCGTCAAAGGTTTTAAAACCCATCACTTCAACGGTACCCGGCTGGCTGGACTTCTGCAATATCAAGCAATGATGCCCACGCTCTTCCATTGCCCGCAGATAAATATGACTGTCCGATTCATCGGTTATCTGCAGACCAAAGATCTGCGTATAGAATTTCTTTGATACCGCCAGATCGCGCACATTCAAACAGGCGTGAGACAAACGAACCGTGTTAAAGTCAGGGTATAGATTGGGAGCCGGTATAGGCATAGTATTGTGTCCTTAACTCACGCGCCAAGGCGCGCAATTTTGTGCTGACCGGTAGCAAAGCCTATGTGCTTTTGTTCCATATAAAATTCAAACGACCAATCACCACCGTCTCGCCCTATACCACTGGCTTTAACCCCGCCAAAAGGCGTTGGCAGATGGCGCACGTTCTCTGAATTTACCCAGATCATGCCCGCTTCAAGCGCTTCGGTAAAACGCAGCGCCCGCGTCAGATCGTTTGTCCACACATAGCCGGTTAGTCCATAGTTCGTGTCATTGGCTATAGCGAGGGCTTCTTCCTCTGTCGAGAACGGTATGGATGTTAGCACCGGGCCGAATATCTCTTCGCGGGCGACTCGCATGCTGTTGTTCGCATTGGTAAATAAAGTGGGTTGTACAAAATACCCCTTATCGCCAATGGTATCGCCACCGGCCGCGATCGTTGCGTTATCTTCTTTGGCAATCTGAAAGTAGCCCGTTACCTTGTTGAAGTGTTCTTCGTTGATCAGCGGACCGACCTCGGTGGCTGGATCGAGCGGGTGCCCTACTTTAATGTTGTTGACACGTGCAATTAGCTTCTCCTCGAAATCTTTTTGTATCGTGCCCTGAACCAACAGGCGTGAAGACGACGTACAGCGCTCGCCATTGATCGAGTAGATCATAAAGATCACTGCATCAAGCGCGCGCTCGAGATCCGCATCATCAAACACGATGACCGGGTTTTTACCCCCAAGCTCCAGATGGTTGCGTTTGAGCGTATCGGCACCTTGTTTGGTAATCAGGCTGCCGGTTCGGCTTTCACCAACAAAGGCTATGGCCCTGATCAACGGATGCTCGCACAGCGCTTTACCCGCCTCCTCACCAAAGCCGTTAACGGTATTTAAAACACCGGCAGGCAAACCGGCCTCTTCTGCAATTTCAATCAGCAGGCGCGCTGTAAGCGGCGACGATTCAGCGGGCTTGTGAACTACCGTACAGCCGGCAGCCAGTGCCGGTGCAATTTTCCAGGTAGATAACATGAACGGTGTGTTCCACGGCGTAATGACACCGACAGGGCCAATCGGCACCCGCGATGTTACGTTCATCAACGTTGGAGACTGCAGGTGCTGGCCATCTCGTGCCTGCACAACCTGATCAGCAAAGTAACGAAAGTTCTCGGCGCCGCGCAACGCCGCCTTTGACATAAAGCGCAAGGCCTGACCGGTATCCCAACACTCGCACAGTGCAATCTCCTCAGCGCGGGCCTCGATCCCCTCTGCCACTTTAATCAGAATATTACGGCGCTCGGTTGCTGGCATTTTACGCCACAGGGGAAAGGCTTCCGACGCGGCTTTCGCTGCGCTGTCGATGTCCTCACGGGTACCGTGCGCGACATCGCAAATGACGGTGTTGTCGACCGGAGACTTGGATTGGAAGACTCCTGCGCCGCCAACCCTGTCCTCGCCGTTGATACGATTCATGATGCCCGAGGTTTTAAAACGCGCAACATATCCGTTCAGTTTTTCGATATTCTGTTCAAGTGTGCTCATATCGTGTGTCCATTTGTCTGGCAAACCGCATAAAACCGCGAAGTCATTCGAGCTGGCCGGCTAACGCTCTTTACTTCCAAGCACTTTACTCCCGGGCCTTTACTCTCGAGCTCTTTACACCCTGGCCCTTTACACCCTGGCCCTTTAAACCCTGGCCCTTTACTCCTGACCGATCACTCCCTGTAGCCGCAGGTCTGTCACTGGCAGGCCTGTGGTACCTCCCTGCACTCTAAAACACCGCACTTCAATACCTTGTGCACCACTAGCTCTCTCTTCACTCTGCGTTGCAGTGGCACGTTTACTCTTTGGCAGCTTTACTCACAGCTCCATTGGCTTTTTACTACATTGGCTCTTGCTGCATTGGCTCTTTACTACATTGGCTCTTCAATACATTTGGCGCTAAAGCACCGGTGCTCTTCACCACCAGCGCTCTCTACAAGCTGACCGCGCGAGCAATCGCCCTTAAAAAATCGCCGCTTTCCAACAACCCGCCGAGTAATTTAACATGTTAAATAGCGCAATCCTGGTTTGTCAAGATTATCATGGCGCAATCGCGAGTCACACAACCGCCGTGCACGCCTCAACCAGCAAACGTCGGACTCCGGCAACACAACAACCTGAGTAAACCATGACCGATAACTACGTGGCACTGTTAGGTACCAAAGGCGGCCCGGCCATCCGCCCGGGATCGTCCATGCCGACGTCCAGCCTGCTTTGCCTAAACGACCACAAGATTGTTGTTGATTGCGGACTGGGCGTGACCAGAGGCCTCGTCGACCAGGGCATGCAGCTCAAAGATCTGTCAGTAATATTCATTACACACCTGCACTCCGATCACTATCTTGAACTGGGGCCGCTGATTCACACG
>CAYMVV010000007.1:0-96009 GCA_964393885.1 uncultured Granulosicoccaceae bacterium | reverse complement strand
TTTGAGCGGCTCAAAATTTAATCCCCCCGGCTTTGCCGGGGGATATTTAGTGCGATTTGAGTGACTGAATCCATGCTTGGGCTACGTGTGAGTTAGTGGGTGAGCGCTGTGCGGCGTGTGACATTTCTACAAACGAATCTCTTTTCCAGCTGGCCAGACTCACACAGCCAGTTTAATTTGCCAGCAAGCACAAGCTTCTGGTGGTAGATCGGTTTTTTTTCGAGAGCCGCTGGCATTGATAAAACCACAGGCATACCGGAACCTGACTTTGAGTAGAGCAAACTAATATGGGTCATGTTGGCAAAGGCGTCACGTACGACGATTCTGTATGGATACACTCCACCGCACTGCTGTACGGGTTGATTCAGCTCGATAGTCAGGTATCGATATGGCCTAATGTTGTCATGCGCTCTGAAATTCATCGTATTCACATAGGTCAGAGGTCGAACGTGCAGGATTTCGTCATGGTGCATGTTGGGTACGCTACACCAACCATTGTCGGTGAAGACTGCTCAATTACCCATCATGCGACGTTGCATGGATGCGAAATTGGTGATCGATGTTTGATTGGTATCAATGCGACTGTTATGGATGGTGTAAGGATAGGGGCAAACTCAATCGTTGCTGGTCATTCTATCGTCACCGAAAATTCGGTATTCCCGGAGAATTCTGTTATCGCCGGTGTGCCCGCGAAGCGCGTGAAAACACTGGACAATTCTGCCTCGAATGTCGCCAACGCACAATTCTATTCGCTCAATGCCGAACACTATGCCAGGGGCATCGAGCGGCTGCCGGAAGATAAGGTCAGGGAAATTATGGCAGGTCTGTGAACGGATCTGCGCCCTCCTGCCAGTCTGCGGCGGGGTGCCCGGTGATGGTTGCTGGTAATAGCGTGCAAAGCCGGCTGTCTCATTAAACACGACAGGGTCGTGCGCCGATGCCTGATGCAACGTACAATAGCAATTGACTCCAATCACTCCTCGACAGGGTTATGACCAGTACACCAACATTTGATTCTCTGGAAAAGGAACGGCAATTAAAGGCCGAGAGCGAATCCTGGGATACAACAGTCGTGCACGACGCTCGCGACGGCGACATACCGGTAATCGATTTAGCCGAGTATTTTGAATCGGGTGAAAAAGCAGCGCTCGACGCTGTAGCCGGCCAGCTTAGGGTTGCCTGCGAGGAAACCGGCTTTTTCTCGATTACCGGGCACGGGGTCTCGGCCCCGCAACTTAAGGCGATATTTGAGCAAACCAGAAAATTTCATGCGCTTGGCACAGACGACAAGCGTTCGATTCTGATGGATCGACCTGATTGGCCTGTCGGTGGCATAGGGTATTTGCCGCTGAAAAATCGCAAGCTACCGGCACGGGACACGGGCAATGTGAATGAAGCTTTTATTGTCAAATGCGACAACGCCATTGGTCTGGATGACAATCAGTGGCCGGCAGAGGCCTTGTTGCCCGAGTTTAGAAGGACCGTTGAAGCCTATGCTGAATCAGTAAAACAACTGGCTTTGCGGATGTTACCAATCTATGCAGTGGCGCTCGATATGCCGGAAGATTTTTTTACCGATGGTTTTGATATGCCATTGTTCCGGCTGCGGATGACCCATTATCCACCGGTGGAAAGTGGTGGCGCAGAATTTGGTATCGCGCCACATGTGGACACATCGTTTTGCACTATTCTCGCTCAGGACCAACCCGGATTGTCTATTTTCAGTGAGCGTCGTCAGTGCTGGGTAGCTGCGCCGGCCATCGATAACGCGTTTATCGTAAACAGCGGTGAGTTGTTAAAACAGTGGACAAATGATCGTTTTATCAGTGTAAAACACTTCGCTAATAATAATACGGGTGAAGCATCGCGTTATTCGATTCCGTTTTTCTTTAATGCTAACCCGACTTACAAAATGACCTGTGTTCCCAGTTGCTGTGGGCCAGACAATCCACCAAAGTATCCGCCGATTTCATATGCAGAGAGTCAGGGCGTGGTGCAGGGCGAATAGCGACGAACCCTTTGTCGCTCCATAACTATCCGTAATAAGGTGATCTACTGTGGGCGTGGTCTATCGACTTGATTACGATCTCAAGTTTCAGATCGGAATGGCTTCAAACGCCGGTGTCAGCGACTAATGCAACCGCGTTGTTGAGTGTTGCTCCTTCGGCGTTGATCGATCTCTCCCACTTGTATTCTGCCGGGGTTCCGACGCAGGGAATCGCGGCAACGGGCACTATTTTCTGTTGTGGCCCGGTGCTGACCCGATGGATTTTTCCGGTGCGGGCTGCTGAATCCGTCCTGGCGAGGGGGCGCTGTGGCACGACGATCAGGACAGTCCCTGTCGCTGCCCGGGTTGGCGATTCCAGGTGGGGCCTTACCACATAATATGGCATACCTCTGGCACGTGGTGAGTGTGTGGGGGAGGTTGCAGGCTCGGGCTACGAAGTGTGGTCATTTTCGAAACGACAGCAAACTCAGAAACGACAGCTACCAGGGAGGTTAGTTTTGAAGCAGATCAATGTTGCTCAAGTCAGAAAATGGATGGGGCTAAACCGGAAGAATATCCGTGCGCCACAGGCAATCAGCACAATCTGTCCGCACTGCGGGGAGAGAGTTGTGTTTACCACGCGTGCGCATATTCACGATGAGAAGCGTGAATCGATTGCCTGTACCGGTGCCTGTCCCGCTTGTTCAGAGTATGTGCATTTCTGGTCGATGAATCCCAAGAATTCAGAGAGCACGGCCGTTGAAGATCCTGAAACCATCTACATGAGCCCTGACGGCAGTGTGGCCAAAGAGCCGATGGATTTTTCGATCGAATTACCTGAAGCGCTGGAGCGTGCCTACCTGTCTGCGGTCGAAGCACACAGTTCGGCAAATTATTCGGCAACCGCGTTGTGCTGTAAGCAGGCGATGGAGAAAATATTTTTTCAGTTGCTGCCGGAAGAAAAATCATCGATTGGACTCAGCAACGCGATCTGCGAAATACACGACAATCATGATCTCGCGCGTCCCCTTGAAAACCTGTCTGCGTCGACCAGTTCCGGCGGCAAACTTGAACGTCATTTTGAGATGGAGACCGAGTTCAACGCCGAGACATCAAAGGCGATGGTCGAGTTGCTTGAACATCTCATCACGTATCTCTACGTCATTCCAAGGGAAATACAAAATATCGAAGAAAAGATTGACGAGGCGGCGTAGTGCACAACTGTGATGTGTTGTTCAGCGTGGTGCCAGCGCATCATGAGTCTTAATCGCTTGCTGGTTTGTTCCTTGTATCAGTTACCTGCATCAGGGGCCCGGATTATGGTTTTCTGGCGGAAATCGGCCGGTTTGTAAGAAGTAGCGATAGGCCTGATAAAAACCGTGTTCACCGAACAGCGTGCGAACCTTTGTATATCGGTTGAGGTATGAGGAAGCCAAAAAGTCTGGCGAGCCCTGACGGCCCTCAAGAAAACCTGCATCTAAAAAATGTTGCAGCAGAGCTTCTGCTGACGTTATGCCGCTCGCGGTGAGATCCTCGTTGTTCTGGCCGTAGTAGGCGGCATCAAATAACACACTTGGGCGGCGTCCCTCAGCAGCACCTGAGCTGAGCCAGTGAGACGTCAGGCCAGCGACATCTGTTTGCTGATAAATACCCTGCAGGTCCTGGTAGGTGTTCCAGTAATAAACCGGATCAAGAATGCTCTCCCGGGTCAGGAAATAGTCTGTAAAGTCGAATTTGTCACCTGCCCGGTAGTGCGCAATTAACCGTCGCAGCAAAAAGTAGTAGTAGTCGCCCGAGCGACCGCCAGGTTCTATATCTCTGTTTCTTTCATTGTTAAATGCGTCAACAAAAACATCGCGTCCGTCGACGATAAAGCGACTGGCAATCCACTCGTTCCATCCGGTAACCAATACCAGAGGCTCTATGTCTCGACTGTCGAATGCAACGCGGAACTGTTGCGCCAGTGTGCGACCATGGAACTTCGGCATCCCTCCGATAAACCGGGTCTGGTTGTTCGGGTCTGCCTCAAAGGGTTCGGAAATATAGGTGTATTGATAGGCAGCTGTCACTGATATTTGCTCACCCGCATTGACTGGTTGATTGCAGCCCTGTTCAGTCCAGCCCTGCGTTTTAAAGAAGTCTACCGGATCACTGCAGGTGGATAGAAACTGCCAGTCTGCCGTGTCTTGTCTTAATCCCCAGGTGCGCCTGACAGTCCAGTCTTCTGCGACCTGCGGTCTGATGATGTCAGTCAGTGCACGTGGATAGAGATCATCGTTGGCGGCTTCAAGCAGCAAAGGCTTGTTATCGTACACATAAAGCTGGTCCGGATACTCAGATATCATCAAGCTGGTAACGTGCTCCAGCATACTTTGATTTCTGGCCATGCTTAGTTCTGCGCAGTCTGGACCGTTTGGTGCGTTGCTGCAGAAGTGAGTGAGTTCGTTTTGAGTGTCGGCGTTTTCGCTTGCGAGTGGTATCCATGGTACTACCTTTGGGGCTCCTTCCAGTGCCTTGGCGGTGTCGAGCAGTGGTCGTAGTGACTTTAGAATGAAATCTTCGGCACCGAGTGACTTAATATTCGGATGGTTGGTGATATCGATTGCCAGAAAATCGATACCTGCATCTCGCAACATCGACAGGTGTTTGCGGATGATGTCGGGTTCATTTCCCAGGCAGTAGTAGCCTTCCTCTGGTCTATCCCACCAGTGAAAGCGGTTTTCATCGCCCCAGTCGCTCTGTTTGCCTGTTAGCACATTGGTTGAGTTGAATTCCTCACCGTTTGGCAGACCTCTGCGCTGGTACAAGTTTTGGTATACGGGGGTTTTGGTCACGCAGTGCCAGATGTAGTAGACCATGCCGATCGGCAGCTCTGGTGCATCCGCGACTGGCAATACCTGCACCTGACAGCTTTGATCGTTCTCCCAGCCCCATCCGTCTCCATCGGGGTCGGCGACAGCAGCAGAGCATAGTGCTGGTTGATCTGTGACTTGAGTCGCCCTTTCTTCAAGTCTGACCGTAGGATCCGATCCCCCGCAGGCACTAAGTAACGTGCCTGTCACCACAGCCAGAGTAATTCGAAGCCGATCTGTCATGCGAAGTCGTGAGTTACCCATCTGCTGGCACTGCAACGAGATTGTGGAACCAGGCAATCCGGAAACACAGGCCGATAACGCCATCATTGGGCGCGGGTCGGCATTTGTATAATTGAACGTGCTGGGAGGAAGCCATGTATTACATCAACAGGTTAGACTGGCCACTTAGTGAAAACCGTGGTTAGCGATATCCCTGTTGCGACAGCTTTGCGGTAATCTTTGGCCCAGGCAGACTTTTTCGCTGTAAATCAGTGTAATACCAGGCTGGCAGTCGTCTGCGCGGCAGAACCTCTGCTACTGCGAACGCGTCCTGACTGTGCCCGGGTTTAACTATCAGGCATCGATCATCTTCGTTGCAGAAGATAGCTGTGCGTCTTAAATGATCGTACGCCGGGGCGGGTTCTCCCGGCCGAAAAGCGGCACACTGCTACTGTGTAAATTCCTGTGTGGTTATGACTCCTGCGTCGAATAGGCGTTGTCGATCCGGTATCCACAAATTCTGTGGATCGGCCTGAAAGACTGAATCGACAAATGTCGCCGACAGGCCTCGTTTGAGAAAATAGCGCCTGTCTTTTTCTAATTCTTCGCTGATGTTAATGTTTTGAAGCTGGTTGTTTTCCTGCAATGAGTATTGATGAAACCCCAGTTCGCCATGCGGGCTTACGGTGCGTTGCCTTCCTGCCAGGAAAACCAGCGTACAGGCTGAGTAGCACAGGTGATCGACGTGGGTGTCAAGCTGATGTTCTTCAATAATCAATGCCAGCGCTCGTGCAGTAAACACGCGACCACCGCTGCTATTTAGAACCACGGTTGTAATCGTGTTGCGTTGTTGCAGAGTTGCTTTAACTGCGTTGAATAGTTGCCAGTCAATAGGTCCGTCAATCAAAAGGTTTGAACCGCTAGCGCTGGTTGCAAGCTCGATTTTTTCTGGTGGAGGTGCGGGTTGCAGCACAATCTGACCAGCCACACCATCAATAAACTGAAGCAGTGTGAGCATCAGCGTCGCGAGTAGAGAGCCGTACCCCAGCCAGGCGGCTATCATGCCCCCGTCTTCGCGGATGTGGTTGTCACAGGCTCGCCAGCCACCGACAAGCTGCCAAACGAGAATGCCCAGGCTGATCGCGAGCCATATGGCCAGCAGCATGGCTTCAATTTGTGTTTGCAAGCGAGACTGAATGAGTCCGATACAGACTCTCAGGCCGATGAGAAATACAGCAGTGGTCAACAGCAGATTGTATTGGCCGCGCCAGTGTCGGAATAGCGCACTAAAAAAGAGGTGTGGCATTACACGGCTATTGTTCTGGCGCGCTTTGGTTTATTTTGAATGCTCGATGCTGCGCCACAGGCGTTTGCTCCGGTGTCTCAAATGATCAGGGTATCAGCTGGCCGGGTTTGTTTTACGCTGGTTCAAATTAGCAAGGTGGTTAAAATCGGTTTCTGGTGCAGGATTCGAGTGTCGCTGCTGCGCCGTGAATCTGACTGGCATTGAAGCCCTGTCGAGCTCTGCTGTCAAGACGGATGAAATCTCTACCCTGACCATTTGCTTTCGCTTATCCTAACGCACTGGAACAGGCATTCCTTGCTTTATTCGTTCCGGTAAACTGGCGCTTTTCACAAAGAAAATTACACATGCACTGGATCAGAAACAGTTTTGCTTTCGATCTTCGATCGATTGCCGTGTTTCGAATGTTACTGGGTACGTTGATCCTGCTCGATCTTGTCTTGCGCAGCCGTGATCTGGCTACGTTCTACACAGATAGCGGGGTCATGGCCCGGCAATTCTGGATTGATGTTACGCACCGCTGGCTATGGTCAATTCATGCAGCAAGTGGCCAGTCGTGGTGGCAGATTATCCTGTTTGTGTTGGCTGGCTGTTTTGCGTTCGGTCTGATCATTGGTTACCGCTCGCGGTTGATGGCCGTGCTAACGTTTGTGTTGTTGGCGTCACTGCAAAATAGGAACGCCTTGCTGATGCAGGGCGGGGATCTGCTGCTGGTCGTTATGTGTTTTTGGAGTGTGTTTCTGCCGCTTGGTGCAAGATACTCCATTGACTCGGCTCTGCGCATTGAACATCAGCAGGACCCGAATAGCAGCAGGCTGAGTGACCCGGCTCAACAACGTTATTTCTCTGTTGCCACAGTGGCTATTACCCTGCAGATTCTATATCTGTATTTTTTTACCGCATTGCTCAAAACCGGAGATGCCTGGACCAGCAGGTTTGATGCGGCGTATTACGCGGTAAGCCTGCAGCATTTTGCCGCTCCGCTTGGTGAGTGGTTTCGCGACTTCCCGGGCGTCCTGAAGTTGTCGACGATCTATGTACTGGCTGTAGAGTTTATCGCGCCATGGCTGGTGCTATGTCCGGTGCTATGGCCCCGGATAAGACTGATTGGTCTGCTGCTGCTGGCATCACTGCATGCGGCATTTCTGTTAATGCTGCACATAGGTCTGTTTCCGCTGATCGATTTTATGGCCTTGTCTTTGTTGATACCGGGCACGGTCTGGATGTGGTTTCGACGAAAGAGTGACGAGCGCACCAGTGACATCGTGCTGCACTACGATAAAGACTGCGGTTTTTGCCTCAAAATGTGCCTTATATTGCGCGCGTTTTTGTTACCGTCGCAGGCGACGATTCAACCAGCACAACAAACGCAGGCCATTTATAAAATCATGGAGCGAGAGAACAGCTGGGTCGTAACCGATGCAGATGGCAAAAGCTATATCCACTGGCATGCGATGGCTTTTTTGTTTTCGCAAAGGTGGCCATTTAAGCCAATTGGCTGGCTGCTTTCCATTCCACCGTTTATACAAGCGGGAAACAGAGTCTATCGGTGGGTTGCAGGTAATCGCGATTTGATGGGAAGGATCACATCCAGATGGCTTCCCTATCGGCCATTACACTTGAAAGCGACTGTCGCCGGTTCTGTGCTGGCGGCACTGTTTTTTTACGTCGCAACTGCATTTAACGTGTATGAAATGCCGGTGCTTCGCGGCAAGATGCCGGAACACATCGAATACCTGGCTCGGTTGGTCCGGATTGATCAGCGCTGGGATATGTTTGCCCCTTACCCTGCCACTGAATCGGTCTACCCGCTGGTTTCAGGAATGCTGCGCAACGAAACCCCGGTTGATCTTTATACACTCACCTCGAGCAAGCCCGGCTGGACACCTCCTTCGCGATGGTTCGGTTTGTATCGATCTTATCGCTGGCGCAAGTATCTGGATCGAGTGCGCTCGCACGGCAACAATGTCGTGCGACAGGCGCTGGGTGATTACTACTGCCGAAGCTGGAACAGTGTGGATCGACCGACAGAGCAGCAACTTGCCACACTGGAGATAACTTTTGCTGTGGTTAACACGACGCCACCTGGCAGCGAGCGTGGTACAGAAAAACGAAGTATGGTGTGGCGACACTGGTGTTTCCCCGAGTATGCCGCGAAGAGCTAAAGCCGGGTGCTTGTTCCGTCCTCCGGTTCAATTTCGATAACAGCCATCTCGCAACGGGTGCCCAGTCGTAGCGTTGGGCCCCATGTGCCAGTGCCCGCGCATACGTAAAGGTGCCGGTTGTCATGGGAGAATAAACCCAGCATGCGACGAAATTGCAATTTTACCAATAGCCCGAAAGGCCAGATTTGACCGCCGTGTGTGTGTCCGCTCAACATAAGATCTATATTGTGGGCTAAGGCATCGTCCCAGCCACTTGGTTTATGATACAGAAGAATGGAATAGGCATCTTTCGGCCACTCAATTTTCGGCAAGTGACGAGCAACTTGTTGTGGATCGTCGGCGTCGTCTATACCCAGTATGCAGAGTTCCCCAAACTGGATTGCCTGATTGCGAAGTATTTCAACACCGTTAACTTCAACCGCAGTTATAGCTGCCTGCAGGTCAACATAACGCTCATGGTTGCCGAGACACATCCAGGCCGGGCACTGCAGATCTGCGAGAGGCCGCAAGTCATCGGCAGTAACGTTACTTGAGTCGAGCAGATCTCCGGTTATAAAAACACCGTCAGCCTGATGGCTATTACACTTGTCCACCACTCGCTGCATGAACTGTTTGCTGCGGCTTCCGATGTGCACATCACTTATTTGGACGAGTGTGTGTTTCTGGCTCAGGCGAGCGCTTTTGAAGTGCAGCGATACCGTTTTTATCGCAGTGGCGCAGAACACGCCATAGGCGCACATCGCTGCCCAAACGATTAAGGCAATAAACCCGGCTGCAGTTCGATCAACAAGCCACAACAAGGGGGTGCAGGCAACGAGAACAGAAACCAGTATTGTCGTCGCGCCGAGCAATTGCATAGCTGGCCATTTCAGTGCAGTGTTTGCGGACTGGACTGAGTACCACATCCACAGGGTGATCAACGGGGTGATGATCAGGCTGCCAATCACAAAAGGTGCGGGTGGCTTGTCAAGCAACCACGACAGCAGTATCAGCAATGGTGCTGACACAACCAACCAGAGAATCACACTGGCAATGGCAAGAAAGCGCCATGATCGAACGGGGCTCCTGGACGGTTTTTGCCCGGTCGATGGCTGCGATCCCGCAGTCGACGCCTTTGCGTCAGTGGTGGTTGGCTTGATATTGTTCAATAGTGCTGCCGGAAGAGAACACGACAGCAGAGTGTACGCGTGTTCAGCAACACTGGGCAGCTGTGATTTGCGATGTGTTAATTAACTGCAATGTATAGACGCTATTTCAACTGTTGCTGTGCAGCGCCTCTGAACTGGCTTTTACGCGACGCCTGATTAGCGCTACAGCGCCGAGTAGTAACAAAGGTGCTAGTCCTGCCGCATCAGAACCAATGGCGCCAGTGCCGGTAAAGGACAGGCTGATGTCCGTGCCGAATCTGATCGCGTCATCGTGCTGTAAGCTTTCTATAGGCAGGGCAAACAGTTGATGGGAATCCTCCGGTCTATAGAATCCAGCTAATTCGTGAGTGTAGGCATCATATATCTCGATATAGTGGTCGTAATAACCACTCGGGTATCCGCTGTCGAGTTCGGTTTGTAGTAAAAAACTATCCGCAGATCCGCTTCCGCTTATCGTAAAGTTGCCAGTTACAGCGTACTCGATCCATGGGGCCCCTTCATTAGCCAGGTACAGTACGGCGTAGACTGTGGTAGCACTGAGCGTGGTATCCAGATCCAGCGTCAAACTGAAGCTTGAGTAGTGACCATCATGATCGTAATCGGTGTTCAGATGTAAGCTAATGTCAAAAACCCACAGGTAAGGGTTATAGCGGGCAATCTGCCTGTCTGCAGTTGCGAGAGACAGGTTGCTCGCAGGGTCGCGCGTCGTTTTAGTATCGGGTGTGTAGGTATGTATACTGGAGTTGTCGCCAACCGTCAGGGTTGCCTGTCTTGGTTGATCAGTACCTGAAGTTGCATTGATCACTTGTGAGTCGATGACCCGTGAGTTGATGCTCTGTGAGTTGATGCCCTGTGAGTCGGCGCCCTGTGAGTTGTCTCTCGTCGTCTCGGGAGTACTGCCGAATAGGCTGCCACTGAAAAACGCAGAAATTAGCAGGATACCAGTCAGAGATAAGCAGTGAATGATGCGCGAGTCGTTGTTACTGCGAGTCTCAACATCGTGCTGCTTAGAGTGTTTATTCATAAGTGACCGCGTGAGCCTGTACTTCAGTGCGGTGACTATCTGGCCACAAAAAGCCTGAATGAGTTCTGAATCGTGGTTGTGCAACAGTCTTCGTACTGGCAAGGTAGCTTAATCGAAGCTCTAATCCCGGAAGCAGCGCTCTAGATATGGCAGGCTCTTGCCATTTAACAACTATCGCGCGGAGTCCTGAGGAAGGCCATAGAAACCTAATGAACAGAAACACGTGAACTATGACTATATTATCGTTGGAGCGGGTTCGGCTGGTTGTGTACTGGCAAATCGGCTAAGCGCAAACCACAAGGTGTCTGTGCTGTTGATTGAGGCGGGTCCAAAGGACACCAGTCCGTGGATTCATATTCCACTCGGTTACGGTAAGCTGTTTTCTGACAAGCGGGTGAACTGGGCCTATGACTCAGAACCGGAGCCACACCTCAATGGCCGAAGCGTTTTTACACCCAGGGGGAAAGTGCTCGGGGGATCTTCCTCAATAAATGGTCTGGTCTATGTACGCGGACAAGCGGAGGACTTTGACCAATGGGGAGTTCCGGGCTGGTCATATAGCGAGTTGTTGCCCTGGTTCATTCGATCTGAAAAACAAAGTCGGGGTGCGAATCACTATCACGGAGAAAACGGACCATTGTCGGTCTCTGATCTGCCAGACAAACATGAGCTGTGCGATGCGTTTATCGAAGCTGCTGTAGCGAATGGTATTCCGCCCAACAATGACTTCAATGCAGAGTCTCAGGAAGGTGCGGGTTACTTTCAGGCCACACTGCGTAACGGGCGCAGAGACAGCACGGCAACCGCCTATTTACATCCGGTGAAACACAGAAAGAACCTGCGGGTACTGGTGAATGCGCATGTGAGTAGAGTGTTGTTCAACGATCGATGTGCCGCAGGCGTAGAGGTTGTGAGGCACGGTAAACGGCTTCAATATCGAGGGCGCAAAGTGATTCTGTCAGCAGGTACTATTAATTCGCCGGCTATACTTCAACATTCCGGCGTTGGGCCTGGGTCATTGCTGCAAGAGCATGGCATACCGGTGGTGTTCGATAGCCCGTCTGTCGGGCACGGGCTACAGGATCACTATTATGTTCGCACCATTTGGCGTTGCAATAAAGCGGTAACAATTAATGATGCGTTAAAAAATCCGCTGCGGCAGGCGGCAACTGCCGCGCGCTGGCTGATCAAACGCCGTGGTCCTTTAACAGTCAGTGCGGGGTATGCGGCAGCTTTTGTTCGGACTCAAAACCATCTGCTGCGACCAGACGCTCAGCTGTATTTCATCAACTTCAGTGCGTCAAATCCTGGTGCAGGGTTAGATTCATTTTCCGGATTCACCGGGTCGGTATCACAGTTACAGGTTGAGGCGCGTGGTTCGGTGCTGATTCAATCATCCGATCCGATGCACGCACCTGCAATTCGCTACAATTTTTTATCTACTGAAGCGGATTGCCGAGTAATGGTCAATGGATTGAAAATGCTACGAGCCATAATGAACACCGCACCAATCAAACAGTATGTTGAAGCAGAGTATGCACCTGGTGCTTCGGTTCAGAACGATAGCGAGTGGCTTGATTATTGTCGATCAGTCGGTGGTACGGTTTATCATCCGACATCTACCTGTCACATGGGAACCGACGACGCATCTGTTGTTGATGAGAAACTGAGGGTGAGAGGCGTTAACGGACTTCTGGTAATAGACGCTTCCATAATGCCCTGCGTAATCTCCGGAAATACCAATGCCGCGGTTATCGCCATTGCTGAAAAGGGTGCCGCGCTGTTGCTTGCTGAATCAGATGTGTAGAGCTGCGCGTTACGACGTTACTGCCGTAACGCGCGGTTGGTGAGTTGCTAAAGGACGTTTCTCTTTGGTTTACCAGTTTGGCTCATCAGATAAGGTTTTACCAGACATGGGTAATAGTTGGCTAATTTGCGGCTGTGCTGCCAGGAGCCTGCGCTATTTCTTTATACCTAGTATACCGCCTAAGGCTTTGATCGGATTTTTACGAACTTTGCTCTCCTCCGCTGCCATATATTTGAAAATTCCATCCATTGTTTTACTGGTGACATGGTCGGTCATGTTGTCGCTGCTGATGCCCAGTTTGCTTATGGCTTTGATACTGCTCAACTTATCTATCTGATCAAACGTGCCGGAATCGCCCATGGCTTTGAACACCAGAGGGCGGACTTTATCGCGTAAAGAGTCACCACTGCTCTCCCGCAAATACCGGGTGGCACCGCCACTCTCTTTGGCTATGCCAATGCCGTCTTGCAGGCTTAACCCGTTGATGGCTTCGCGGAAAACCGGTTTTGCTTCTTTAGCCGCCAGGCTGGCTACATCATTCATGCTTTTGGTGAGGTCTTTGGTAAGGCCTGATTTGTTGGTTAAGCGCAACAATTTACCGGCTTTTTCCAGTGGGCCAGGGAGTAAAATGCGCACTGCCTTGTCGGCAAAGAATGCGCCGGGCTGCGCCAGTTTATCAAGCGCATTATCTGATGCGCCGGTAAGTAAGCCTTTTATACCCGTGTCTTGTGCGATAGCAGGACCGCTCACGATAGCTGCTGAAAAGCACGCCAGAAACGCCACAGCTGTGGTGATTCGAAGGGCTGGAATGCGAAAGTATGCTGTAGACATATATTATCCTGTGATCTGTTTCATCATTTGGTTCGTCATTTGGTTCGTCATTTGGATCGTCATGGGGGATGGCTGCGTGCCAGATAGTAGAACCATAATCTGATCTTACAGGTCGGCTCTGCAGTTGATTAAAATCAAACGTGACAGTTTGCAAAACCTGGCGAACAACCCTGCTGCTAACCATGCTATTAATAGTTTAGAAGAAAATCGGCAAGTCATCATTGGTGAAGTGAATACTGTCAAAGACAGGAACGGAAAAGCCGTAATCGCGGACACAGGAAGGAACCATGCCGTCGCTAACAGGTCTCAATCGACACGCCGACGGTGGAAATACAACAGTACTCACAGTAACGACAGAAACTTGGAAATATCAGGAAAATCCGGTTCTTAATGACTACTCGCTTACTATTCATTGTTGTTTTTGTTGCAGGTGTGAGTTCAGGCTGGTTTGGCAAAACCTGGCTGGATAGTGCCGGGTTGGACGCCACGTCGCACGACTTCGCATTTACCCACAATAAGAGCGACAATAGCAGTGAACAAAAGCGCGACGAAAAGGGCGATGTCAATCACGATGAGATCACTCGCAGTGTCGATAACAGCATTGCTGCAACTTCAAATCAGTCTTCCTTAAACAAAGCCGGTGCTGGTGCGGATGGTACTGTGTCGGTTACACGAGGAAATTCAGAATTTTTTCCTCGAGATGCTCAGCAGAGAGTTGACGAGGTGCCAAATGGCACTGCTGTTTTAAGTCACTTTCTAAAGTTGCTTGACGAAAGACGCTACTATGATGCGATGGTGGTTTACCAGGAGCTGATCCCACAAGGCGAGCAAACAGCTACTCAATTGAAAAATACGCTGCTGGATTACCTGAGGAATCTGTCCGAGAAGCGCAATAATAATGATTTCTCTGATTTGATAGAGAATTATTTATCCGTTTATTACGATGATATTGATGTCCTGCTTCTACTGGCTGATTTTAATCAGGCTAATGGAAGTTACCTTGAAGTTGTTGATGTCTACCTGCTTGCTAAAACCTATGCCTATACCGATGTTGATCAACAAAACCTGCATGCTCGCTTAAACGGTTTTATAAAGACGGTAGACGGCTTGTATACAAGTCAAAAAAACTGGTCATCGTTGATTAATCTTTACGCGCACATCAATGCTTCAGGGTTGATGACATCGCCTTATCAATACCGACAGGCACTGGCCCATCTGCGTAACGGTGATGAGTTGACCGCGATTGAACAGTTCCGGCAGCTTGTAAATGATAGCCTGGTGGGAGAATCAGCCTCAATAGCACTAAGTAACCTGACGCAGGCAAGCAGTACAACTGCCACCATAAGCACCTCTGTCTGGGAGGGGTCGGAGACAATACCATTACAGCAGGCCGGCAATCAGTATCTGGTCGATCTGACAGTTAACCGCCAGAGTAACGTTAAATTGTTGATTGACACGGGTGCCTCTATGACCACCTTGACGAGGTCATCATTCGAGTCGCTCAATATTGGTGATGATGCAGTTCAACTGGATAGACGGGTCTTTCGCACTGCCAATGGTCTGATTCGGGGGACAGTCTACTCTGTTCCGGAGTTGAGCCTTGGCCCCTTTTTAATGAACAACACACAAATTGCCGTTCTGGAATTTGACATGAATCAAGGTGTAGACGGCCTGTTGGGAATGAACGTTTTGGGGCAGTTTCGTTTTCAGATCGATCAGGAAAATACTCAGCTACTGCTAAGCCGAGAGTGATTTCGGAATAGGTGGGGTGTTGTGAGATAACGAACTGTTGGGGATGATCATGCTCCGAACTGGTCACAGTTCGAATGGTCGCGGCCCGAAATGAGCGTGGCTCGATATGTTAGCCGCTAGAGATCATAGATGAAGTCGATATGACCCTATAGTGACAATTTGATGAACGCCGCTTTTCCGGCGCTAGTCGGGTATCATTTGTCGTTGGACGACTGGATGGCCCGGGTAGATTGCTCAAATGAAGCTTGTAACGCAGTTGCGATTGGCGTTGTTATTAATGTTGTTCCTCGGCTTGTGCGGCGCGGCTCTGCAGATGTGGAACGCGCATCAGTCGCGCACGCACATCAAGAGGATCAACCTGTCACATACCATTTATGAGGGTTATCTTACCCTTGAGAGCCACATATACCAGCTTTTCAAACAGTACGGTGACGCCATCATTATCGGTGATGTCAACCAGCGTGCCAGCAAGAATGCCCTGATCGAACAAATCGATGGTGATGTAAAGTCGATTCGTACACTCATTGCTCAAAAAGCGGAACTGGTTGGTACGGAAGTCGACGATGAAACGGCAACCTTATCCACTATTGTTGAAACCGTAGAAGAATTGATCATGCGCCTGGATCGGTTTTCACCAACAGGCAGCGGCGAATTCTCGTCAGACTGGGAAAGGCTGTCGAGCCTTCTCAACGATGAGATAGATGGCAATTTTCGCGAGTTAATTCGATCTGCGTTGGCAGACCAGCAAACCGATGTTGAAATGACTGGTGAAGTTGTTGATCGTGCAATCCTGATACAACAGTGGGTGATGCTGCTATTTGCGGTAACCGCCATAGCCGCTGGCTGGTTGGTTGTTGCCATGCTCAATAGTCGAATAACATCACCCATAAACACTCTCGTGAGTGGCGTCAGGCGTTTTGGTGAGGGGCAGGATAGTCATCGCATACACTTGCCGGGTGGTGATGAACTTTCTGAGATAGCGCGCAGTTTTAACGTAATGGCTTCAAAAGTAGAGGTGAAGAACCAGACGCTCGCATCGGAAAAGCAGCGCCTGCAGCAAGCGGTTGAAGAAAGAACACAGCAATTGAGTGTGATGGTTGAGGACCTCAAACGTATTGATACCAGCCGCAGAGATATGATTGCCGATGTTAGCCACGAACTGAGAACACCCCTTACTATTATCAAGGGTGAAGCGGACATCGCGTTGAGAGGTGGTGTCAAGGATGTTACTGTCTACCGCGATGCACTTGAGCGTACTGGCGAAGCGGCAAGCCACACTGCCCGATTGGTGGATGATTTGTTGTTTGTGGCACGTACTGAAGCCGGGGAGATAAGATTGAAGCTCACGGAACTAGACTTATGTGATGTCGCTCGTGATGTGCACGCGACGTTTGGCGCTGATACAGAGCTCTCTCTCGATACCGCGATGGCGTTAACCAGAGGTGATTCGGGTCGAATCCGGCAGGCACTTGTTGTACTGCTTGAGAACGCACGGCACCATGGTGGCGGCAATATTCAATTGAAGCTGGGTGATACCGCAGGTGGATTCTATTTCTCAGTTGAGGATTCCGGGCCTGGCATGGCTAATGAAGAGAAGTTGCAGGCGTTCGAACGTTTTTACCGTGGCAGTAACGCTGCGGAGCGCTATGGAGATGGTGCGGGGCTGGGGTTGCCTGTCGCACAGTCAATTGCGAGGGCTCACGGTGGTACCATCACCCTAAGAGACAGACCGGGTGGCGGCTTGATTGCAGCATTTTGGCTGCCGGGCAAATCAAGAATGGAGCAGGTTGATCGCGAGTTGAATAGCCTGACCAATAATCTGGATTCTGATGTGGGCGTGGCAACGTGAATATACTCGTGGTTGAAGACGAGCATCGGGTCGCTGATTTTATTATACGCGGCCTGCGTGCTGAAGGCTGGACAGCAGAGCATGCCGACAATGGAGAGGTGGCGCTGGAGATACTTTCGCGACACGAGTTTGATATTGTGTTGCTGGATTTAATGTTACCGGGTATGTCCGGACAGGACGTCTGTCGGATGATGCGTGCGCGCGGAAATCATACACCTGTGTTGATGCTCAGTGCGCTGGATGCTGTTGAGGAAAGAGTCGCCGGACTTAAGATCGGCGCGGACGACTATCTCACTAAACCTTTCGAATTTGACGAATTGGTTGCACGAATTGGCGCACTGCGACGTCGCGAAAACGAATTCAAGTCGTCACGCGATGAGGAAGTTATAGAATATGAAGCACTCAGCCTGAACACCCGATCTCTGGTAGTGACCGTCAACAATGAAGAAATAGAGCTAACGGGCAAAGAACGCGACTTACTCTTGTTGCTCATGTCAAATAAGGGAAAAGTGTTTGCGCGAGAGAGAATATTAAATACGGTTTGGGGGGCGCAGGAAGACCCGTTAACTAATGTCATTGATGTGTATATAGGTCGCCTGCGAAAAAAGCTCGGTGACAGCGGCAGACACATTCGAACTATAAGGGGCCTGGGCTACCGCTTTGGCGAGTAACGGGTTTATCCTCACGACTAATCCCGGTTAAGTGCATGAGCGACAAACTCGAGCAAAACGTCCAGATCTATCCGTATTTTCGGTTGGCTGGCGACGCACTTGCCTGGTTGCCGATATTTTTTCTTTTTTTTAGTCAATACCTGACACTGTCTGAAGTGGTGGCACTTGAGGCGGTTTACTACATTGCCGTTGTTCTGGCCGAGGTACCGTCCGGGTATTTCTCAGATCGATTCGGGCGACGTAAGACGCTATTGGTTTCCAGTGCAGCTCTTATTGCCTGCTACGTTTTTTTTCTCAGTGGTCAGTCATTTCTTGTGTTGTCCATCGGTCAGGTGCTACTGGCGATATCACTTGCTTTTCGATCCGGTACAGACACGTCATTGCTATATGAATCATTGAATGCACTCGGGCGTGCCGATGAATATGGTGATCGCGAAGCAAGAGCGGGACAGGTTGGTTTTTTGGCGACCGCTATTGCGGCGGTTGCGGGTGGGGTTAGTGGCAGCTTCGCGCTGTCATATCCTTACTGGATATCGCTGGCCAGTGCCTGTGCGATGCTTTGGGTGGTGTACCGGTTTACCGAGCCGAGCCATCAGTCTGACAGCACCACCACTGCCACGGGCGGTCATTCCTCTGATAAATCAGGTGTCGCGCACGGTTTTATTGATCAGCTGGGCGATTGTTTGCGCTATTTGCGTGTACCGCTGTTGGCCGGATTATTTATCTATTATGTGTACCTCTATGTGATCGTGCATATCCCATACGAGTTTTACCAGCCGTATCTGGCTTTGCTCGATGAAGACAACCGATTGGCTGGGTACAGTGCGCCTGTGTTGGCAGGCGTACTGTTTGCGCTTACCGCTATTGTTGGATCATTTGCGTCGAAATACAGTATGGATTTGTTACGCCGGTTTGGACTTAGCGGATTGCTTGGTGCTGCTGCCCTGCTGGAGTTGCTGGTCATCGGAGCACTTGCAATTTGGCTGCATCCGGTGCTGGCACTTCTGGTGATTGTACGCAGTGGGCCAATGGCAGTGGTGGTCGCGCCGGTTAATTCGACTATTGCACCGTTAATAGAGGATTCTCATCGGGCAACCTTTCTTTCGATCAGGAGTCTGGCAGGGCGACTGGCTTTCTCCGGGATGCTGGCGGGCTTTGCCTTTTTGATACCGCACGGGGCAGCGATTGAGTGGGAGGCGCTGTCGCTTGTACTGCGAGTGGCTTTGGTAATCGGCCTGGCAGGAATTCTGTTATTGTGGTTGATGACAAGACAGGCATCTGTAAACTCCTCGCGCTGACAGGGCACCACTGCGCTACAGCTGGGGTCTCAGCCGGCTGAGCTGCTTGCTTGCAACGCCGCGCCGGGGCTTACCTGGCAGTGCACTTCTTGCTGCTCCCCTTGCAATGGCAGGCGGCGGTCCTATATAGCCACATCCATCCGTCCTGCACCCGGTGTTAGCGAGGTTTGTTACACTGGGCACTTAACATGCAGTTATCATTACAAATCCGGGCTAAGCTCATTCTGAATCACTGGAAACAGTTTCAGATCGTTAAATAATCGAGATTGAAATGACAGAAAAAAGTGCCGATGAGGCAAAAAAAGCCGACTCCGCTATTTCGAGTAAACTTTTTGACGCTCGTAAAGTCATCATTTGCGAAGAAATTAATCAGACCATGGCCAAGCGCGTCATGAGTCAGTTACTTGCATTGGCAGAAGAGTCATCTGACCCGATTCAGTTGTTTGTAAACAGTCAGGGCGGCCATGTTGAGGCCGGGGACAGTATTCACGATGTTATCGGTTTTATCGCACCCAAGGTGCAGGTGATCGGGACTGGCTACGTTGCCAGTGCCGGTACTCATATATTTTTGGCTGCAGAAAAGGAAGATCGCTTTTGTTTGCCAAATACGCGTTTCCTGATTCACCAGCCATCTGGCGGAGCAGGGGGCAGTGCGTCTGACATTGCCATTCAGGCTGAGCAAATCATCAAGATGCGTGAGCGACTGGCGCAGGTAATTTCCAAGCGCACAGGCACCGACATTGAGCGCGTTCGTACCGATATTGAGCGTGACAAGTGGATGGATACTGAAGACGCCATGGAATACGGAATCGTCAGTCGAGTGGTTTTTGCGAGTAGCGATTTAGTCTAGACACCGAAGTTACGATGCTAACGATCGATAGCAAGCCTGCGCGTTGCAGGCTTGCCAGTGCATTGCTCAGGTGCTGTACACTCAGGTGCTGAGCACCGTTAGCGCATGAAACAGCTGCCAGTGGTTCGCGTCAAATACCCAGGTACTTTTGCTGAACCCAGTTTTCCTGGCTGAAGGTATGGGTATCTCCACTCCAGACCGTCACTCCTTTTTCTATCACTGTCATGCGGTCGGCCAGTGTCACAAGGTCGTTCAGATTCTTGTCAACAATTAAAATTGACATGCCTTCGTCTTTTAGTGCCTGCAGTGCACGCCAGATGTCCTGACGCACCAGTGGCGCGAGCCCCTCTGTAGCATCATCCAGTATCAACAGATTCGGGTTAGTCATTAGCGCTCGACCGATGGCGAGCATCTGTTGCTCTCCGCCAGACAGTAGATTCCCCATTGCACCGATGCGGCTGTCCAGTGATGGAAACATGTGCAGTACACGCTCTATTGTCCATGGGTTGGCCTTAGCCAGCCGATTGGACGCGGTGGCAACCAGGTTTTCGCGTACGGTCAGATTGGGAAAGATCTGTCGGCCTTCGGGCACCAGACCCAGACCGAGTTTGGCAATGCTGAATGATGCGAGCTTGCTGATCTCCTCACCCTGATAGCGGATGCTGCCGGTGGCTGCACTCTGGATGCCCATGATGGAGTGAATAGTAGTTGTTTTACCCATGCCATTGCGGCCAAGCAATGCTGTTACCTGTCCTGCTTCTATGGTCAGGTTCAGATCGAACAAGGCCTGGCTCTGGGCATAGAAGGTGGAGAGATTGCTAACCTGAAGGATCAAGTGCTTTCTCCCAGATAGGCGCGTTGCACCTCGCTGTTGGAGCGGATGTCCTGTGGGCTGCCGGTGGCAATCACCTTGCCGTAGACAAGCACGGAAATGCGATCGGCCAGTGCGAAAACAGCGTCCATATCGTGTTCGACAAGAAGCACAGTTTTTTCTCCGTGCAGCGACTTGAGAATGTCGATCATGGCGCTCGACTCCTCCTGTCCCATTCCCGCCATTGGCTCATCGAGCAGCAGCAGCGACGGGTTGGTGGCCAGTGCCATCGCAATTTCGAGCTGACGTCTCTCTCCATGCGACACTTCTGAGGCAAGCCAATCTGCGCGATCATCGAGATTAACCATGCTAAGCCACTCGTGCGCCGACTGGCGCAATGTGCTGTCCTGCCGCGCATTGGACCAGAAGCGAAATGCGTGTCCCTGACTGGCCTGTACCGCGAGCGCGATATTGTCGAGCAGAGAAAACTCCTGAAACACCGAAGTGATTTGAAAAGACCTGGCCAGCCCCGATTTGCAATACTGATGAGCTGGCATGCCGGTAATATCCTTACCCTGAAACACAATGTTGCCCTGATCTGGTTTTAACAGTCCGGAAAGTTGTGAAATCAGGGTAGTTTTGCCGGCACCATTGGGCCCGATCAACGCATGCGTTTCGCCTTCCAGTACGGACAGATTGACATGGTCAGTCGCGGTTACACCGCCGAAGCTTTTGCATAGATCGTTAACGCTGAGAATAACATCAGACATCATCGTCAGCCTTGTTCGAGGTGGTGCCGGTGGCCGCCGTACCAGGCGCTGTTCGAAGCCCTGAGCGATACCACGGTGGCTTGCTGAATATACCGGCAAGTCCACCGCGTAAAAACAATACGGAAGTAATTAACAGCAACCCGAAAGGCAAGTGCCAGTACACCGTGATCTCTGATAACAAATGCTCGAGCAGAATAAACACAAGCGCGCCAATGACCGGACCACAAAGATAGGTTGCTCCGCCCAGTATAACCATGAACATGATCTCACCTGATCGGGTCCAGTCCATCATTTCAGGTGATATAAAGGTGGTGAAATTGCCCAGTAAAAAACCCGCGTAGCCACAGATGACACCGGAAATAACATAGGCGGTCAGACGGTAGCGGTAACAATCGACGCCGATGGCGCGCATGCGCTCTTCATTGGAACGTGCGCCTTGTAGTGTGAGCCCAAAACGTGAATTGCTGATTCGATGTACCAGGTACAGCACCAATACCAAAGAGCCGTAGCACAGTCCGTATAGCATCAACGGATTGTCCAGGTTGATGGCTGGAAACTCTGAGCGCACATCGATGGTTAAGCCGTCGTCTCCACCATAGGTTTCAAGAGATACGATGGCGTAGAAGATCATCTGACCAAAGGCCATCGTGATCATAATAAAGTTCACACCACGGGTTCGCAGTGATATGGCGCCAGTCACCAGTGCGTACAGGGCGCAGACTGTAATGGCGATGCCGAGGTGCACAAATCCGTTGTAGCTGGCAATGCTGTCGAAGCCACCGTAAGTGGCATGGTAAGCCGGTATGCCCACAGCATAAGCGCCGAGTCCAAGATAGGCAGCATGACCGAACGACACCATTCCGCCATAGCCAAGTATCAGGTTGAGTGCGACTGCGGCAATGGCAAGTATCACCAGACGGGTGAACAGGTCCATCCAGAACGCGTGGCCGGTTATAAATGCCAGCGGAGGTATGATGGCAAGAGTCAACAACAGCAGGATTGAAAACCAGCGCATGGATGTTGACTGGCCAGACTTGCTTGAAGAATGCAAAGTGAACTATCGCCTTGTTGTATGGGGTTAGCGACTGCTGGGCGGGAAGAGTCCCTGTGGGCGCACGGCGAGAACAATAGCCATCAGTATGTAGATAAGCATTGCAGAAACCGCCGGTGCGGCAGTTTCGGCGGCCTCGCTTGACATCAGTATCTTGAAAAAATCATCAAGAAATGAGCGGCCGATGGTATCGATCATACCGATCAGCAATGCCGCCAGAAATGCACCTTTCATCGACCCGATACCACCGATGATGATTACCACAAAGGTAGTAATGATAATGTCATTGCCCATGCCGATGGACGCTTCAGTAATTGGGGCTATCAACAGACCGGCGACGCCGGCCAGTGTCGCACCCAATGCAAATACAGCTGAAAACAAGGCTTTTATATCGATTCCTAACGCCGACACCATGGTGCGGTTTGATGCGCCAGCTCTGATCAGCATGCCGACCCGGGTATGGTTGACCAGCAGAAACAGGCCGAGTGCGATAACACAGCCGGTGCCAATGATCTGTAATCTAAAAGTGGGAAATACCACGCCGGAGAAAAGCTCAACCTGTCCATTCAATACCGCGGGCAGGGGCACGGCGATACCTGCCGGTCCCCAAAAAAGATGGGCCAGTGTGTCGATACACAAGATCAAACCGAATGTAGCCAGCACGTGTTCGAGGTGATCGCGTCGATACAGATGCTGGATCACAAGCTTCTCGACTATATAGCCTGCCAGTGCAGTCAAGGGTAGTGCGAGCAGTGCTCCCAACCAGAACGAACCGGTGGCAAGTGTGAGTGAAGCGCAAAAAAATGCGCCCAGCATGTAAAAGGACCCGTGTGCCAGATTGACGAAATCCATAATGCCGAATGTCAATGTCAAACCGGCCGACAACAGGAACAGCAATATGCCGAGCTGCAGGCCGTTTAACAACTGAATAAGAAGGATTGAGTCCAAGTGATCTCTCAGTCCTGTTGATATTGCGAAAGGGGCGCAGTTGCGCCCCCGGGATTGCACATCACTTTATCAAGCCAGGAGTCTGTGCGGTAGAAGTCTGCCGCACAGACTCCCGGGCTTTAATTACAGTGAGCACTCGCTTGCGTATACGTCCTGATGACTTTCATAGACAGTCGAGTCAATAGTTGTCGTCCAGTTGCCATCTTCATCTTCAACTACGGTACGACTGTAGAAGTTTTGAATTGGCATGTGGTTGTTGCCATAACTGAATTCACCACGCACTGACGGAAAGTCAGCTTTTTCCATCGCCGCTCGCATACCGTCCATGTCGCTCAGGTCACCGTCGACAGCATCCACGGCCGATTTGATTAGCTGAATCGCGTCGTAGGCTTGAGCTGCATAGAAAGATGGATAGCTGCCGTGCTTGGTGCGAAAATCTTCAACGAATTTTTTGTTGGCAGGGATATCCAGATCCGGGCTCCAGAATTGAGTCATTGTTGATCCCAGAACGCCATTCATGCCACCGGCCTGAAGCTTTGGCAACGACAATGAGTCAACTGTAAATACCGTGTAGAGCGGCAGCGAATCCTTCAGCCCGGCCTGCTCATACTGTTTGATGAAAGCCGGACCTGCTTTACCCGGATAGAAAACGAAAATACCTTCCGCTCCGGAAGCCTTGGCTTTGGCCAGTTCAGCGGAAAAATCCAGCTGCGCATCCTTGCCCCATTTGGTGAGGTCGCGGCCAACGATTTCACCTTTAAAAGTGCGCTCCACGCCGGCGACCATGTCTTTGCCAGCCGCGTAATTGGGCGCCATTACATAGAGTGATTTGACGCCTTGCTGATTCAGTGTCTCACCCATTGCCATTGGTGTCTGGTCGTTCTGCCACGAGGTTGAAAAAAAGTTTTCATGGCAGAGCTTTCCTGCAACCGGTGACGGACCAGCATTGGCGCTGATGAGAAACTTGCCAGCGTCGAGTGCTGACTTTCGCGATGCGAGCAGGACATGGGACCAGATAAATCCGGCAACGAAATCGACATCGTCCTGCTTGACCAGCTTATCGGTGGCCTGCTTGCCCAGTTCGGGTTTGAAGCCATCATCGGCCATAATCACTTTTACCGGCTTGCCACCCATGGTAGCGCCGATATGTTCAAGTGCCAGATTAACCGCATTTTCCTGATCTTTGCCGATGGAAGCAGCACCGGTTGTCAAGGTGGTGACGAAGCCGATTTTGACCTCGTCGGCGGCGAAAAGGGCGGGTGTTGTCAACATTGAGGCTGCTGACAGGGCCGTGATCAGTTTTTTCATCTGGATTCCTCACGCGGTCTGACTGGATGTAGGCGATCAGACGTGTCTGATCGGTGATCCAATTCTACAGCGTGACAGACGCAGGGTCACGACCAGCGCGACAATCGGGTTGGCAGAATGAATACAAATGACAATAAGGTGCTTTCCTGATTTCAGGTCTGCGGATTATTGACAGCTGCCTCGCTGCGATTGTGACTCATGCCAGACTGGGAAGTTGTGGTAGTAATGACATGGGTTTGCGGTGTTGCGAGAGATATGTCGTACTGATGTGACACCTCCAGAATTTCCTCGGTCAGTGCCTGTCTGATTTTCACCAGGTGCTGCACTTCCTTGATGTAGTAAAAGACACCCCAGGCAACCGCATGGTCACCGGCATCGAGTACGCGAATTTCCAGCGGATGGTTTTCATCGATGGTGCCGTCAGAGGCATTGCAGGTATTGGCGAAGGCTTGCCGGAACATTTTTTTCACTGACGCGGATGGCGTGTCGTAGCCAATCTTGAAGATCAGCTTTTCCCGCAGACCGCGTGCAGAGGCAAACTTGGACAGGCTGTGAATGGTTTGGTCTCTGAGACGGGAGTTGCTGATCATGACGCGATGATTGTTGACGACATCGATCAATACCGTGTGAAAGATCTTGGTTTTGAATACGCGGCCCAGCAGTGGCTCGGTGTTGATCTCTATTTCAATTAAATCTCCCTCACTGACCATATCGCTGTTCAACAAAACCAGTCCGCTGATGATGTCTGGCGCCCATGCAGCCTGCGTCAGCGCGAGAAATACGCCGACAAATCCGATTGCTCCCCCCGCTTCGAGCATACTGGAGAATCCGGCCAGTCTGATTACCCAGATGAGTGCCACAATCGCAATAAAAGTGCTCAGCAGCAATGTCAGCATACGTGAATGATAGGTATCCGAGATCTGGGGACCGTCGGAGCCGGCGCTGATTTTTCCGTAGCGACGTCGAGTCAGGTAGCTGCCGGTATTTGCCGCCAGATATGCCAGGTACAGGACGACGAGGATAGCGATGATGCGCAAACCGAGGGCACTGTCCGCGTTGCCCGATTCAACGCCAATGTCGTCAGCGTGCGCGAAATAGGCGTAGTAGCAAACGGCAGTGAGAATTGCCAGGTTAAGTCCACGCATAACGTTAACGTGGAAATCAAACTGACGCGGGTTTTTATGATCGCCAAGCTTTTCCGTGATCGGGCGGGCCAGCAGCATTAGAACCAGGTTGACGGCGGCAACCGCCAGATAGAGCAGAGTGCCAGGCGTTGAGAGTGATACCCCCTCTAGCATACCGAGGCTGGATAACAAGCCAGAGGCATGCGAGCGATACTACTCATCGGTGCCAGCCAATGGTCTGTCCGATTGCAACAGCTTGCTGACTTCGGCGACGGCCAGAGACAACATGGCATAGTCTGCATTGCCCATTGATTTGAGATCCTGCAACCGCTGCTTATAGACCTCGAGTTGAACCTTCGATGTCGTAGCCCAGGTGTCGACCAGGCTTGCAGGTGTTGCGTCTGAATTGCTTTGCGCTAGTATTTCAGCACAAAGGTGACGCTGCCGGTAGTGCAGATCCGAACGCAATGCCGACTTGGCCAGCGAGTGCCAGTGATTGTTTACTTCCAGTTCGGCAATTTGTTCACGCAACCATTGAATTTGCAGAAATTCGCCAAGCTCGTAGTAGACGGAGGCTGTGGTCTCTACGCCCACATTGCAAAGGTCGGTTGCGGAAGAGGTCGTCGCCACATCGAGGATATCGAAGGCGGTGGACAGAGGGAACGCAGCTGATACGGCGATAGCGATATCCTGCGGCACCCCTGCTGCCTCGAAGCGCTTGCGGCGGGCGTCGAAACTTTGTCGAGTCGGCTCTGCAAGGCTCGTGGGCACACTTTTGATCAGTATCTGCAATCCGCTATCAAAATAGTCGACAATAGCCTGCACGCCGTTGTTGCAGCGACGATTTTTAACCAGCCAGTGAACCCCGCGTTCAACCCAGCCGCGCACCACCAGCAGTAATTCGGTTTGCAATGCGTTGTCGATCTGGTTGTCCAGGCGTTCGATTGCGCTCCACAGATTTCGCATATTGAACAACTGTCTGACAGCGACATAGGCCGTGGCGACTTCCGCCACCGTACCGCCGAGTTCTTCCTGCAGTTGTAGTAAAAAGGTTGGACCCAGGCGGTTGACCAGGCTGTTGGTTACCTGGGTTGCGATAATCTCCTTGCGCAATTGGTGTTGCAGGATTTGCGGCGCAAAAGATTGTGTTAGCTGCGCCGGAAAATACATCAGTAATTCGTTGTCGAAGAATCGGTCTTCTACCAGACTCGAATCCAGTATCTTTTCGTAGATGTCCATTTTACTGTAGGCCACAAGTACCGCTATTTCCGGTGCAGTCAGGCCCTGTGACTTGTTTTGTCGCTCGGCGATGCCTTCAGCATCTGGCAGAAATTCGATTGATCGGTTGAGGCGGCCACTCTCCTCAAGATACTCAATTAATCTGGCGTGCTCTTCAAGCGCTGTAGTCGCATTGGCCTGTGTCAGGCTGATACATTGTGTTTGTAAATAGTTATCGCGCAACACCAGTGACGACACTTCGTCAGTCATTTCAGCCAGCAGGGCGGTGCGTTTATCAGCGGGTAAAATGCTGTTTGCAACCAATGAGTCGACCAGAATTTTTATGTTGACTTCGTGGTCTGAACAGTCGACACCTGCCGAGTTATCTATGGCATCTGTATACATTTTACCGCCTGCGCTGGCAAACTCGATTCTGCCGAGCTGGGTACAGCCAAGGTTGCCACCTTCACCTACCACTTTGCACTGCAAGTCACTGCCGTTGACCCGCAGGCTATCGTTGCTTTTATCCTGCGCTTCAAGGTTAGACTCAGTTGATGCTTTAATATAGGTGCCGATGCCACCATTCCACAACAGATCAACTTTGCTTTTCAACAGATGATGAATGAGCTTGTTCGGCGCCATGGCAGTTTCGTTGCTGCCGATCAACTGTTGCACTTGCGGGCTCAATGGAATGCTCTTTGCCGAGCGAGAAAATATACCGCCTCCAGCAGAAATGAGTTCGCGATCGTAGTCTTCCCAGCTACATCCCGGTAGTTCAAACAGCCGCTTTCGCTCGGTGAAACTGCGCGCTGCATCTGGCTCGGGGTCGAGAAAAATATGCAGGTGATTGAAAGCGGCAACCAGTTGAATCTGTTCTGACAGCAGCATGCCGTTGCCGAACACATCTCCCGCCATATCGCCAATGCCAACCACGGTAAAGGTTTCTTTTTGCGTATCGAGGTTGAGTTCGCGAAAGTGTCTCTTTACCGACTCCCATGCACCTTTTGCAGTGATACCCATACCTTTGTGGTCGTAACCGACAGATCCGCCTGAAGCGAACGCATCACCCAGCCAGAATCCATAGTCGTCTGAAATGCCGTTGGCGATGTCCGAGAAGGTGGCCGTACCTTTATCGGCTGCAACGACCAGGTAGGGGTCATCGCTGTCGTGTCGAATGACGTCGAGCGGCGGCTGAATTTCTCCATCGATATAGTTGTCTGTGATATCCAGCATGCCGCGCAGGAATGTTTGATAGCAGTGCACGACCTCTGACATCAGGTCGTCTCGTGTGCCACCGGCCGGTGGACGTTTGACCACAAAGCCGCCTTTCGAGCCGACTGGTACGATCACCGAGTTTTTAACCATCTGGGCCTTCATCAAACCCAGTACTTCGGTGCGAAAATCTTCTCGTCTGTCTGACCAGCGCAAACCTCCGCGAGCAACCCTGCCACCGCGCAGATGCGTTGCCTCTACGCGAGGTGAGCAAACAAAAATTTCAAATTCAGGGCAGGGGAGTGGAATGCCTTCAATTTGCGAGGGCAGCAATTTGATTGACAGGTAATCCAGTGGTGACTGGTCAGCACCCTTTTTGTGATAGTTGGTTCTGACGGTGGCTGCAATTGCATTTTCAAAGGTTCGCAGAATACGGTCTTCGTCCAGGCTTGAGACGTCGTCCAGCAGAGCCACGAACTGCGCTCGTAATTCACTCGTATCGTGTGAATCCGCATTGATGTCAAAGCGCGTTTCGAACATTTCAACGATCAATCTGGCGATCGACGGATTCTTTACCAGGCAGTCGATCATATAAGCCTGCGAGTAGGCGACATTAATCTGCATCAGATACTTGCAGTAGGTGCGTAGAATCGTGGTTTGACGCCAGGTAAGTCCGGCTGCCATTACCAGATGATTCATACCGTCATCTTCGATTTCCTGCTGCCAGATTTTCTGGAAAGCCTGCTGGAAATTTGCCGCAATCTGTTCTGTCAGAATAGGTTGCGCGCTCGGATGGCGTAAGCTGAAGACACGAATCTTTGCCGGTGTTCCGGCGACACTCAGTTCGAATGGCATCTCGCCATCGACCTGCAGACCCATGTTCTCCAGTACATTAATGATATTCGACAGGGGTACCGGCGCATCACCGTGATAGATGTTAAAACCGGTCTCGAACTCGCGGTGGGACTGATTTTTATACAACAGCACTTCGATGCCATCTGACTGTAGTTGCTGCGCTACCATGCGCAAGTCTCTGGCTGCCGTGGCTGGATCAGTTAGTTCCTTATAGCCAATGGGAATACCACGAGTTGCCTCGGCCGCGAATGCCGTGCCCTGTTGTTCTCCGAGCGCTTCGCACAGCGCCAGTTTCAGGTGTTCATCCCAGTTTTGTACCGCGTCAACAATGCGTTGTTCGATACGCAGAAAGTCGCCGTTAATGGTTGGCCGATTCGGTGTGCGCAGGAAAAAATTGATTCTTGCGAGGGAATTTTCCGATGAAAATGTCGCGGCAAATTCTGCATTGTCGGCTTGCAACTCATCTTGCAGGATCGTTTGGATTCGTTCGCGCAGTTCCCTTGAATAGAGTTCGTTGGGCACGTAGACAAAGCAGGTGGCAAAGCGTTTGAATTGATCCTGAATACCAAATAGCCGCACACGTGGATGATGCTCAAGATCCATGATTCCGCGCACGATATCGTAAATACTTTCAGCGGGGCTTTGTAACAGCAGATCCTTTGGCAGATTTTCCAGAATACTCTGCAGTAACTTGCCATCATGGGCTCCCGGATTGATTCCTGAATTCGAAGAAATCATCAGTGCCTTGTGGCGCAGAATTGGAATGGTGTCCAAATCCGAGTTAACTGCCCGTGACGTAAAAAAACCGGTGATCACGCAGCGTACATCACTGTTGTTAGTATCTTTTTTAAAGGTGATTACGTCCATCGGTTTTGGCCATAAAACCGGGGCTCGCTCAACAGACTTGGTAATAGTCAGCACTTGTTTGCTGCTGTGAGCAATATCGTCTACTGACAAGTAGGAGCGCGCCGTATCGATAGAATCAACATGTCGGAAAATACCAAAGCTGCGGTTACCGATACATTGCCACTGTGAACCGGATTGGGATAGTTCGCAGTAGCCGGTAAAGGTAAAGTGGTAGCGCTGCAACCACTCGATAAAGTCGCAGGCTTCGGCAACGTCGAAATCGTCTGCGTCTGAGGCGCGCAGTCGCCGACATGCTTCAAGGCTGGCCGCCTTCATTGGCTCCCAGTCATCACAGACCAGATTGACATCTTCTATAACGCTTTTTATGTTCTGTACAAGCGCAGTCTCCGCGTTGTGATCGAAAATCTGATCTATATGCACCTGCATAAAGGATTCGATGACGACATCGTCGGAATCACTGGTGGACATTCCTTCAAGTCGGCCATTCGCATCTCTGACGACGCGAAATATTGGATGGATAAACTGGGCAATAGCGTGCCCCAGCGAGGTGATTGCCAATGCGACTGAACGCACCAGAAACGGTTTGTCAGTGGTGGCAATTTCGATCACCGTGCCAGATGCAGTCCATCCGTGCTGCTCAACGGTTGGCTTGTATACGCGGACAATGCATTCGTCCGGCCGTCGGGTCGCGGCCAGGTTCCAGTGAGACAGTGCAGCCTTATTCAGATCGTCCAGCGAGCGATCGGCGATATCCTCGAACGATACGCGCGAATAATAGTGGCGAACCAGGTCTGATTCGTTAGTCAAATATTCGACTGTGCGTGCAGTAGTGTTCACGTTTTGATCTGCCGACGGCGGGTTGCTGAACGGGGTGCTTTGCTGGCTCATAGAAACTCTGCTGATGACGTAGTGCCTGAGCCAGATGGCATACTCTAGCGGAGGTCCGTCGGTCGGTACGTTGCGGTCAGGTGGGGTTTGAGGAAATCCACCGCCGGACCAGTCTTAGTTCTGCTAGCGGCGGATCATATTAACCGATTAATATTTTTTTGTGCGCCAGTACTAATCAAAGATAAGGAGTCGACGTAATTTATTGTGTCAAGTCGGCGATCACTGTGCCGACGTGCGCTGTTTGGCATACGGCGGTCTGACCCTGATGAACGCTTGGAATGTCAGGAGTATAAAAAGTGGAAGGCCA
Source organism: uncultured Granulosicoccaceae bacterium (assembly GCA_964393885.1). Taxonomy (GTDB): domain Bacteria; phylum Pseudomonadota; class Gammaproteobacteria; order Granulosicoccales; family Granulosicoccaceae. The sequence goes on along the minus strand of CAYMVV010000007.1, from coordinate 64,891 downwards.
ATTAATTGTCAGCTTGAGCGCCTGCCAACTCGCGGTGAAGCGGTGTTGTTGGTGTTGTTAAAGGCGGGCGTGGAAAGGCGGGCGTGGTAAAGGTGCATGTGTCAGAGGCTAGAGATGAGAACCTGCGTTGTCATACGCAAAGCAGATCAGATTGACCTGCTTCGCGCCGTGGTATTGCAGTGCTGATCTACATCAGGACACTACATTCAGGACTGCAGGATCAAGACAGCGGGATCAGGACAGCAGGGCACGCGTCTGCTCGGTCGGTAGTCTGGGACCAAAATGCGTGACAATTTTTGACGCTGCTTTATTCGCCAGTCGTGCGGAATCCTCGAAGCTCATGTCGTGGGTCAGCCCATAGAGAAAGGCGCCGGCGTACATGTCGCCCGCTCCATTGGTATCTATAACCTCTACTTTTTCAGTGGGAATTTTTTGCAAGCGCTCACCGTCCCAGGTAATTGAGCCTTCCGCGCCGGTAGTGATGGCAAAACGCCTGGCCAGGTTTTTCAGAGCCTCGCCGGCAGCTTCCACATTGTCTGTTTCAGTCATCAGCGTGGCTTCGGCTTCGTTACAAAACAGCAGGTCCAGCTGATCACCGGCCATCTCCAGCAGTCCGTCGCGAAAGAAGTTAACCATGTTCGGATCGGATAGTGTGAGAACGGTGGGCACATTGGAAGCATTGGCTATCGAGGCAGCTTTGATCGCTGCTGCACGGCCTGTATCTGATGCAACCAGATAGCCTTCCAGATACACGAATTTTGATTGTTTGATTGCATCGGCTACTACCTCGGCCTCCGAAAGGTTAACCGTGACGCCAAGATAGGTGTTCATGGTTCGTTCGGCATCCGGTGTCACCATAACGATGCATTTGCCAGTGTGGCCCGCAGCGCGTTCTGAATTATCCAGATTGGTGTCTACATTACATTCATTCATATCTGCGAGATAGAAATCACCGAAGCTGTCATTCGACACTTTGCAGCTGTAAAAACCGCTGCCACCGAGTTGCGCCAGCGCAATAACAGTATTGGCAGCTGAGCCGCCTGATGCACGCTTGTGGTTCTGATCATCCAGTTTAGCGAGCAGATCCTGATGGCGATCTTCCTCAATCAAGGTCATCAGGCCCTTGTCGACCTCGAGTTCGGACAGTTTCTCGTCGCTGACACGAAACTCAAGGTCGACGAGTGCGTTGCCAATGCCATAGAGGTCGTATTGCTTCATTTTTGCTCCTGACAGCACGCTGCCAAATGGGTAATTTAAATCGGGGGTATGAGGATAAATGCGAAGTTTAGACTATACCGGGGCCAGAGCGTAACTGGCGTGGCTGATGTGCATAGCAGCCAGTTTTGAGTTGTGTGTCAGGTTTTTGAGGTAGCCGGTGATCTTCGTCGATGAATTTCGCAACTGCCGTTGCGATGTTGTTGAACAACAGCCTGGCTGGTTGGTGTAAAATAGGCGGCTGTTTCGATCTTTCCCGGGGCCAGGTACAGACAATCGCTGGCACTCACCAATCCATTGGTAAACCAAACGGAAAACCTTTCCATGCGATCACACTATTGCGGCGTCGTTGATGCTGCGCTCATCGATAGCGAAGTCACGCTCTGCGGCTGGGTACATAAACGCCGCGATCACGGTGGGGTGATATTCATCGATTTGCGCGATCGTGAGGGATTAGTGCAGGTGGTGGTGGATCCGGACACGGCTGAAATTTTTAACACCGCCGAACAGGTGCGCAACGAATTTGTGCTGCAAGTCAGCGGGCGGGTGCGCAACCGACCTGCGGGTACGATCAACCCCGAGCTGCGTACCGGGGAAATCGAGGTGTTGGCCAAAGATCTTAAAGTGCTCAACGCTGCTGAAACGCCGCCATTTCAGCTGGACGATGACGACGTGCAGGAAGAAACCCGTATGCGCTATCGGTATGTAGATCTGCGCAGGCCCGACATGCAGCGTCGTATGCGGCTGCGCTCGACCGTAACGCAGAAGTTGCGCGAAGCACTAAATGAACAGGGTTTCCTGGATGTCGAAACGCCAATTCTGACCCGCGCAACTCCTGAGGGGGCGCGAGATTACCTGGTACCCAGTCGAACCCATCAGGGCGAGTATTTCGCGCTGCCACAGTCGCCGCAGTTGTTCAAACAGATCCTGATGATGAGCGGTATCGATCGCTACTATCAGTTTGCCCGTTGCTTTCGCGATGAAGACCTGCGTGCAGACCGCCAGCCAGAGTTCTCGCAGCTCGATATCGAGATGAGTTTTGTCGAGGAAAAGGATGTCATGCAAACCACCGAGCGCATGATGCGGGCGCTTTTCGCGGGTGAACTCGGTGTTGAACTGCCTGACCCCTTTCCGACCATGAGCTACGCTGAAGCAATGCTGCGCTACGGTTCAGATAAGCCTGATTTGCGCATTGATCTCGAACTGATTGAGCTGTCCGATGAGCTGAAATCGGTCGAGTTTAAAGTGTTCTCCGGCCCGGCGCAGGACCCTGATGGTCGAGTCGCGGCTTTACGTGTACCCGATGGAGCGCGCCTTACCCGTCGGGAAATAGATAACTACACAGAGTTTGTCGGTCGTTACGGCGCCAGGGGACTGGCCTACATAAAGTGCAACGATGTGGCGGCTGGCAAGGAAGGCTTGCAATCGCCTATAGTAAAAAATATAGCGGATGACGCGCTGGCCGCTGTCATCAGCCGCACCGGTGCCAAAGATGGTGATCTGATTTTCTTCGGTGCTGGCGAAGGCACCATGGTTAGCGAATCACTCGGAGCGCTTCGGATCAAGATCGGCCAGGACCTCGATTTGGTTGCCGAGGGCTGGAAACCGCTATGGGTGGTAGATTTTCCCATGTTTGAGTGGGACGCTCGTGAAAAACGCTGGAGCGCGCTACATCATCCGTTTACAGCACCTTCAACGGATCTCGATACCCTGCGTGACAACCCCGGGCAGGCATTGTCACGCGCCTACGACATGGTGCTAAACGGCACCGAACTGGGTGGCGGCTCTATTCGTATCCATGACGCCACAATGCAGCAGGCTGTGCTGGATTTGTTGGGCATTGGTGAAGCAGAAGCGCAGGACAAATTTGGATTTTTACTCGATGCATTGCGCTATGGCGCACCACCGCATGGCGGCATCGCCTTTGGGATCGATCGTTTGGTCATGTTGATGGCCGGAGCCGCTACGATCCGCGATGTCATGGCGTTTCCAAAAACTCAAAGTGCCAGTTGTCTGCTGACCAATGCACCGGGCAATGTCTCTGAGCGACAAATGCGAGAGCTTGGACTGAAAGCACGTAAACCGCCGGCCACAGAGACGGCCTGATGGCATGCAGTTTCGACGTCCCGAATCAGTACTGGTGCTGGTGTATACCGATGCCGGTGAGGTGTTGTTGTTAAAGCGAACCCGGCCGGAAAACTTCTGGCAATCGGTAACAGGCAGCCTTGAGGCGCAGGAGACGCCTGCGCAGGCAGCGCGCAGAGAGCTTGCCGAAGAGACCGGTCTGCGCGATGTGTCGCTGGTTGATTGCGAACAAAGTAATCGTTTTGTCATTTCTGAAGCCTGGCGCAATCGCTATGCACCTGGTGTTACGCACAACGAAGAGCACGTGTTCAGATGTCGTCTTGCGGAAAAGCCGGTAGCGATACAGCTTGCCGCCGATGAGCACAGTGAGTTTCAATGGGCGCCAGTCGATGAGGCAATAGCGATGGTGAGTTCCTGGACTAACAGACAGGCACTGGAGCAATGGGTAGCAGCAGCGCCCGGGAAATAAAAAACTGTATAGAATACTGGCTGTGACACGCTCTCGCTGCGATCCACATTACGATCCTCGGTAAGGTGGATTTCTACCGTGCACACTCTGGCCGGAAAGGTTTGAGATTAACTGACTTGAATTCTTTAAAGAGACTGGTTTATGGCAGGACATAGTAAATGGGCCAATATTCAGCATCGCAAAAAAGCGCAGGATGCCAAACGCGGTAAATTGTTTACCCGGCTCATCCGCGAAATTACGGTTGCTGCTCGCATGGGCGGCTCTGACCCCGCCTCCAATCCGCGTTTGCGTCTCGCAATAGATAAAGCGCTCGGCGGCAATATGCCGAAGGACACTATCGAGCGGGCGGTAAAAAAGGGAGCGGGGGAACTCGATGATGTTCAGTACGAAGAAATCACCTATGAAGGCTATGGCATAGGTGGCGTTGCGATCATGGTTGAAACCATGACGGATAATCGCAATCGAACGGTTGCTGAAGTACGTCATGCGTTTACCAAGTACGGTGGCAATTTGGGAACAGACGGGTCAGTTGCCTACATGTTCAATAAAATCGGTGTTCTTGCCTACGGCGATGACAGCGATGAAGACGCACTGATGGAGGCCGCACTGGAAGCTGGCGCTGACGATGTGGTCACCAGTGAAGATGGTTCTATCGAGGTGATCACCAGTGAGGAGAACTTTGTCGATGTAAAGGAAGCAATGGTGGCGGCCGGACATGAACCCGAACTGGCTGAGGTCACCAAGCGCGCTGACAATGAAATAACGCTGGATGTCGAGCAGGGTGGAAAAATGCTCAAATTACTGGACGTAATTGAAGAGCTGGATGATGTGCAGAATGTTTACAACAATGCAGATATTCCTGCCGAGGCACTTGACGCTGAGGGTTAGCACTGTCAGCGACACAACGTCCGCAATAGGTCAGGTCAGACAAGTTGCTGTGGTGGCAAATGCCTTTGGGTGGAGCCTGTGAAGCGCGTGCTCGGCATCGACCCAGGGTCGGTGATTACGGGCTTTGGTGTGATAGACACGGACGGAGTCAGAGACTTCCATGTAACCCATGGCATCGTCAGAGTTGCGGGTGACTCACTGCCAGAAAAGCTGGGTCACATTCTCTACGAGGTAACAAAAATCATAGATGAGTGGCAACCGGTTGAAATGGGTATTGAAGAGGTGTTCGTCAGCAACAACCCAATGTCTGCGCTGAAGCTTGGCCAGGCCAGAGGGGCGGCTATCTGCGCAGGAGTGCAACGCGGTTTGCCCGTGGCAGAGTATTCGGCGCGCACTGTCAAGCAGGCTGCTGTCGGCTATGGTGCCGCAGGCAAGGAGCAAATGCAGGAGATGATTCGTGTGTTGTTGTCACTGGAAAAACAGCCCGCTTCGGATGCCGCAGACGGTCTCGCTGTGGCGTTGTGTCATGCACACAGTATGAACGCAGCGGTCAGTGTTTCTGTAAAGAGCGCAGGTGTTGATGGTGCTGGTAAACTGGATTTTCGCCGTGGCACGGGTAAACGTCGCAGCAAGCGCTGGACGTCGGTCCGATGATAGGTCGCATAGCCGGAAAACTGGTCTACAAGCAACCGCCGCAATTGCTGATCGATTGCCATGGCGTTGGCTACGAGATTGAAGCGCCCTTGCCAGTGTTTTTCGATTTACCCGCGGTAGGTGAGCCGGTGATGGTCTACACGCACATGATCGTGCGTGAGGACGCGCAGCTTTTATACGGATTTCAAAGTCTCGCGCAGCGTGCAATGTTTCGCGAGCTGATAAAAGTGAACAACGTTGGAGCAAAAATGGCGATTGCCATATTGTCTGGCTTGTCTGCCGAGGAGTTCTCCGACTGTATTGCCAATCAGGATGTGGCGACACTGACCAGGCTTCCCGGAGTGGGTAAAAAAACTGCCGAGCGATTAATAGTTGAAATGCAGGATCGACTGGGGCGTTTGTCGCTGGACAACGCTGCCGGTGTACCGGCGTCTGACGTGGGTGGCGGTGCCGGGCCTCAGGGTAGTTCGAGCAATCGCGGGCAGGCAATTGCCGCGCTGGAAGCTCTTGGGTTCAAGGGTGCCGAGGTGCGTCGCATGATAAAGGATTCTGACGGGGCATCTGTTGAAGAAATTATTCGCGACGCGCTAAAAAAGGTATAAGTCCGAGTTTCAGGTAATGTTAATGACTGCTGCAATTGAGGCCTTCCATGAGTGCGATAGATCGACTGCTTGATGCCGAGCCACAAGAAGATGACCCTCAAGAGCGTGCGATGCGACCGCAAACGCTGGCCGATTATCGAGGTCAGCCCGTTGTAAACGAGCAAATGGAGATATTTATCGGTGCAGCGCGCTCGCGTGCTGAATCACTCGATCATCTGTTGATATTTGGGCCTCCGGGGCTTGGCAAGACTACGCTCGCCAACATTGTCGCCAACGAACTGAATGTGAGTATTCGTCATACGTCGGGCCCGGTGATTGAACGCGCTGGTGATCTGGCAGCACTGCTGACCAATCTGGAAAAGAACGATGTATTGTTTATCGATGAAATTCATCGGCTGAGCCCTGCAGTTGAAGAGGTGCTGTACCCGGCAATGGAGGACTTTCAACTCGATATAATGATTGGTGAGGGGCCGGCTGCCAGATCAATAAAAATTGATTTACCCCCTTTTACCCTGGTCGGTGCGACCACTCGTGCGGGCCTGCTGACCTCCCCGTTACGCGATCGCTTTGGCATCGTGCAGCGTCTGGAGTTTTACTCGCCGGCCGATCTGGCGCGCATCGTACAACGATCCGCATCAGTTCTCGACGTGCCCATTGATGATGCAGGTGCCGCTGAAATAGCACGGCGATCACGTGGTACACCACGTATTGCCAACCGATTGCTGAGACGTGTTCGCGACTACGCTCAAATCCGCAGTGATGGTTCCATCGATCAGGCCATTGCAAATGCCGCACTTAATATGCTCAATGTAGATGAGTTGGGGCTCGATAACATGGACAGGCGACTGCTGTTCGCAATTGTTGAAAAATTCGATGGCGGGCCGGTTGGTCTGGATAATCTGGGTGCCGCAATTGGTGAAGAAACCGGAACCATCGAAGAGGTCATCGAGCCCTACCTGATTCAACAGGGATTTCTGATGCGCACCCCGCGTGGTCGGACAGTCACCAAAGCTGCTTGCGAACACCTGAGATTGCCGACACCTGCGCCTGGCTTGTTTGAGCAGTGAGGCTCAAGGGCAATCAGGCTCTTATCGACGAGGCTTTTAACGACAACGCTCTGACACCAGGGCTCTGACACAAGGGCTCTGGTACCAGGCTCGGGAAGCGATGCAAAATAATGAGTGTCGGTGCCATAGATCGCAATCAAAACACGCACAATGGGCCGTCGTATTTGCGATGCTCAGGCGCAGTCCTTCAGTATGCCAGCCCGGTCATAGTTGACGAGTAATTCTGAATCGTAATTGAGCCGAAAGCGGTGGCACACTAGCATGCTGCGTAAACGTCGGGCAGCGGCTGAGTCAATCGAGGGTTAACGTGGTTTTTGGCAAGCGGCAACTCGGCGCGTCAAACCGTTGCAGGCAGACAACTACAATAACGTGACGGCTGGAAAGTGACGGCTGGTTCGGACCAATTAGGCTTTTCATTAAGGATTCGTGTCTACTACGAAGACACGGACTTTGGCGGGGTTGTGTACTACGCTAACTACCTGAAGTTTATGGAGCGTGCGCGTACAGAATACCTGCGAAGTCTGGGTTTTGATCAAAGCGATCTGTTCGTCAGACACAGGCGACAGTTTGTTGTGCGCACTGCGGCCGTGGAATATGTGTCGCCGGCAAGGTTTGATGATGTATTGCTGGTCGATGCGAGAATTTCGAATGTTCGCCGCGCCAGCCTGGAATTTAGTCAAAGCTGTACCGTGGTTGATACCGCGGTGGTTGATACCGCGGCGGTTAAGAGCGCGGCGGTTGAAACCGAGGAGGCTGATACAACAGGGGTTGATAGTTTGACCGGCTTTGAAGCCTCACCGTCTGGACGTCTGGTTGCGACTGGCAAATTGCTGATCGCGTGCCTGGATGCCGATTCTCACAAGCCTCGAGCAATACCCGGGGAACTGATAAAGAGCTTGCGCCATTGAATACAGAATTTTCATTTTGGCACTTAGTGCTGTCGGCCGGGCCAGTAGTAAAACTGGTCATGCTGCTACTGATTGTTGTTTCGATTATCTCGTGGGCGATCATCTATTCGAAGAGTCGGCAGATATCCCGTGCAACGCGCACCGCGACTGACTTTGAGAACGAGTTTTGGAGTGGCGCGGATGCCAACCAGATGTATCAGCAAATACGCGCAAAAGACGATATTTTGACGGGCATGGAGCATGTTTTTGAACGTGGTTTCTCCGAATTTGCTCGACTTGTCAAACAGACCAGCGACACAGAAACCGTGGTTGAAGGCTCTTACAGAGCGATGAAAATTGCCTTGTCGCGGGAAACTGACGCTGTTGAACAGCATCTCTCCTTTTTGGCTACAGTGGGATCAACCGCTCCCTATATCGGCTTGTTTGGAACGGTATGGGGCATCATGAATTCCTTCACTGCCCTGGCGAACGTTCAACAGGCGACATTGGCAATGGTGGCGCCCGGAATAGCGGAGGCCCTGATCGCGACTGCAATTGGCCTGTTTGCAGCGATTCCCGCGGTGATTGCCTACAACCGTTTGAGCAACAAGTCTGATCGGCTGCTTAATCGCTATGACAATTTTATGGAGGAGTTTGCAGCGGTGCTGCAGCGTCAGGTCCTGCGTCGAAGTGCGGCTGTCAGATAATGGCCAGATACCGCGAGCGGCGTCAAAAAAAGGCACTGATGTCTGAGATGAACGTTGTGCCCTACATTGATGTGATGTTGGTGTTGCTGGTTATATTCATGATCACAGCGCCATTGTTGTCGACGGGTGTTGAGGTTGATCTTCCCAACACCAACGCCAGAACTGTGCAATCGGACAGTCAGTCAGAGGCGTTGGTGTTGTCTGTATCGGCAATAGGAGAGTGGTTTCTGAAGATCGGTGAGGCGCCTCAGCAACTGGTTGAGCAAAACGAGGCGCTCAGGCTGGCGGCAGACGCATTAAGGGCGGATCCATCAAGGCCTGTTATGGTCGCAGCCGATGAGAACATAGACTATGGCACAGTGATGGAGGCGATGGTTACATTGCAGGGTGCGGGTGCAGGGCAGGTACAGCTCATGAGCGATCCTCCGCTTTAACTGATGAACGATATTTTGTTCGCCGATCACGAGGGAAGTTTCCACCGGCCTTCGCCTTGCGACTGCGCAGGATTTTGCCAGACGATACAGGGCCTGGAGATAGCGGGAGCAGACTATGTTTGATCTGCTGAGTCGCAGTCCGGTAGCGCTGATAGTCTCGATTATTGGTCACCTCGTCCTGGGCGTGGCGATGTTTTTTGTGCTGGAAGATAACTTTGGTGACGAGACGAACCAGGACGGAGATCCTATCCAGGCTGTGATGGCGAATACACCGGCGATGGATGCTCGTGTACAGGAGTTGCGTGAGACGCTGGCAACGCTGGAGGCTGAGGAGCAGACACTGGCCAGTCTGCCCGTGCCGGATGAACCTGTACCTGACGACCCCGTGCCTGATAATCCGGCGCCAGATAATTCAGCGGAGTTGTTGCAACTGCAAGAGGCAGAGGAGAGGCGAGAAGCCGAGAGAGAAGAGCGCGAACTTGCGGAGCAGCAAAGACTTGCGGAAGAGCAAGAGCTTGCTGAACAGTTGCGCCTCGCTGAAGAAGAACGACAAAGGGAACTTGAGGCCGAACAACTGCGTCAGGAGGCAATAGCTGCTGAAAGGGAGCGAGAGCGACTACAGCAGGAAGCCGAGCAGCAGCGCCTGGCAGAGGAAGCGGAGACGAAAAGACTGGAAGAGCAAGCCGAGCAACAAAGGCTGGCCGAAGAGGCGGAACGTAAACGGCTGGAGGAAGTTGAACAGCAGCGTTTGGCTGCGGAAGTTGAACAGTCACGTTTGGAAGAGGAGGCTGAACAGCAACGCCTGGTAGAAGAAGCAGAGCGTAAGCGTCTGGAAGAGCAAGCAGAACAGCAACGTTTGGCCGAAGAGGCAGAGCGCAGGCGTCAGGAAGAGGAGGCCGAACAGCAACGATTGGCCGAAGAGGCAGAGCGCAGGCGTCAGGAAGAGGAAGCAGAACAACAGCGACTGGCCGAAGAGGCAGAGCGCAGGCGTCAGGAAGAGGAAGCAGAACAGCAGCGACTGGCCGAAGAGGCCGAGCGCAGGCGTCAGGAAGAGGAGGCCGAACAACAGCGACTGGCCGAAGAGGCCGAGCGCAAGCGTCAGGAAGAGGCGGCCGAACAGCAGCGACTGGCCGAAGAGGCCGAGCGCAGGCGTCAGGAAGAGGAAGCAGAACAACGGCGGTTGGCGGAACAGGAGGCGCAGCGGCAACGATTGGCAAGGGAGCAGGCGGAAGCGAATCGATTGGCAGCTGAGAAAGCTGAAGCCGATCGCATTGCCAGCGAGCAGGCTGCAAGCGAGGAGCAGGCACGTAAGAGAAGATTATTGCGCAAGAAGAATCAGCTGTTGCAGCAATACTCTGAATCAATACGCCGTGCTGTCAGTCAAAAGTTCCGACCACCCAGTGGTATTCGCCCCGGTGCCACGTGTGTAGTGATCGCGACGATTGTGTTTCCGAACGAAGTTGTGGATGCACAGGTTACCAGTTGTTCTGCCGGTGGTAATCAAATGGCCCGGGCAGTAGAAAAAGCGGTCATGACCGCCAGGTTTCCTGATCCACCTCACAAAGCTGTGTTTAGCAGACGATTGGAATTTACATTCAGGCAATGAGCAAACCAACACAACATTCAAGTTGCGTAATCGGGTCTGGTACCGTGCTTTTATTATCGAAGGTAGTGCTGCTGACTTGTGCGCTCCTGTGCACTAATTTCGCTGCGGCAGTTTTACGGATCGAGATCACTGATACGGCAGGCGTGCAGGATGCTATACCGATCGCGATTGTACCGTTTGCCGATGCTGCGGGTGTGGACACTGATATCGCCGGTGTTATAGGAGATGACCTGGCTCGCAGCGGGCGCTTCAGGGTGCTGCCTGCTGCGCAGATTCCAGGTACACCATCGAAAACAGCTGAGGTAGATTTCAACAATTGGCGTGGGACCGGTGCGGAGTATCTGGCGGTTGGTCAAATTGTACAAATTGGCGCCGGTCAATTTGAAGTGCAATTTGAGTTGATTGATGTATTGAAGCAAGAGCAGATGCTGGCCTATGCACCAAACGCGCAGGGCGCTGTCGAGTATTGCTGCAGGTATCGAATAGGACAACAGCAATTGCGCCTGACCGGACACACCATAGCTAATCAAATCTATGAACAGGTGATCGGTATAAAAGGGGTATTTAATACCCAGTTCGCCTATGTCACCGCTGCGGGTCTTGGCGATAACAAGAAATTTGCACTTGAGCTGGCAGATATAGATGGCGCTAACGTCACTCGGGTGCTGGAGATATCACGTCCTATTTTATCGCCGACATGGTCTCCCGACGGTGAGCAGTTAGCCTATGTGTCGTTTGAGTTTCCGGGGCGTTCGGCAATCATTGTTCACCATCTGGCCCGTGCAGAAAGGCGTAAGCTTATCTCTATCGAAGGTATTAATGGCGCTCCTGCCTGGTCACCTGACGGACGCAGGCTCGCTTTGTCGCTTTCGCACAGAGGAAGCCCGGATATCTATATTGTCAATGTCGCATCTGGCCAGTTGACGCAATTGACCAATGAACCTTCTATTGAAACAGAAGCGGCATGGCTTGACGATTCGACCATCGTCTTTACATCCAACAGGAGTGGCACGCCACAACTGTACTCGAAAACCGTTGGTGGGCGAAATACTGCCAAACGATTGACGTTCGAGGGTAACTATAATGCGGGGGCAACCACATCGCCTGACGGATCGACTATCGCCTTCATTCATAATGAAGATGGTAATTTTCGCATCGCCAAGCTGGAATTGAAATCAAAAGTGCTTGAAGTGCTTACCCAGGGTAGCCAGGATGAGTCTCCGAGTTTTTCCCCGAACGGTGAGATGATACTCTTTGCTACTCAGGAGAATGGCAAAGAGGTGCTCGGGCTGGTGAGTACCGATGGACTTGTCACTCAAAGAATCAGTTTAGCTAATGAGAGCGTTCGTGACCCGGCCTGGGGCCCGATACGTTAACATTGAAAAAAAACTACAGAGGTTGTCGTGATAAATAACAAAAAAATAGAGAAGACGTTGCTGGCGAATAGTAGCGGCGGCGTACTGAAGCCACTTTTTTGTAGTGTTATGTTTATGGTGCTTGCATCCTGCGCCACCGGGCCTGAAAACGAGTTGCCACCATCCAGCACACCTGTCCCTGCTCAGTTGCCCAATGTGCCACAGACTACCGGCAGTCCGGCAGAGACAGCCGCAGTGGGCACCGTGGCACCTGCACAAACCAGTGATGCGCCTGCAGGCGGACCGCTGGATTCGGTGGCGATTACTCGTGAGTCGATCAGGGATCCACGACATCCCCTGGCCAGACGAATTGTGTTCTTTGACTACAATAGTTCTCAGCTAGATGAAGAGTCGATAGCTTTGCTGGAGCTGCACGCTCAGTATCTGTCCAACTTCAGGGATGTGCGGGTCAGACTCGAAGGGCACACAGATGAACGCGGCTCACGTGAGTACAACATAGCACTTGGAGATAATCGCTCCAGAGCAGTTGCCAGAATTTTAAACCTGCAAGGTGTTGATGAGGGGCAATTCAGTACCTTAAGCTATGGGGAAGAAGTTCCGCTGGATGAAGGAAATACGGAGAGCAGTTATCGCCGTAACCGGCGGGTAGAGTTGGTGTATGAAGGTCTGAGCTAAGCGCAGAGCCTCAGTAAACCCTCTCGCTAAAGCTCGCTCAGCAAAGTGGCAGGTGTATACCATCTGCCATTGCGTTCGCCCCGGTGATGACCCCGTGGATGGCTTGGCGATAGCTAGGCGATAGCTGGGCGATGACCGGTGGCTAACAGGCATCAGCACGCATAGTCCGGGGCAGTGAGTCCAGTGCGTGCTGACGATAGCGTCATATAGAGTGAATTCAATGCAACAAATGACTTTGGGTGATCTGCCCGACAGTGATACAAAGGGTGCTGGAAAAAAGCCAGTAAAGTTCATCGTCGCTGCATTGGTGATATTCCCTGTCTGGCTGATTCCTCTCTCATCCGCTACCGCGCAGAATCTGGATGCCAGAGTGCAGAGACTGGAGCGCATCCTCGACAATTCGGCCCTGATCGAAATTGTTCAAACCATGGATGCCCTGCAGACCGAGGTGCGCACGCTTCGCGGTGAACTCGAGCAAAAGACTTTTGAACTGGAGTCGATGCGGGAGCGCCAGCGCAAGTTGTATCTGGATACAGATGGACGCTTGCAGGCATTGGAGGAAGGTGGTGTATCGAGCCTGGACTCGCTTGACGATCTGGACGATATCAACCTGGATGAACCTCTGACAGCGCCTCCGACGCCGCAAGCGGCCACGCGGCCGGCCACACAATCCGGAGTTGCAGTCGATAATCGAGCAGACGAGCGACAGGAGAAACTTGACTATCAGGATGCCTATGACTTGTTGATTTTGGGCCGTAACAACGAGGCCATTCAGCAATTCGAACAATTTCTCGGGCAGTATCCGAGAGGAATCTATTCTGATAACGCACACTACTGGCTGGGAGAGGCCAATTACGTTGAGCGGCGTTTTGATGAGGCGATTGATCGCTTTAACGTCGTGATCTTTCAGTTTCCCGGTAGCCGCAAGGTTGCCGATGCGCGACTGAGAAAAGGTTTTTCCCTGTTCGAGTTACAGCGCTACGATGAAGCTCGTACAGAACTTGGAGCGGTCGAGAGAGAGTATCGCGGACGCTCGATTGCAGCGCTGGCACGCCGCCGTCTTGAGCAAATGAATAACGCAGGTCTGTAGTAGAAGGGTTAACACCTGGTCAGTGTCACCTCGAGGTCGCACACGATACCAGTGGCAGCGGGGGCGTGTTGGTTGCTGTTAGGTGTTGCAGGAGATTTGTGAGTACTGGTTGTAACTATTAATTGTGACTACTAATAAGTTGTGACTATTAATAAGAAGTGGTAAAAATGATATGGTGGGCCGTGTAGGATTCGAACCTACGACCAATTGATTAAAAGTCAACTGCTCTACCGACTGAGCTAACGGCCCATTTGGGAGATTGAACATATGCCGCGGCAGTTGTTCAATTTCAAGCCGCCAATTATAGCCCGACCGATTGGGGTTTGGCCAGCGGTGTACCGAAAAAACTTCGTTGGCAATTTGAGGGATGCAGCGAGTAATAGCTATCTCCGTCCCAAATGCCAGTGATGATGTTCATACGCTTTCATGCGAGAGTGGAACTTGTGGGGTGAATCACATCATCCTTTCCCAATTGAAAATAGAGTCAAGGTTTAGTTTGCGCTTGGATGTAATGTCAAAATTTGCCCAATTAAAAAGAAGGTACAGACGTTTTCGCCTCTACCACGCCTATTCGCAGCCAGCATATTTGACACTTTTGGATTTTATGCTGTTCGCAGGAAAAATTGCCTGTGCTCTTCTCGTAGCATCATTTGCTTACGCTCTGTTAGGCAGGGCGTTGCAGCCTTCGGCTGCTCCTGACACAGTCGTTGCTGATACTGTGAATGCCGACACTGCGAATGTAGCCAGGTCGGATTCGCAAGACTCTGAGAGCGCGTCAAATAAGAATCCAGAACTTCCAGCGCAATCACCTGGATCGACGTCAAATCAGCTCGCGTTAAAACAAGGAGATGAGCGTAAAGATGCGGACCGCGACACAGGAGATGATACAGGCAACGATACTGTGGATGATGCAGACAGCGACACGCCGGGTGTAGCGAGCGACACGCTGGATACAGACAATGACCCTATGGATGCAGACAGCGCAGACAGCGGCACTTTGGTTGCAGACAGCGACACACTGGATGCAGACGCTAGCAACGTCACAGAGGGAACCGAAGTAGTAACACCGGTTGTGAGTCTGCAGTCAGCACAAATCGCCATACCCGGTCAGTTAGTTTTCGACGAGAGCTGGATTTTTCAACAGGATTTGGGCTCATACACCATACAGTATGGAGCTTCAGCAGGGGTGCCACAGTTGACAGAGTTTGCAGCGGAGTTTGCGTCGGAGCCGATGATCGTACTGTATAAATTCAGGAGAGTTGCAGAAGATGGAACCGCGTTTGGTATCGCCGGCGGTTTATATAAAACCGTGCCTGAGGCCCTTGACGCGATTGAGGAGCTGACTGACAATCAGCGTCGCTATAGCCCGTGGATTCGCTCGATAAGTGATCTTCAGCGGTTGGTTGTGAGGCCTCCGGTACAATAGCGTGAAGGTTGCTGCCATCACGCATTGATCGCTTCGCGCGCTCGTCTTTTACTGCTCTTTCGGGACTGCTCTTTTCGGGACTGCTCTTTTCAGGACTGCTCTTTTCAGGACTGGTCTTTTTTCAGGCTGGTTTCGCGGTGAATGGTGTATGCAGAAGCGCACACCACAATCAGGGCGCCGATCACAGTGGATTTATTCGGGTAGTCCCCAAAGACAGCAATTCCGATAATCGTTGCGTAAATGAGGCGGGTATACTCCAGCGGCGCCAGTAAGGATGCCTCTCCCAGTTTGTAGGCAAGGATATTGGACATTTGTGACCAGTAGCCAGTCACCCCGACCGCCAGTAGTAGTAACCATTCTCCTGCTGATGGTGCCTGCCAGAAGTAGATGCCCGGAAGCATCAGTACCAGACCCACTCCAACAGCCTGGTAGATCAGAATAGTTGCGGGTTTTTCCGTGCGTGACAGCAAGCGCAAAATTACCATCACCAATCCTGCGGCGATCGCGGCAATGGCCGCATAGATGCCGTAGATCGTAAAGCCGTTTGTGCCCGGTTGCAGCATCACCAATACGCCACAAAACCCGACCAGTGTTGCGGCCCAGCGGCGTATGCCAACCGTTTCTTTTAAAATGAAAATTGCAAAGATAGTTACGAAGAAACTTTTTGCAAAACCAATTGCAGTGGCATCTGCGATCGGCATGTTAATCAAGGCGGTAAATCCGGCGAGCATTGCGACCAAAGCGACGGCAATTCTCGCCAACTGTAAACCGGGTCTCTGCGTTTTAACAGAGTCCGGAAAGGTTCTAGCCATGGTTGGTGTCATGATGGCGACCATCACTAACTGCCGAACAAGAATTATCTGCGTGACATGCAGCTGTGACCCCGCCAGCTTTATCAGCATGGCCATCACGCTAAAGCCCGCAGCGGCGATTAAAAGAAAAGCAGCTCCCTGTATGTGCTCAGGCAGTTTTCTAAAGGTTATCGCTGATAGATTCAAAGGTTGGGTCGGGTGCGGGCTGAGCTAATGCGACAGTATAGCGCAGCAACTAATGGCTTATACCCTGGATGCTGGCTTGGACAGGCTGCTGATCCGTTTTATAAAGATGTTCAATCAACAGTGATTCCGGGGTCGGCTGCCAGTCGAGGTACCGGGCGCGGTGGCCAGTTGATCACTTGCGTAGCGGGTTATGCATTCCTGGCCATTCTCCGATCGGCGGCTTTTGCGTTTCGATGGTTAAACTCGTAGTGATGAATTTGGTCTGATAGTGGAGGGTAGATTAAAAATGCAATCTTAGGCAATGGTGGTACGGGTCGTGGTTCGTGTTGCAGGTCTTGCGGTAGTTCGTGTTTTAGCCCGTTTTGTATTGCATTGACGAATGTGTGCCGACAAATCCGTTTGACCGAATATTGCCATATTGAGTATCGCCCACAGTATTACGCAGAGAGTGGGTGCCGGGCGCGACATCGAAAACGGGAGCCAGGCGTTGTACCTCATATACTAGTGTCTTACTGCAATACCGAGTGGCAGCTACCGTTATGCGCTTCTACTGGCCTTGCAGACAGGCGACAAACAGAGCATTGCTGGTGGAGATTTCTCTGTAAGCGCTTGTCATGCGCCCCAGGCGTGCAAAGTAATCAAAGTTCAAAGAGTTTTCACCTATGGCTGTCACACAAATTCTGCAGCGGTTTCTGGTTCGATCTCTAGCTCGACCGTTAATCTGGCTGAGATCCGCCTTACCGATATTGCGAATTGCGTTACTGAGCTCACTGTTCGCTACGGTCCTTGTGTCCTGTGCTCAGGAGCAGCAGACTGTTGAATTTGATGTTGCTACAGAAGATGGTCGATTTTTTAGTGCGGATTATCAGGATAAAGTGGTGTACCTCGATTTCTGGGCCACCTGGTGTGCGCCATGTCGAGCGTCTTTTCCATGGATGAACGAGATGCGCGAGAAATATAAAAGCGAAGGGTTGCAGATCGTTGCCGTATCGATAGATGCAGACAGGGTGCTGGCCAGACGGTTTGCAACTGAATTGGATGCCCGCTTTGCGGTAGGCTATGATCCTGAGGGCAACGTAGCTGACTTGTTTAACGTCAATGTGATGCCCACCAGTGTAATTCTGGGTAAAGGTGGAACCGTAATCGAAGTGCACAAAGGATTTAATGAAGCTAAAAAAGTGGACTACGAAAAAGCGATTGTGTCCGCGCTTAAAACCCTGTAGCGGGCATGCCGCGGGTGATTAATTTTGTTGCGCCTGTTCAAGCTGCTCGGCCTTTTCCATCCATTCTTCTTCGACAGCTTGTGTTGCTTTCGCCAGTTCCGCCTGTTGCCATAGCAGGTCTTTAAGCAGATCCTTGTTTTCAGGGTCGTAGATCGATTCATCCGCCAGGCTGGTCTGCAGCTCGTCGTTTTTTCGCTGCAGACGGTCGAGTTGTTTTTCCAGCGATGTAATTTCCTTTCGCAGTGGTGCCAGCCGCTGGCGATGTTCTGCCTCCTGCCTTTTCTTGTCTTTATCCGGCTTGACGGTGGTTGTCGATTTACCTGCACTTGCGGGCCTGGATTGTTTTTGTAGCCAGGCGGGATAACCGTCGATGTCGCCATCGAACTCATCGACTCGGCCGTCGTGCACAAGCAGAAGCTTGTCGCAAGCCATTTTTAACAGATGCCGATCGTGAGAGATCAGCACAATGCCGCCGTTGTAATCCTGCAAAGCGACCGTCAGGGCGTGGCGCATTTGTATATCCAGATGGTTGCTGGGTTCATCCAGTAATAGCAGGTTAGGTTTTTGGTAAACCAGCAGTGCCAGCACCAATCTGGCTTTTTCTCCACCGGAAAATGGACCAACCTGTTCAAACACACGATCACCGTGGAAGCCAAAGCCACCCAGAAAGGATCTGAGCTCGCCTTCCTGAGCTTCGGGTGCGAGGTCTCGAAGATGTTGCAGTGCAGTAGCGTCAACGTTCAATTGCTCAAGTTGATGTTGTGCAAAATAGGCAACCTTTGTGTCCTTGGCAAAATGCAGATCACCCGACATCGTGCTGAGTTCAGAGGCCAGCAATTTTATAAAAGTTGATTTGCCGGCCCCATTGGGGCCGAGCAGGCCAATGCGAGCATCGTTGTGCAGCTCGAGCTTTATGTTGTTCAACAGAGGCGTATCAGCGTAGCCGACCGAGGCGTCGGTGATACGCAGTAACGGATTTGGCAATTTCTCTGCGGTTTTAAAACTGAATTTAAACGGCGAATCGATATGCGCAGGGGCGATTAGCTCGAGTCTGCTCAATGCTTTGAGTCGACTCTGCGCCTGCCTGGCTTTGGTGGCTTTCGCTCTGAAGCGTCGCACGTACTCATTCATATGTTCTATCTCACGTTGTTGTTTCAGGTGAGACGATTGCTGAGCTGCCAGGTGTTCGGCGCGAGTCGTTTCAAATTGGGAGTAGTTGCCTCCATATAATTTGAGGCCCTGCTGTTCGATATGCGCTATCTCCATCACGACATTGTCGAGAAACTCTCTGTCATGCGAGATCAGTAACAGTGTCCCTGCATAGCTGCGCAACCATGACTCGAGCCAGATAACCGCATCAAGGTCAAGGTGGTTGGTGGGTTCGTCCAGCAGTAGCAAATCGGAGCGACACATCAATGCACGCGCCAGATTAAGACGCATTTGCCAACCGCCTGAGAAGCTCTTCACTGGTTGCTTTATCTGCGCCGGTTTAAAGCCCAAACCGTTGAGGAGAGTAGCAGCGCGCGACTCCGCGCTGTAGCCGCCTGCGCTCTCGATTTTGCCGTGCAGCTCGGCCTGCCGCATACCGTCGGTTTCACTTCCTGCCAGTTGTTGCTGCAACTCGCGAAGTTCCGTGTCGCCGTCGATAACGTATTCGATAGCCAGTCTGTCCGTGGTGGCCGTCTCCTGCGCCACATGAGCGACAACCAGATTCTTTGGCATGTCGAAATCCCCGGTGTCTGCGCTCAGCTCATCCATTATCAGGGCGAACAGACTGGACTTGCCAGTGCCGTTAGCACCGGTGATACCGACTTTGTGCCCGCGATGAATCGTAAACGTCGCATGCTCCAGGAGCACTCGAGGGCCGCGTCGAATTGAGAGATTTGTAAATGACAGCATGTCTTGAGGCTATAAGTCGGGTGCGAGGTGTCGAGTCAGAATTATCGAGGTCGGGCGAGCCAGAGACTGCTTCCTGGTGCCTGCTTCGTGGCTGCTTGGTGGTGCCTGCTTGGTGGTGCCTGCTTGGTGGTGCCAGGGAACTTTGATAACTTTCTGTGGACCATAGAGCTTACCACCGACAGCGTACAGGGTTTGCAAGGACAGTATACAAAGTTACTCCTGTGCCAATCGGTTCCAGTCACTAGTCAATTCTGTTAACCTTCGGTAACGTTAGTATTATCAAGTTGTCACTAAAAACGTCTTTTATGCTTGAAGGACTTTTTGCGGCAGGCGGTTTTTGGCGGCTGAGTGAATTTGACAATCCAATACTGGTGCCGGTTCGTGCGGATACCGTCTCGCAGGCTGGTTAAAGTTACCCATAGACCGGACGACACAGTATTGGAAGCGTCAAAAGACTGGCAATTACAGGCCCGGCTAATGCCTGACGTGTAGTGCTTGATCCGGTCAGGGAGCGCTGGAAATAAAATAATAAAACAAATTCAAGTGTTTATATGGATTGTGCTCGTTGAGCATGCGCTCCCCCTGATAGAGAAATATTGCGATTATGCTCAAATCTTTTTCAACTCAGCTTGCTGCGACCGTTTTTTTCGGGCCGATTGGTCTGGCCTACACCAGTATGGCAACTGCCGTACTTTTTACACTGATTCTGGCGGTCCTGTACTTCACGGGGCTTGGCGCCCTGGCTATTCTCGCTATTTGGCCAATTTCTATTGTGACGGGCATGCTGTACGTCAAGTTGCACAATGATCGACTCAGGCATTCCGGCCACAGCTTGCTGTTGGGCCCGGGCGATGATGGCGGTTTGGTGAGTGCTGTCGGCAGCTGGGTTCGTGGCGTCTCAGTCCTCGCGCTGATTTGTGGTGTTGGATATGTTGCCTACGCTCTATTACCCACGGGTGACGACGGCCCATCGGTGCCCGGGCGCATTGTTGATGCATCAAGCAATCCTGACACGCTGACCGATGCGGCAGGTGACGACAATATTTCGCGCGATCAAGACAATGAAAACTTGCTGGCATCCGGGGATAGCAGCACTGTGCCAGTCATTACCTTGCCGAATCGCGATATTCCGAAGGTTGTCGTCGAGACCAATGGAAATTCTGCACCGTCAGTGGTTAGTCAGGCCGGTGTTGGGGAATCAGGTGTCGGCGGTGATAACGGTATTGTCTCGCAAACGGTGTTGTACGTTGATCGTGAGGTGGTGAATCTTCGACAAGGGCCAGGCACCGAGTATCCGGTTGTAACGCAACTTGATCGAAATGAAACGATCTATGAGTACGCACGCGATGGTGAGTGGATCAACATCGAAACCGAGGCTGGCAGTTTCGCGGGCTGGATTCACGGCAATTTGGTGAGACGCTAGTATTGATTGAACCAGCACGCGGCATAATTTCCGCTGCTTCGATCTACCCTTAGGCGGTTTCTTTTATCGATCGTTATTCAGTTTCGTGTGAGTAACGATGTGCGTCCCACCAGGAGCACCCACCCTCATAAACTGTGGCTATCGCTTGTTTGCGGGTTCCTTCCTCACGCAGGGTGATGTGAGGCAACGGAACCGCGCCAGATCTTCGATTCGACATCACACACGCTCTTGCCACGTACAAGATCCGGCTATTGCCAAACGTCGGATTATTCAATGGCCGTTGTGGTCTAAAGATTGTATCGATGACAGTGCGGTTCTGGCGTGTCAAAGGCTGTCAGGGAACCGCCTCTTGTTGGCAATGTCTGTGTGGTTCGCCATTTTCGTTGGTGCATTAGGTGCTGCCGATAACAACACAACTTACCCCGCTCCTGAATGCTCCGGCATCACCTGAGTAAATTCTACGCTGCGTGACTGCCGTCATGAATGCAGCCACCGCCGCGTAGCGTAAAATCCGGCGACTTCCCGAACGGCAAGTTTGCAGGAGGATCTGTAAGCCAATCTCAGGTCGCAGGGCAGTTAGCAGATGGATATTTTTTAGACAAGACGGGCGGCGCAATCACACAGTGCGAGTCCCTCAAATTGCTTTATTTGCAATGGATAGCAGATTGGAGAATGGAATGATGAAGCATGGCCTTGTTGCCAATGGAATACGCTGCGTGGCGTTGTGTTCGCTCATGCTGTGGACATCCCTTTCGTTGGCAACAGAGGATAAATATCATTTACGGATTCAGACTCATCACGGTCCAAAGACCGTCTCTGGTGAGTTGGTGGCACAGTTTGTCGACGACATCAAAGTCATGTCAGGAGGTCGGCTGACCATTCAAATGTTTTATTCGTCATCCGTTGTTAAATCGCAGGAAACCTTTGATTCTGCTTCAACTGGTATTCTGGATGGCGATATGACCGGAGCCGGGTATCAGATACCCAAAGACCCGGCATTTCAGTTTGTGGGCGATATCATGGGGGGGTATGAAAATCCGTGGCAGCAATACGCCTGGTTGTACAATGGTGGAATGGAGGTGGCGGATCGCTTGTATGCCAAGTACGACATGAAACTGATTGGCTGGTGGATATACGGTCAGGAATCTTTCGCCTCCAACAAGCCTTTGTCCGGACTAAAGGATCTTGTTAACTGGACATTTCGTTCGCCACCGGGGCTGGCCGCAGAAATCTTTGCTTCACTGGGCGCTAAACCGGTGGTGATGGATTTTACCCGGGTATTTAATGCATTGGAAAATCGATCACTTGATGGCACCGATGCTTCCGGTCTTGCCAACAATGTGGATCTTGGCTTGTACGATATCGTTGAGCACGGGACTTTCCCCGGCTTCCATTCCATGCCGTCAGATCATCTGGCGATCAACAAGGAGAAGTGGGAGGCGTTGCCGGATGATCTAAAACGTATCGTTGAGGTGGCAATGCAGAAGCTCGCCTTTCAGACCGCTTTAACCTATGAGTTGAAGAACAACGAAGCGGCCGGTCAACTGGGCAATGACGGTATCAGTTTGTACCGCTGGTCTGCGGAGGACCGTCGAGAATTTCGCTCGGCAGCAATCGGGGTGTGGCAAGACTGGGCTGACAAAACACCCGAAACCGGTTACCTGGTAAAGAGTCATATTGCTTTTTTGCGACGACTCGGACTGGCTGACTGAATGCACTACTGCCCATAATGGCCCGCAGTCGTAATGGTCCGCTGTATTGCGGGCCAGTGCATTTTATCGTCATTATAGGCAGACTTTGGTGTATGGCTACGCTATGGGCGCTGGAAGTAACAGGGTGTAACAAAAATACGCAGCTGTTGTTTGTGGTGCATTTTGCCATTGCGGTGCGATGGATTTGCTTATAATCAAGCCATTGGGAACCCTTTGCCTTCGATCTCATCAAACGCTTCTGTGGGCGCAGGGCCTGATTTTTTAGTTTGAGAAGCGCTTTCGACAACCGCAACTATTTGCAATCATGTCGATTCGATAATCGCATCGCTTTGATACTCGCAACCATGGTAAACCAATTATGAAGCAACTATTATCCGTTACTCTCTCCGTAGCACTCTATTCAACTTTATTTTTCGCACCTGTTAATGCTGCTGATCTGTCGGCGGTGCCGTCTGGCAAGTATACGGTTGATCCGGGCCACGCTTACATCAATCTGCAGTACAGCCATCTTGGGTTATCGAATCCAATCCTCGGTTTTGAAAAGTTTGAAATGTCGATGGATCTGGATACAGCCGATCCAACAAAAACTGCCGTTGCTGTTGAGATCGACGTTGATAGTGTGAGAACCGGCTCGGAGGCCTTTCATCAACATTTGACCGGTGCCAAGTGGTTTGATGTAGAGAATAATCCGACAATGACTTTTACCAGTTCGGCAATTGCAGCGAACGACGATGGTACGTATGCATTGACCGGCGACCTGACTATCAAAGAAACGACCAAACCTGTAACGCTTACTGTTACGGTAAACGCTGCGATGATGCATCCACTGGTGAATAAGCCGGTCGTAGGGATATCTGTCGTTGGTGGTTTGAAACGATCTCAGTGGGGACTGGGCGCGAGCGCTCCGTATGTCAGTGATGAAGTTAAACTTGAGATTCAGGCAGAGTTACTACAAGGCGAGTAAGTGCGTAAACGCTATACATCGATCGCGATCAGCCTGCATTGGCTGATCGCTATTCTTCTTGTTGGGCTCATTGCCGTTGGCAAGTATATGAACGAGCTCGAGGAGACGGATCATCTGCGCTTCGAGTTAATCCAGTGGCACAAGTCGTTCGGGATTCTGGTGTTGTTATTGATTGTAGTGCGAATCATCTGGCGTTTGACTCACCGCCCACCGCAATTGTTATCCAGTTTGCCGTCGTGGCAACGCTTTACCGCCTCAGCCACCCATTTGATTTTATATCTGCTGTTGCTGGTAATACCGTTAAGCGGCTGGCTAATGGTTTCGGTTTCGCCACTCGACCTGGCAACTGAGTTGTTCGGTGTCATACCCTGGCCTCACCTGTCTGTTGAGGCCGCCACCGGGTTTGGTGTGTCAGACAGAGAAACTGTATCGGAGCTTTCGATTACAGCACACCACTATTTAGCTAACGGCTTATTGATACTGGCGCTGCTGCATATTGGTGCCGCGCTGAGACATCAGTTCGTGTTGAAAGATAACCTGATGTCGCGGATGTGGGTTGCGGATGAACATCGTCGTAATCTGGATCTGAATCACGCAATAATTCCAGGGGTATTGCTGGCGGCAGCAACGGGACTGTTTTTGTGGGAAAAGGCCGCAACACAAGCGAATGAGGGTGCATTGAATGTAAATCAGGCATCGTCGAACGTCATTGTCGACACTGTGGGCTTCACAGCGATTCAAATGGGTTCGCCCATTCACGGGGTATTTGAAACCGTCTCTATTGATTTGGTCATCAATGATGAAAGTCCATCGTTGTCTTCGCTTAGCGCGACGCTTCAAACGGCGAGCGTTAACACAGGAAACGGTCAGATCGATGGTACCGTCGTTACAGCGAACTGGTTTGCGTCGGACCAGTATCCGGTGGCGGAATTTCGTTCAACGTCAGTAGAGCCTGTGGCTGGCACCAGCGATTTTTTAGTGATGGGAGAACTCACCATAAGGAATAACAGCCGACCGGTTAGTTTTGAGTTATCGGTAGAAGGTGATAAAGCGAGCGGAGAGTTCCCCATCGATCGTGGTGATTATGCAGTAGGCACAGGTGGGCAGGATGAGTTTATAGAACCTGAGGTGACGATCCGGTTTGAGACTACAGCGAAGTAGGTTCCGAGGCCTCGCTCTTCGAGAAAAGCGCTCTTGACAAAAGCGTACGCAAACAAAGGCGCTTTTAAAATGACGCTCAATAAAAGTCTCTATGATAACGGCGCTCTATTAAAGCAACGCAATTACTACAGGGCTCTTTGCAACTACAGTACTCTGTGTAGAGACTACGTCCAACGCGGTGTCAGCGTCGGGTCCTGGATAACCGCTTGAGATCAACAATGGCAATTCTCAAAGATAGTGGACTCAGGGGACAGGTTACCGCTTTACTGGTTCACAGTGACGACGCAACCGGTATAGCGACCAGTCAACAGCAGTCAATTCGGGTAACCTACGCTGGCTTTGAAGGAGAATCCCACAGTGGATTGACTCGAGCATCGTGTGTGCGAGTCAAACGACAGTATCCAATTGGAACTGACATTCGTAACACCCGGCAAATTACTATCGTCTCTGACGAGGAACTGGCAGAGATTGCTCAGCGATTGGACATAGCGGAATTAGCGCCGGGTTGGCTGGGAGCTAATCTTGGTATAGTCGGAATTCCCCGGCTGACAACCTTGCCGCCCTCGTCCAGGCTAATCTTTTCGGGTGGGGTTTCGCTGGTAGTTGATATGGAAAACGAGCCGTGCGACGGTCCCGCCAAAGAAGTTGAGCAGCGCTACCCGGGTAAAGGTCGACTTTTTGTTAAAAATGCACTGGGGCGAAGAGGGGTTACAGCGTGGGTGGAGCGTGAAGGGGTGCTTGAGCAGGGTGACATTGTCGAAGTGCATATGCCGCCCCTGCGTCAATATCAGGGGCCTGTGCAATTCAGGTAGGGTCCGGCCTTCGTTTTACTAAAGAGCTCGTGAACTAAAAGAGCTCGAGAATATAACTCGTGTTAGAAACCCATTTAAGAACCTGTGTTAACGATCCAGCAGTGGCGGCGCTGACAACAACACTGGCGCACAATGTTGATGCCACATTACCTCTTAAAATAAGCGTAGCAATGGCATGTCGCAAGCCAAAAAAACGCGGCCGAAGCCGCGTTTTAGTAAAGCACATTCTTTTACTTTTTAGATACAGGCACGAATGTCGTTCTCGTCAGGATTTTGATCCTGCTATTTGTTTTGTTGGTGCGCCTGTTACGGAACCGGTGTTAGCCCCCCAACAGAGGTCCAAGCAGCCCCTGACCCAGTGCACCCGCACCAGCGCCACCGAGCAGCCCGCTAATAATCTGCTTTGGATTGATTGAGCCTCCGGCTGCTGCATCTCCGGCAGCTGCTGCAGCACCACCACCACGACCCATCAGTCCACCAATTGCGCCACCGCCGAGCAGGCCCGACACGATACCTACGAGTGGGCTTCCCATGCCACCGCCGCCGCCGAGAAGGCTTTGAATAAGCTGACCACCGGCAAATCCACCACCACCACCAATTACCGCTGAAATTATGGTTCCTAACATCGATATATCCCCTATTTCAATTAGACCCGTGCGGGTCGCAACATTTGTTTACTTCGATAACACCTGACGTGGTTCGAGCCGCGTCCAAGCGATGCCACTATAGACCGGCAAGCACCGCCCTGTGTAGCCGATTTGTTGAAACTTTGTGAACACATGGTGGCTGTTTTTTTACAAACGCGTACTCGTTTGATGTTCACACAGGCGCTTCTCAATGGTCGGCATCAGGTCGGAACTGACATTGGCGAAAGCAAATCGAAGATGGTTTTCCTGCCCGGGGCCGAACATTTCACCAGGAAGAGCCAGCAGATTGCATCGCTCTGCCAGTTCGCGAGCAACACTGCTTGCCGGAGCGTTCTCGTAAGGATGTTTCAAATAGGCGAAATAGGGTCCAAGGGAGGAAATGCTATAGCCGCTGTTAGTGCCGGACATCGCTTGTAAAAACGAGCTGGCTCGACTGAACATTAACTGGCGTTTTTGTTCTTTCCATGCCGCTGCATGTTGCAAACCAAATAGAGCGGCTCGCTGCGAGATCTGAGCCGCGCAAATTGACACGCAATCGAGTACTTTTGTTACTTCATGATTAAATTCTGTCGAGGCTACCAGCGCTCCGACCCGATAGCCTGCAAGTGCGTAGGCTTTGGAGAAACTGTACAGATGAATAGCAGTATCTGGCCAGTCCGGGTCGTCGAAAATATGATGAGGCGTCAGTTCGGGCTGCTCGCGAAAATCACGGTACGTTTCGTCAATGATCAATGCAATGTCTGCCGACTGACACAGTCGGTAGAGCGCCTGGATGGTTTCAGGTGGGTAAATCTGTCCGGTCGGGTTGTTTGGGGTAATCAGCACGATGGCTTTTGTTTTACGACTAATTAAAGAGGCTGCCCGCTCTTCGTTCGGTAGTAACTGATCTTCTTTCAGGCAGGGCAACGGTACTGCTTTGACCCCTAACATATCGAGTGACATTTTGTGATTGAAATACCACGGGGCGGGCAGGATAACTTCATCGCCTGGTTGGCACAGCGCAGCAATAGCGACATAAAACGCCTGGTTGCAGCCCGCCGTGATGGCAACGTTGCCCATTGCTACCGGTGCTGTCGAGCCCGTTGCAAAATTGTCTGCATACGCTTGCCGCAATGCCGGAAGGCCGAGCACAGGGCCGTAAGATCTGGTCGAGGTCTCGGTTAGGACTGTGGCCAGGTGTTCAACAATGGGGGTTGCTGTGGCGTAGCCCGGTACGGCCTGCGATACATCTATAAGCGGATATTCTCGGGTGAATTGTCTGCCTTCGATCCAGCTGGCGGCTTCCGGCACTGGCGGGAAGTCCGTGTTGCGGACGAAAGGGTTTAGTTGCATGGTTCAGGTACCGGTAAGCGGGTTGTAAACCGCGTTGTTTTAAGCGTCGACGCTACACAAGTCAGTTCCAGGTGCCGCCTTTGTTTTTAACCGGTTTCCATGCGTCATCAGGGTGTTGTGTTTGGTGCCAGCCTCTATAGGGATGCTTTGCTAGCAGACGTTCATCTCTAAACACAAAGATCAGCAGCATACCTGCGACGAAACCACCAATGTGTGCCCAGAATGCAACACCACCGCCGCTTGTCCCCATCGAACTTACTGCCCCGAATATTTGCACGACAATCCAGTAGCCAAGCATGGCGATTGCGGGAATAGCAAATGTGCGAACAATGACAACCAGAAAAAGTAACATGTGTACATGGACTTTCGGGTAGAGCACGATATAGGCGCCCATTACACCACCAATCGCACCAGAGGCACCGACCATAGGGATTGGTGAATGCAGATCTGCCAGTACCTGCGCCGCGGAGGCGGCCAGGCCACATACCAGATAAAACAATATAAAACGGATTGGCCCCATCGCGTCTTCAACATTGTTGCCGAAGATCCAAAGGAACCACATATTACCCAGTAAATGCATCCAGCTACCGTGCATAAATATCGATGTCACTGTCGTATGCCAGTCGGGAACGCCATCTACGCTGCAGAACGTTTCTGTTGTGTTAGCTGTGGCGCCAGTGAGGTCGGCCGGAATCAATCCATACTGACACACCGATGCACTAAGCGCCGGTTCCACACCGATACCCTGCAACAGGAGCCAGGCGATAACATTTAGTGCGATCAGTGCATAAGTTACATAGGGAATCTGTAGCTGAGGATTCTCGTCTCGAATCGGGAACATCATAGGTATCTGAATCTCTTTGCTTGCTGTCAACCGGGGTAACAGGTTTGTCCGATAGTAGTCCGCTGGTCGTTGCCGATATTAGCCGATCTTCATAACACATGGCGAGAACAGGTCAGGTCGAGGGCATGGGCGAGGTCGAGGACATGGGGCAGGTCAATGCCGGGACGGTCAATTGTGCTGCGCCAATTGTGCTGCATAGTGGACGCGTTGTCGCGAAAATGATCTTTAAACGCGCACTGTCAGGCACTTCGCGGTGGGTGGGCAGTTCTGCTGATGGTTCTGCTGATATAGAAACCAGGGTTTGAGTGTTGGGGATGGATTGGCGCTGCGCGACTGGACTCTATGGTCGCACTGCGCGAAATCTATACATAGACCCGAAGATTGATATGACACCAGGTCGATTTCCTGTGTGCATAAGACAATTTGTCAATCTTTCAATCTGTCAATTATCAGTGTGTCAGGAGCTAGTGTGTCAAGAACTAGTGTATCAAAAATGAGTCAGTATCGATCTATGTTGAAAGTTGGAGTATGATTGTCAGCGTTACATGGTGCAGCAATCCATGGTGTAAACGCTGTTGTGCAATTAACACCTGCAAACAAGTGTTTCGCCTTGCTAACCGGTCTTGGTCGAAGATTAGTACTGACAAGTGTTTACAGAATGTTATTGGTCAGTTCCAGGTCTTGTGTGTAAAAGTCGAAGGCTGTGATAGACGAAGGTTGGCTGCGTGTCTCCGAATGGTTGTGGTGGTATGTGAGCTTTGGCTTGGGTAAATCTCATCGGAGCCAACACAGATCTGTCAATGAGACTTTTGGCAATACATGAATTAAATTTCACATGAAAGCAGGCGCTCGAAAACGATGAAGAATATGAAGAAACCTGACAACTTATCCAGATTACCGCTAACTTGCATTTTAGCGACAACTATAGCCCTGGCCGGTTGTTCCGGCGACCAGTTGGGCGATACGAATGGCGGGTTTGCGGCCGGCGGAAATACAGGAGTTGTGCTGGGTGCCATTGGCGCGGTAGCACTCGCGGGCGCCATTCTGGCCAGTGATGACGACGATGACGATAACGATGCTGAGGGTGCTACGACCACTGCAGGTACAACCACTGCGGGTACGGCCACCGCAGGTGCAACCACTGCCGGTACGACCACAGGCGGCACGACAACCGGTGGAACCGCCACAGGCGGCGACACTACGGGTGGAACCACCACCGGCGGTGACACAACGGGTGGAACCACCACCGGCGGTGACACGGCGGGCGGAACCACCGGCGGTGACACGGCGGGTGGAACCACCACCGGCGGCGACACTGCGGGTGGAACCACCACCGGCGGCGACACTGCGGGTGGAACCACCACAGGCGGTGACACTGCGGGTGGAACCACTACCGGCGGCGACACTATGGGTGGCACACCAACGGGCGGTACCATGGGCGGTAATGCAGGGCCCGTTACACTGGGTCAGGCGGGAGAGTTTCAATCCAACCTTGTGGTTGATGGAACGATACCGATGTCAACGTCAACCGGACAGGCGAATGCCGCTCTCGCTTTTAATCGTGCAACGGGTGATGTTAGCGGCGATGTCGTGCTGTCGGGAATTACGGTAACACCTGATACTCGCGTGGATATCATGGTAGGGCCTCCGGGCGCTAATGGTTTCGTAGGTGTGGAACTGGAAATGACTGGTCCGGACACCTGGTCTGTGCCTGCTGTTCTCTCCGACGATCAGCGCAATGTAATTTTGCAAAATTTAAATGCCGGCAACCTCTATGTGGCTACAAGGACAGCTGAATTTCCGAATGGTGAGTTGCGCCGCCAAATCCTGCCCGATGGTGTCAGTCGATATACGACTTCTGGCACCGGTACAACCGGGGGTAACGCGGAAGGATTTGTAATGTTAAATATGCTGACTGGAGAGTACGCAATTACATGGAATACTGAAGGTGCAGAACCACTTGCGACTGCTCACGTCAACGACGGCGTCGTCTCTGGGCCGACAGAGAATAACCTTTTCTCCCTGTCGCAACGCCAAAGTAACCCCGAACAGTTCTTTGGCTTCGGTAACTTTATGGATGTAAATGACCCTCTGCCGGATCTGCTGACCCGGCTTGACAGTGATCAGGGGCTATGGCTCGATGCGCATGCAGTGTCAGACGACAGTAGAGTGTTTCAGAGCAGGCTGACAGCGGATCCGCTCTAGCAGGTCGTTCTGTCTATTTTGATAAACAAGCGCCACCCGATTTGGGTGGCGTTTTGGCAGTGTCCCTACCAGCTTTGCACAGTCATTATGTTGAATCATCGAATGTCTATGGCAACAGATTGATCTCCATGCCCTGTCCGCACTTTAAGTCTACTGCCCGCACTCCACTCCCACTGCCCACACTCCACTCCCGCTGCCCACACAGACTGACTGAGGGTAGTCGCGCGTTCGTGATAACTCTTTATACGAGAACCTGATCGACAAAGTTATCCGGATTCACATTGTGACAATCTGTGATCTACGTATTTGTTAAAAAAATAGCCCGTCTGAAAATCCTCGTAGATTTCGAATTGATAGGCGGTGCGAGGGTTATATTCAAACTGTCGGGCTAAAAATTTGGCGAACGTCCCGGTGCGTAGCGGGTGAATATATACTGAAATATCGCTGAAGAACGTATCGGTAGCCAGTAACTCGTTTTCCAATAACTCCACCAGCTTGTCCATTTGCAAGCCTGTAACGCGAAGACGATTATAGTTATGCCAGATTTTAAGGGTGATGTAATTCAGTTCTTTAAGCGGACGCTTGCGACTTTTCAGGTCTGCTACGGCCTCTTCAGTTATGTCGACAATCAGGAAATTCTGACCACGATTGTCCAGTGAGTCTATAAACTCGAGGCTGTCATTGACTGGACGCATATAGCCGGACTGATTATAGAAGGCGCCTCGGCCTAGTGTTGCCAATCTGCTAAGGGCTCGTTTTCTCTGCTTGCGACTGACCAGAAGTGGTTTGTTTGCTTTGATAGACGGGCTTTTGGCAAATTCTCGCCACACGCCAATGCCAATCTCCTGAGGTGAAACAATGCTATCCACGTGGTTATCATAGTGCTCAACCAGTGTTGCCAGTTGTGCGACCTGTATGGCTGCTGCGCATTCAGCAACCACAGGTTCACGATACAGGGCATCAATACCATCCGACAGTGAGTTCGAGGGTATATCGTAGCCACGCCGGGTAGATGCCGACCAGTTAGCCGCAGGCGGGGTGAAGGGGTCGCGGGGATCCTCTCCAGGTTCAGGGAATACAAACTCTGTGTTGTCGATTATTTTGCCCGTTGCTTCTGCGACGCTGTGGCGTAGTTTTCTGTTGACCAGGCATCTGCTGGTGTCAGATCGTATTGCTTTGTTGATTCTGGCCAGTAAGCGGGCATCCCCCTGGTTACTGTTGCTTGTACTTTGGTCATTTAAATTGAATTGAGGTATCAGGTCGTGTTGGCAGGTGTCGGCATTCTGGATGTCTGGCGCGTCCGAGAGGTTACTCACTTGCCAGCCAAGGTCTTCGAGCAGCTCGACTCTGCACTGTAAAGTATCGGCGGAGGTCGAAGCGTTCGCGCTTGTCAGTGTGCACAGCAACAGAACCGCACACCTGAGAAAATGCATTGTTGTGGCGCGCGTTGTTGAACACCAGTTTGAACACACTACCCACTGCCCTGTTG
Organism: uncultured Granulosicoccaceae bacterium; assembly: GCA_964393885.1. Lineage (GTDB taxonomy): Bacteria > Pseudomonadota > Gammaproteobacteria > Granulosicoccales > Granulosicoccaceae. The sequence goes on along the minus strand of CAYMVV010000007.1, from coordinate 33,001 downwards.
GGTATAAAGTTGAATGCGCTTTTGGAAGCATTGCTGGATGCGCTTTTGGAAGCATTGCTGGATGCGCTTTTGGAAGCATTGCTGGAAGCAGTGTTGGATGCGTTGTCGGAAGCATAGCTGTTGATCGCATTTTCAGGGTGCAGGGTCGCTGCAGGTTAAATGTCGCAGTCTGTACTATCGATCTTGATTGTTGTCAGACCTTTGCGTTTCGGCTGCTGCATCGGTAGCGCCATATGAGTCACGGGTGGCGACGGTGTCTGATACAGCGTCGGCACTCAATGGGTTTGTCTCGGAGTCGAGTGTATCACTGCGGTTTCTTGTTGCTTCTAGTTGGTCTTGCGCCCCCTGGGGCTGACCAAAACCGGATTCCGGCAACCAGTTTTTAAATTCTACCCCGTAGATTTCCCATACCGTGACAAAGAGTGCCGCTATGATCGGCCCGATAATAAAGCCTGAGAAGCCGAATGTCAGCAGGCCACCAATGGTGCTGAAGAAAATCATCAGTTCGTGCAGTTGCGTATCGCTGCCTACCAGCTTTGGGCGAAGTACATTGTCGATGGTACCGACTAAAAGCCCGCAAAATGCAAACAAACTGCCAGCGTATAGGAGCTGCCCGTTAAAGGCCAGGTACAGTACAGCGGGGAACCATACCAGTGCTGCCCCAATGCCCGGGACGACAGACAGCAACATCATGGTAACACTCCAGAAAACCGCATTGGGTATGCCGCACATCCACAACGCGATGCCGGCGAGCCCGCCTTGTAAAAAGCCGATCACGGCGGTGCCTTTGAGTGTTGCGACGGTGACACTCCTGAAACGGTGAAGCAACAGTCCCTCGTTTTTATCATCGAGTGGCAGGTAAAACAGAATCAACTGCAAAAAGCGGTCGCCATCCATCAGGAAGAAAAAGAACGTGTATAGCACCAGTAACCCGGTTACCAATGCGCTAACGGTACTCATTGTTGCACTCTGCAATATATCTACACCTGTGGTGCTAAAGGAAATAAGCACGTTACCGAGGCGTTCAGTAATCAGTTCGCGGTAGGGGAGTAGTCGCTCGTAAAAGGGCAATGTCTGAAACCAGGATTGCACGGTTTCCGGTTCGTTGATTATTTTTTGCAGATTGGGAATAGCGGTGGCGGCAAAGTCTGCCGCCTGGCCGGCAACAACCAGTGCGATCAGAGCGACTGGCACAAATATAAAACACAGAACCAGTATCAGGGTTGCCATCGAGGCGAGACCGCGCTGCCCCGGCAGCCAGCTCAAAAACTTCCGGTAGAGTGGGTGAAAAACAGCGGCGAATAGGCTGGCCAGAAAAATGGCTTCGACAAAGCGACCGATGATTCCAAAAAAAAGTGCTGATATAGCGGCGACCACTATCAGCAAGACACTTTTATTGACCACCGTGGTGTTATCCATCGGTCGAGATACCGTAAAGAAAACTGATGGGCGACAGTGTAACGTCAATTCCGCGTTGTAGCAGTCTTCTTTTCGTCTGTGGTAAAGATCCCGTGTTCAGGCCCGCGTTCAGGCCCGCGTTCAGAGGATAGAGGGGTTCTGGATGCCAATGCGCATCGTTAACACAGGCTGGCTGGACGAGAAATGTGTTAATTGCCCGAAGCCGTTGTTCGCCGTTGTCTGTCAGTTGACCGAGCGTGTCCGTAGGTTCGTCATTGTCTTCGGCTGATCACACTGGTGTATCCAGCACGCAGATAGGCTATGCTCATTGCAACTGGTGCTTCTGCCAGTTCTCCCATACCGGACCCACCGAATTGTCCTCCGCAACACGCCTTCGATTGGCACAACTGTTAATAGTAATAACGCCAGCTATCTGGTCGACCAATTACATCGTGGCTCGCACAGCGCCCGGTGTTATCGAGCCGCACCTGCTTGCATTTTTAAGGTGGCTTTTCGCGTTTGCGCTGATGTTGCCGCTGGCCTGGACAGAGTTACGTGAACAATGGCCCAACTGGATCGCCGAGTGGAAAGATCTGTTGCTGTTGGGTGGCTTGGGAATGTGGATTTGCGGCGCTTTTGTGTACATTGGGGGAGAGACCACGGAAGCCATCAATATAGGATTGATCTATGCCATCGCACCGGTACTGATTGCGGTTGCGTCAGCGCGGTTGTTCGCTGATCGATTGCGTGGTTGGCAAATTACAGGTCTGCTTATGGCACTGGTCGGGGTGGTGTTTATATTATCGAGAGGGTCGCTACAGAAATTGCTGGCTGTTGATTTCACCCGTGGCGATTTGTGGATTATCGTCGCGGTCCTGAGCTGGACTGTTTATTCGATTCTATTGCGGCTGAGGCACAGTTGTCTGGGCACGTTTGCCAGATTGACCGCTATCTGTGGATTTGGATTACTGGTTTTACTGCCATTCACCGCAGTGGAGTGGGTGTTGACATCACCGCCGGCGGATTGGCCCAAAGCACTGTTTATAAGCGCTTTGGCCGGGCTGCTGCCAGGCTTCGGTGCCTACCAGGCTTACTCGTTTATGCAAAAGGAACTGGGGCCGGCTCGAACCGGACTCGTACTGTATTTTGGACCGATCTACACGGCGTTGATTGCCTGGTGGCTGTTAGCTGAAGCACCTATGTGGTTTCACGCTGTCGGCACCTTGTTAATACTGCCCGGAATGTATCTGGCTATGCGTGAGCCAAAATCCCCGAGCTAAATTCATGAGCCGGTGGCAAGCACTGGACTGTTACAGGTGGTTTATCAGTTTCGCCATTACGGGGCCAATCTTTCTATCTTCCAGCTGGTTTGTGTTGCGTCTTTTTGATACCGGAAACGGTCATGCAAACGGCTGGGACGACCCTGCCAAAACTCAAACTGGCGAGGAACCAGTCGATACCCGCCCCAAAAATCAGGGCGTTCAAGTTTGTCCGGGGGGTATTGCAACTGCATTTCCTCAGTCCGCTGCGCCAGCCATTTTTGATCGGGTACGACTTGCGATTGTGGAGATGCAGCGGCGCTATAGCGACTGCCATCCGGCCTTGACTTGAAATAACGGGTTGACTGTTCTTCGGTAACTTTCTCGACGGCACCTTCGATGCGAACCTGTCGTTCGAATTTTTGCCAGTAGAAGAGTAATGCCGCGTTTGCGTTTTCTGCGAGTTCGGATCCCTTTTGGCTTTGATAGTTTGTGTACCAGCAAAAGCCCTCTTCATCAAACTGCTTTAGTAACACGATACGTGCTGATGGCATACCTTCTCGAGTACACGTGGCCAGTGTCATGGCTGTGGCATCAATCAACGGAAAATTTCTCGCATCCTGCATCCAGCGCGCAAACATTTCAACCGGGTTGGCAGCCAGATCATTTCGATTGAGTTGAAACTGCTTGTAATCTTCCCGGTCGGCATGCAGATCGCCGTCAGCGGATGGTTGCTCAGGTTTGCTCATGGAAATTGCCTGCGGCTGTTGTGCGAACGATTGATATGACGGTGGCTGAATTCGCGTGTGAGTTAAATTTGAGTTATTTTATTGTACGTTGAAATTCAAGGTTAGGTGGACTAGATGCCCTCATTTGATGTTGTTTCGGAAATCGATTCCCATGAGCTTGCCAATGCGGTAGATCAGGCTAATAGAGAAATTTCCAATCGATTTGATTTTAAAGGCTCTGATGCAAAGATCGAATTAACTGAGGAGGCGATGACGCTGAGCGCTGACAGCGATTTTCAAATTCAGCAAATGCAGCCGATTATTTTGCAAAAACTGACAAAACGCGGGATCGATATCACGTGTCTGGACCAGGGTGAGATACAAACCAGTGGCCAGAAAGCGAGGCAGGTCATGACAGTGCGTCAGGGCATAGACAAGGAAACAGCATCCAAAATCGTCAAGTCGATTAAGACGTCGAAAATGAAAGTACAGGCGGCAATTCAGGGAGAACAGGTTCGTATAACCGGAAAAAAGCGCGACGATTTACAGGGCGCAATCAGTATGCTGAAAGGAGGAGATTTCGGACTGCCAATGCAGTACATTAATTTTCGTGATTGATTTTTCAGCCCGCGTAAGTCACTGAGTGGCGATGCCAGTCCTTTGCGGTCAGTCCTGTGCGCTTACCCGTGCCGAGCCGGGGTAAATGTCGTAGCGTGTGTTGGTTGATTTAATCGATCCGGCGGGTGCGCTACCCGCAAGTGGCAACGCCTTTATCGGCCGTTTAACTACTACGCGCTGACGCGCAGTACCAATCGCACTGTGCAGCAGCTGGGCCTCATTGTTTTCATCCAGGTGCAGGCGTTGCAACAATTGCATTTCCTTTTTCGCCGTCGTTTTTTTTCGTGCGTGCGGATACATCGGATCCAGATAAACGGTATCGGGGAATTGAGCGTAAGGCCATCTCCCGGGGAGTGATTTGCAGTTGAGGTTATGCACCGTAAGCAAACCTGCAAGATGTTTAATCTGCGGATCCTGCAGTGCGCGGCGCAGACCATCTGCGAGCAACGCAAACACGACCGGTGATTGTTCCAGTACTACCACCCGGCAGCCCAGTGACGCAAAAACGAAAGCATCGCGGCCCAGGCCTCCCGTTGCATCACAGATAAACGGCTTTGACGCGCCAGTGATTTTAGCCGCGCGGGCCAGAGGTTGTCCCAGGCCACCTCCATACTGAAGTCGGTGTAAGCTTTTGCCGGACGCGAAATCAACCCGGGTCTTTAACCTGAATTGCTCGCCCTGACAGAGGGTCAACACATCGTCAATCCAGGTGAGTAGCAATTGCTCCGATGTGCAGCTGGACACGATATCCAGTTCGCAGCTGTCGGCCAGTTTTTGACAACGATCAGTGACCGTACCGTCTTTGTATTCTGCGAACAGAGCAACTGTCCCGACTGAGGAATAGCCTGTTTTTTCAGTCGATGGGTTCGTTTGCATCGTGGGCTTATCGTCAAAGTTTAATTGTTGAGGGTGTGATTTTCATTTTCATACTTATATCTGCTGTCAGTAATATTGTTTGGGCATTACACCTTAAGCCGGATGTTTTGTCATCGGTGCAGGGGTGGTGCAACGATTTAAAAAACTGGTTAATAGCGGTTTTGGTCACGCATCGATTATCCTGCACTGAGGGCCATCGGCTGGAGATCATGTCGTTATCAATACGCCAGGTGTGGCCCGCAGTACTGTCATTTGTAGTTACGTGTTTGTAGTTACGTGGCACCATCGGTGTGATCGAAGTCCCGCCGCCGTGCTACACATCTGTCTTTTACCTAAATTGCTACGCAGGAAAATTGATTGCAGAACGAGAATGAGACATCGCGGCGCCTGTATCTGCGTCTGGCTGTCAAGTTAATGTTATATATTGCGGCGTTTGGAACAGTGTGGGTGTTGCTGCAGGCAACGGGTGACAAAGAGGCAAAGCGGAAAAAAACGCCGTCGGTCGCTTTTGACACCACGGAGATGCAACCCGGTGATATAAAGATCGTGGTCTGGGCAAACAAACCGCTGCTAATAATACGTCGCCAGGCCGACTGGAATTCAGCGCTGCTGTCACTCGACAATGATCTGCTGAGAGACCCGTTAAGCCAGTCGTCAGTCCAGCCTGATCTGGCAGTGAACGCCTATCGTTCAGCTGAGCCGGACTGGTTTGTAGCGGTTGCACTGGGTACCGGTACGGGCTGCCCGCTAAAGTACATTGCCCCATCCTCCGAGGACTATATGGGTGTCGCGTGGCCAGGTGGATTCGTCGATTCCTGTGATGCAAGCCGATATGATCTGGCAGGCCGGGTGTTTCGGGAACAGTCAGCGAAAAAAAACATAGTGGTGCCTGAATGGCAGTTGGTGGATGGGAATATCGTGGTTGGCGGCTAAGCTCACCGGGTGTAATCATTCTAATAATGCGGAGGAGGCGTCTCTTCCGACTGTGGTGCTATCACCGACGTGGCATTTTCAAGCTGCTGTTTATACATATCCAGTTGCCTGGTAAGCCGGTCTATGGAACCTTCATGTTGAATGATCACCTGATTGAGCTGTTCGACAATCATTTCCAGATCCATCAGCTTGAGTTCGACCTCTTGCAAACGTGCGTCCAAAACTCACTCCGGTAATTAATTCTGGCAGTGTAATCAGAGGTGGCCGAATCGACAACCCCGCGAGCCTGTCCAGCCATAGATGGTGAGCAACTCCGGGTGCCACTTTTCTGTGTCACCGGACTGCGATTGGTAGCAGTCAGTCTGTAACCGTTAAGCGTATAGGTGCTACGCGGGCTGAGTTGAGCGCTGTGAGCTTCCATGGATACGCTGGAGCATCGCGCTACCACCTCTGACGGTGCTCGACAACGGGCGGTGCGCGACGGCGACTGGTACATCGCTGGCTTGCATCGCTAACTGATCAATTTGTGGCAACAGTGAGCCGCCGCCTGCGAGCGTGATACCGTTTTGTTCGACAACATCCTGTATCCACAACGGCAATGTGTTGACCGCGGTATGGATGGTTGTAGCGAGCCGCTCAAGTTCGGGAGCGATCATCTCCAGTATATCTACTGTGCTGATTTGAAAGCGGACTTCTTCGTTGTTATCCAGGCTGTGGCCTGTTGCCTGGCATGCGCTTCGAAGCCGTTGCCCGTAACTGGCAGCAACCGCACAGCCGACTCGATGCTTGCAATTTTGTGCCTCAAGCTCACTGATGCGAACGCCGTATTTTTGCATTACACCAGCCACAATCGCATCATCCAGTGTGTCGCCACCACAATGCAGAGTGGACGATGCAACTACCTCGTTTTCACTGTATATGAACATTCGAGAAGACCGTGCTCCAAGGTCGAACAGGACTGAAGGGGACTCCGATTCAGGTTCGATGCCCGCACCTAAAGCGCTGGCAATCGCACCGTCGACGGTGTGAACACGGGCGGCACCGGCGGTAAAACAACTGTGGCGTAACTGGTCGCGCTGCAGTTCTGTGAGATTCTCCGGCATAGCCAGCAGCACTGTTGGTGATTTAGCCATGAGTCCGGTGGTTTTCGCTTTGCGAATGAAGTGATTTAACATCCTGGGGCTGTAGCCAATATTGTTTTTACAATCTGACTGCAGCGGTCGCATCAGTTGCACGCCATCCGGATTCCTTCGATATGAATCGATGGCCGCCTGACCGAAACGCACGATGGCATGCGGACCGGCATCGCTTGCATCCATGCTCAGCAGTCCGGCGGCTGGCTCATCCAGAATCAACCCCTGAGTGTCGGTGTGTATTCTTACGCGAAACGCGCCCGGATCAATGGAAATCATGCCCGGTGCCTTGTTGTTTTTTCGAGTTAGCATCCCTGTTTTGCTCCAGATTGTAGACTTCACATTTCAGTATAGACGCCGCTTTGCGGTGCGCCAGTGACTGTCATATTCGAACCCGTAACAAGGTGGAGCGCCAGGTGGCGTATTTTTCGGAGTCGTCTACATCTGCGCGTTGAGCGAAGAAAGTGATGTGACACGACGGCGCGATAGCAATATGCTAAATTACTCGATTTTTCCGGATACCTGATAATGGCTGTAGATGAAGACACTGTGCGCTCTATGGCGCATTTGGCCCGTGTTCAAATTGATGCGGATCGCGTGGCAGACTATGCAACCGAAATGTCAAAGGTACTCGCACTCGCTGAGCAGATGGAAGAAGTAGACACGTCCGCAGTGGAGCCAATGGCACATCCGACACGCGCTGTGCAGCGGCTTCGTGATGATGTTGTTCTCGAGGATGATAAACGGCAGCAGTTTCAGTCCATTGCACCTGAAACCGACGCCGGTTATTACCTGGTACCCCAGGTAATAGAGTAGTCGGAATCACGCACTCGGCGTTATTGATTTAACCGGCTTCCAGCTGCTTCCGCAGCGCTGGATACAGCCGATCGGTTAGTGCCGTCGTTAAGACATTTATTTAACTTTTTTAGTCGCTCTTGAATCCAGGGCCGCGTGGTCTGAAATTGACCGGGTGCGACTGTCATTAAATGCAATATTCGGGTAGCTCCACATGCATGATAAAACGATAGCCGACATCAGGCTTAGCCTGGCGCGGGGTGATTTCAGCAGCCGCGAGATCTGTGAGCACTTGCTGTCGCGTATTGATCAGCTGAATCCGTCGTGCAACGCCTTTATCAGTGTGAGCTACGAGCTTGCCTTGCAACAGGCAGACAATGCAGACAAGCGGCGTGCAGCGGGAGCCGATGATCCCTTACTCGGTGTACCCATCGCGCACAAGGATATATTTTGTACCAGCGGTGTAAGAACAAGTTGTGGCTCGCGTATGCTGGAAAATTTTATACCGCCTTACAACGCTACCGTGGTAGACAAATTGTCGCAGGCGGGGGTTGTTTGTCTTGGCAAAACCAATATGGATGAGTTTGCCATGGGCTCGTCGAACGAAAACAGCAACTTCGGCAATGTGCTTAATCCATGGGGCAGCAACAGGGTGCCCGGTGGATCCTCCGGTGGCAGCGCGGCGGCGGTGGCTGCAAGGATGGTTCCCGGTTGTACCGGCACTGATACCGGTGGATCGATTCGACAACCTGCCTCGTTTTGTGGCATTACCGGTATAAAACCAACCTATGGCAGGGTGTCTCGTTACGGCATGATCGCGTTCGCATCCAGTCTTGATCAGGGTGGACCGATGGCGGTGACGGCTGAGGATTGTGCATTGTTGTTACAGTCGATGGCTGGGTTTGACGATAAAGATTCAACTTGTATCGACCGACCGGTTGACGACTACACCGGCAGTCTTAACGATGCGCTGGACGGACTGAAGATTGGTTTGCCGAAGCAGTATTTTACCGAAGCGCTCGACAACACGATTGCGGCGTCGTTGCAGGCAGCCATTGCCGAACTGGAAAAACTGGGTGCAACATTTGTCGAGGTCGACTTACCGAATCAGCATTTGTCGGTACCTGCCTATTACGTTGTTGCGCCGGCTGAGTGTTCCTCCAATTTGTCGCGATTCGATGGCGTGCGCTATGGTTACCGTTGTGACAATCCGGTTGACCTTGAAGACCTGTACAAGCGATCTCGCGGCGAAGGTTTTGGTCGGGAAGTGAAGCGTCGTATCCTGATAGGAACCTACGTATTGTCAGCCGGATATTTCGACGCCTATTATTTAAAAGCGCAAAAGATACGCAACCTGATTTCGGAAGATTTTGTCTCGGCCTTTAAAGACGTCGACCTGATTCTCGGTCCCACTACACCCACACCGGCTTTCAGTATCGGTGAAAACACGGCTGATCCGGTATCGATGTATCTGAATGACATCTATACCATTCCGGCAAGTCTGGCGGGTTTGCCCGGCATCTCCGTGCCGTGTGGTCTGGTCGATGACCTGCCGGTGGGCATGCAACTGGTGGGCAACTATTTCAGTGAGGCGCGGCTGCTCAATGTGGCGCATCGCTATCAGCAAGCGACTGACTGGCACAGCCACGCACCTTCGATTTCAGCCTGACAAAAAAACTACCGACAACACCGCAGACATCTGGCTGTTTGACGGGTGGTCTGTAGGGAGCAACCAATGCAGTGGGAAACAGTGATCGGGCTTGAAATTCATGCCCAGCTTGCGACTGAAAGCAAGATTTTTTCGTCCAGCTCAACGCAGTTTGGATCGGAGCCGAACACACAGGCGAACGCGGTTGATTTAGGAATGCCCGGTGTGCTGCCCGTGCTCAATCGCGAGGCGGTAAACATGGCGATAAAATTTGCGCTGGCGACCAACGCGCAGATTGGCAAGCGCAATGTATTCGCCAGAAAAAACTACTTTTATCCTGATCTGCCGAAGGGCTATCAAATTTCCCAGATGGCGCTGCCCATCGTGGGCGAGGGCGCCGTCGAGATTGAGCTGGATGACGATGTCAGAAAAGTGGTTGGTGTTACCCGGGCGCATCTGGAGGAGGATGCCGGTAAATCGGTGCATGATCTGTTTCATGGCCAGACAGGAGTAGATTTGAACCGCGCCGGCACGCCGTTACTGGAGATCGTATCCGAACCCGATATGCGAAGCGCAAAAGAAGCGGTTGCCTACGCGCGCAAGATCCATTCACTCGTGAAGTACATCGAAATCTGCGATGGCAATATGCAGGAAGGCTCATTTCGTTGCGATGCCAATGTGTCAGTCCGGCCAATGGGTTCCGAGGCGTTGGGCACACGTGCCGAGATAAAAAATCTCAACTCGTTTCGGTTTCTGGAGCGTGCTATCAATTTTGAAGTGGAGCGACAGATCGACATTATAGAAGGTGGTGGAGAGGTGGTGCAGGAGACTCGCCTGTATGACGCTGAACGCGACGAGACTCGTTCTATGCGAAGCAAAGAAGAGGCAAATGACTATCGCTATTTTCCCGACCCGGATTTACTTCCTGTCGAAGTTGACGAGACGTTGATTGAGTCGTTGCGCGGGCAGCTACCGGAGTTGCCGGATCAGCGACGAGCGAGATTCATCAGCGAGTACAAATTGCCCGACTATGATGCAGGTGTATTGACCGCTGACAAAGCGACAGCTGACTATTTTGAAACGGTTTTGCAAAAGAGTGGTGCGGCAGCAAAAATAGTGAGCAGCTGGGTAACGGGAGAACTGTTTTCCCGGCTTAACAAAGACGGACTCGATCTAACCGCATCGCCTGTTGATGAGGAGCGGTTCAGTGGTTTGTTGGCCCGCATCCACGACAACACAATTTCCGGGAAAATAGGTAAAGATATACTCGACAAAATGTGGTCGAGCGAAGACCAGGCTGATCAAATTATCGACAAAGAGGGGCTACGGCAAATCTCGGATTCTTCCGAGCTTGAGAAAATGATTGAGGAGGTGATAGAAGCCAATCCATCGCAACTGGCCGAGTACCGAGCGGGCAAGGAGAAGTTGCTGTCGTATTTTGTTGGCCAGGTGATGAAGGCTTCGCGTGGTAAAGCCAATCCCGGCCAACTCAATAAACTATTGCAGGAGAAACTCAAAGGTTAAAGCCAAACGGCTGACTGGTGCGCAAAGAAAGGGATCATTATTCATCGCAGGTCGGACTGTTGCGGACCTGCAGGTACTGATGGTTGGATTGGCAAGGGGATAACGCCAGTTTGAGATTCATCAATACTTTCAAAAAATTAGCGGGTTGCAATAAGTTTGATACACTGTGAGCCTCTTAATTCGGGAAGATTTCCGGTGCTGCGCATATTGGCTGTAATATTTCTGTTGTGCCTTCCGATCCTGGCTCAAGGTCAGAACCTCAGGGTTCGGCCACTGGAGCGGTTGTACGGAACGGTAGTGGTTGGCGGGCAAACCGTCAGTATCAACGATTCTACATTCGAAACGATAATAGGGGGTGTTGGCGCGGGTGTCTGGCTGTGGGAAGGCATTGCTCTGGAAGGTGAGCTCGCTACCAGTTTTTCGGACGATAGAATTTCTGCATTGCGGCTCGACGTCCCATTGCAGTTCACGCTGAATCTGCGACTGGAGTCGCCACCAGCGGATGGTTACTCGGCCTACGTCCAGTTTGGCGTGGCACGAACTGAAATCGATTCACGATTCACCGCGAACACGTTGGCAGCGCCGCAGTCCACTCTCAACAGCAGTTTAAACGGCGGGCATTTTGGTATAGGCATGGTATTGCACATCAATCGATGGCTGGCAGCAGATGCCGGAGTTTCGCGACTAATCTACGAAGACGATTCAGGCGTCAATCTATTTAGAATTGGCCTGCGCTTTACCCCTGCTCGACGATGATGGAGGTCAGGGTGGCTATTTTCGACTTCAGGGTGACCAGGATGAACTTCAAAATGACCAAGATGAACTTCAGAACGACCAGGATGAGACAGCTGATCACGGGGAGTATTTTATCTTGCGCCTTTGTTTTAGCGGGATGTGACAGCTCCAACCTGGATGCCCTTGAAAGTCGATTACTGGTAGCCGACAACAACATAACCTCTGTCGAGGTGACTTCACCATCACCGGTAATACAGGTCGGTGGGAGTCGTGCGCTAATGCTGATCGGCACAATAGGTGGCGTGCAAGACGCAGTGACTGTGGTGACCGATTCGGCAACCTGGTCCAGTAGCGACAGCAGCATTATTTCGGTAGATTCTGATGGTATCGTCACTGGCATTGCCGACGGTTCTGCAACGATTACCAGCACCATCGATCCGTTGAGCAGCTCCATTGAGCTGAGTGCATCGTCGGCGCCATTGCAGGCGATAACCATAGAGGCTGATGCAACGGTATCTGCGGAAAATACAATCGATGAGTGCACCAGCGTCCGCTTCAACGCCAGCGGAGACTTCGGTGACGGTGAAGGGCCTCGGCCTTTGACGGACCTGGTTTCATGGAGTCTGTCAGCCGGAAATATCGGGTCGATAGACAGCGACGGAGTACTGCGCTCAAACGCCGCAGGGGTTGGAATAATTTCAGCACAGCTTGACGGTATTGAGGACATGTTTACCCTGACCGTCGAGGACAATCTTGAGTCGATCGAAATCACCAGCGATGGCACCACACTGAGTGCGCGCAACTCAGTTCAGTATACAGCTACCGCCTCATTTAACGACAACATCAACTCGGTGGATATCACCGATAATGCAACCTGGTCACTGGATGCTGTTTTTGCATCGGTCAGTAATACCTTGCCTGACAATGGACTGGTCACCGCCACCTCGACCGGCACCAACACCCTCTTTGTTACCTGCGGCGGTGTAACGGAAAGCATCTCGATTAGCTCCGGCAGCGACACGGAAATCATAGAATTGTTTTTTGATCGGGTTTCACCATTTCAATCAACTTTTGCAGGTCAGGAGACAATATCTCTTAGTGCTTTTGTCCGATTCGAAAATGGTACGAATCTGGATGTGACGGAGGATTCTGAGTGGACCATTATTGAAAACGACAATTCACTCAATACCGTTGATAACACCGATGGTTCAAGAGGTGAAGTGACTATCCGCGGGCCGGGGGAACTGGTGCTTGAGGTGAGCTTCGAGGATGAAGACAATGATCCACCGCAAACTTTTACCGCACGATTCACAGTGATTTCTGAAGCACCGTAACTTCTCCAACCTATTGGCTCGTGCGAGTGACCGATGGCCGCAGCCGAGCTACGTTAGAGGTTATGCGCTTTTAGAGCTAAGGAGCCTTGCTGCAATGGCGTAACGAGCAAGTAGAGCCGCACGACCCACTAGTCCGTGCAAAGTGAATCCACTTCTTTTGACTGTGCCACAATACCATTGCCGATATAGTCTTCATGATTGGATTCAATCTGGCTCAGATCGTAGAGATAGTTGACCATGAGTGTGTAGGATTGTTTTTTGCCTCTGTCGCTGGTATCCGCCATCCAGTTGATACGTTCGACAATTGCACCATTGGACAGGTGAAAGTGTGCGACGCCATCTGCTACTCGGGTACCATGTTGGGTAACACGCTTTTCCCGGGTGATGTATAGAGCGGCAAGTGCTTTTAGCGGTTTATGCATAGCTGCACAGGTTTCTTCGTCGTTTAGCCAGTCTCTTGAGCTAAGTAACTCCTGGAAGGATTTGTCTGTAACCGCAGACAATGCACTTTTATTTTCGTCATTTATAGTGGCTTTGTCTTCGTTCTTATCCAGCCAGTCAGATAAGCCCGGGATAGGAGAAAGGGTCGAGAACACCTTTAATTCAGGTAACTCCTGTCTGAGTTCGTCCACGACGCGTTTGATCAGGAAATCTCCAAGGCTGACACCACTCAAGCCGCGTTGCGTACTGGTGATAGAATAGAAAATGGCGGTGTTTGTGTTTTCGTCAATGTGCTCACTTTGACTTGAATCAAGGAGTTTATCGACATTGTCGGATAACTCGCCTACCAGTGCTACCCAAACGAATATTAGGGGTTCATCCGGCATTCTCGGATGAAAGAAGGCGAAGCATCGTCTATTGGCGGCAAGCCGGTGTCGCAAATCGGTCCATGACTCAATGCGATGTACCGCTTCATATTTAATTAGTTTCTCCAGCAGAGACGCCGGTGCATTCCAATCTATGCGTTTCAGGTCCAGAAAACCGACATCAAACCAGCTTGAAAGTTGCTCCTGCAGCAAATTGTTCATTGGTTCGAGTTCGGGATAATCGCGCTGGAAATTTATCAGATCGCTGCGCATATCGACAAGGAACTTTACTCCCTGTGGCAATGCGTTGAATTGGGTAAGCAAAGTTAAATACGGAGGCGTGAGCTTCCTGCGCAACTCGTGTTCGATTTCATTGCGTTTGCCTGCATCAAGATCCGAGAATAGCGCTTCTGCTGTATTGCGAATGTCGGCATGGTCGGTACCAAACTCTGCGACCAGCAATTGTAAATACTTCCGTCTGCCTTCATCGTTCATTCCGACGTAGGCGTTGCCCAACTCGGCGGCACGCGCCCGGGCAGACGCCTGGCCACCTCGTGATTCGAGGCAGGCGGTAATCTTTTCTGCCAGCGGCGCAATTTCGTTCTCGTGCAGATACGGGCTGAGTTCCAGCCGTTTACCGATAAACGGGATCGACAATCCTTTCCATGCGCCCAATAAATTGTTCATCAGGCGGCCGCTGACGAGTTTGTTATTTTGTGTCACTCGCCATGGCCCGATGCTAAACAGCTTTGCGCTTTGATGTGTAACAGGTTTGTGCACATTGCTTTGAATGGATAAAATCTGCGTAAATTCAGGTGGCAACTGCTGTGTGTCACAGTCTTGCAGCCATGTATTGGTAACAACCAGCAACTAATAGAGAACCGGTTCTCTTTCAAGACAAATGTTGAAGCGATTCTGTATGTCACTTTTAATCTCATCTGCTAACTGTGCAATCTGCTGACCATTCCCGTCATTGTGGTTAATCAAGACTAGTGCCTGCTTATCATGTACGCCTACGTGGGTATTGCGATAGCCTTTCCAACCTGCACGATCAATTAGCCATGCGGCAGGCACTTTAAATAGACCATCTTCCTGCGCGAAAGAAGGAACATCAGAATATTGTCGTGATATTTCGTCAAGCTGCTGACGGTGAATGGCCGGATTTTTAAAGAAGCTACCGGCATTACCCAGAAGGTCAGGATCGGGTAATTTCGTTCGGCGAATATCGCACACCAGATTAAAAATATCTATCGCGGATACCGTTGTGATGTTTGACGCTTTTATCGCGTCCTGTAACGCATAGTATTTGACGACCGGCTTGTCATCCAGGCTCAGTCGAAATGTCACTGCCGTTACAATCAGTTGTGCGCCAGCAACTGCTTTGAAAATACTATGGCGGTAGCTGAATTCACATTCGTTGCCACTCAGTATACGTTTTTCCCCGCTGATTCGATCAATGGCTTCAACGTTCACTAATACATCGCACACTTCGGTGCCATAGGCGCCAATATTTTGTATCGGGGCGGCTCCGGCATAGCCGGGTATCAGTGCTAAGTTTTCAAGCCCGAAGTATCCTTCAGACAAAGTACGTGATACCAGCTCATGCCAGACCACACCGGCGCCAACTCGTACTTCAACCTGCCGATTCGATGTTGTGTTCGCATTATAGTGCGCAATGGCGATATGGATCACAAGGCCAGACACGTCTCGTGTAAACACGATATTGCTGCCGCCCCCGAGGATAAAAACCGATATTGATTTGGCTCTGGCCCAATGTAGTGCCTCGAGTAGTTGATCTTCGCTTTTTACCTCGACAAAATAACGGGCGTTGATATCAAAACCGAAACTGTTGTGTTGTTTTAAGGATCGGTTCTCTTCAATTTGCATGATTGCCGATGTTCCTGGAAATCCTGGGGAGATAGTAGAGCAGGGTGAAGGTTCGGCATAGCATAAATCCGCTAAATGCCAGCCACAAGCCATGGTTGCCAAATTTTTCAATCAGCAACAGGCTTGTGAGAAAAAAGAATATCGCGGAGGCAATCATGGCGTTGCGCATTTCGCCGGTATGGGTTGTGCCAATGAAGATGCCGTCCAGCTGATAACACCATACAGATATAACCGGTAGTGCTACCAGCCATGGCAGGTAGTCGTTGGCTAGTTGTAACACTGCGGCTTGTGTTGTAAAAAGCGCTACCATAGACGGACCATACAGATAGAACAAACCTGACATGAGTGACGCAATAGCCAGTGATTGCAGCGATGACGCAGCTATTGCATGCCGATACTGATCACGGCTGCGCTGGCCCCATGCGCTGCCAACCAATGTTTCCGCAGAGTGTGCAAATCCATCGAGTGCATAGGCGCAAATGTGCAGTAACTGAAGTAATATTGCGTTGGCCGCCAGAATGCCTGAGCCGAGGCTGGTGCTGGTAGAATTAAAATAGAAAAATGACAGAACCAGAAGTAGTGTGCGGACAAAAATATTGCTGTTGTGTGTTGCCAGTTTGAGTAGCGCGCCAGAATCTAAGAGTTCACTGGTGCTTGGTTTGTACAGTGAAGTAAAAAGCTGTGAGCGCAGTAAATAGACTGCAAGCGCAAGTGCTGCGTACTCACTCACGACGGATGCAATAGCGACACCGCTAATGCCCCATTGCATCACTGTGACCAGAAATATATCCAGTGCTACGTTTAGCAGATTTAAAAAGCACTGGATAAGGAATACACCGCCAGTCCTTTGCAGCCCGATCAAAGTGCCGAGTAAAACGTACATCGACAGCGTTGCCGGAGCTGACCAGATGCGTATGGAGTAGTAAGTTGTTGTCAGGTTATCCAGTCGTTCGCCACCATTGAATAACATTAAGCAAAGGTGCAAAAGCGGCTTTTGCAATACAATCAGGCAAGCGCCAATGACCACACCAATAAACAATGATCGAATTAAAGTGCGATGAATTTCAAGTGGCTGATTTGCACCATAAGATTGTGCAACAAAACCACTGGTGCCCATACGCAAAAAACCGAATACCCAAAACAGCAAACTGAATATCGATGCACCCAGAGCCACAGCGCCGATGTATTCGGGCTCATCCAGTCTGCCCATAACTGCGGTATCAACAGCCCCGACAAGGGGTACTGTTACATTGGACAAAATAATCGGGAACGCAAGTAGCCAGACACGTTTGTGCCAGTGCAACCGCTCCAGGCTTGTTGAAAATATGTGCGCCACGTCAGGGAATCATACGCCAGGGAATCAATCGAACAACAAGGAATCAGCTAATTGTGCGACTGTAAAGACTGAGAAATTACACAGTCTCGTTTAATGCGTGAACAAGGAGTCGACGCGTGTCGCATGGATTCAGAGCGGCGATGTAGTGCGGGGCATTATACGTTGTTTCGGGAGGGGGTAGGTATCTGTTTGACTGGCCCCACGCCGGGTGTGAGTGCCGGGTGTGAGTGCCTGGTATGAGCTCTTGGTGTGCGCGCGGGCGTAAGCGCCTGGCGTAGAGCCAGGCTGCTCGTTTTAATAGCTCTGTCAGATACCAGTGGGCTGTTTGGAAAGTTCGGTAACACGGCTCGAAGCCACAGTCGCCTAGCTGCGTTAAGCTGTTGTCCAAAGCACGGGTTCGACGCAGGCCCTGCTATGCCTGCATTTT
The DNA here is from genome assembly GCA_964393885.1 of uncultured Granulosicoccaceae bacterium. GTDB lineage: Bacteria > Pseudomonadota > Gammaproteobacteria > Granulosicoccales > Granulosicoccaceae. Next base: position 15,564 of record CAYMVV010000007.1, on the reverse strand, counting down.
CTCGCCTTGCTCTGACAACTGTGGCCGTGAAAAGTCAACCCGCTAGCTTGCGACGCCGGGGCGTCCAATGCAGTAGTACTGAATGTCTTGCCCGGCCAGTACTTCCGGCTCGTACAGGTTGCGGCCATCGAACACCACGGCTTCGGTCAAATGTTTTTTAATGCTATCCCAGTCCGGGCTGCGGAACTCCTGCCACTCGGTGTTGATGATTAACGCGTCGGCGCCGGTCACAGCATCGAGCGCGGTACCGGCAAGTTTCAAGTGGCTGGTATCCGGGTATAGATGCCTTGCCTCATCCATTGCAACCGGGTCATAAGCCTGAACCTTTGCACCTTGCGCCCACAATGCTTCCATCAATACGCGGCTCGGTGCTTCACGCATATCGTCCGTGTTGGGTTTAAACGCCAGTCCCCAAATTGCGAAAGTCTTGCCCGACAAGTCGCCGTTAAAGTGCCGGTTCAGTTTGTCGAACAGGATGTGTTTTTGGCGATCATTGACGCTTTCAACTGACTCGAGCAACTCCGCCTGGTATCCAACCTCGCGAGAAGTGGCAATCAGTGCTTTAACATCTTTCGGGAAGCACGAACCACCGTAACCGCAGCCTGGATAAATAAAGCTGTAGCCAATACGCGGATCTGAACCGATTCCGACACGAACCTTTTCAATGTCGGCGCCGAGCGCATCTGCAATATTTGACAATTCATTCATGAAACTGATTTTCGTTGCAAGCATAGAGTTAGCTGCATATTTGGTCAGTTCCGACGAGCGGATATCCATGAAGATCAGTCGATCGTGGTTACGGCAAAACGGTGCGTACAGTTTGCGCATCTCGCCGATTGCATATTCGTCGGTGGTGCCAACAACAATGCGATCCGGTTTGCGGAAATCTTCAATGGCGGCTCCCTCTTTCAGAAACTCTGGATTGGAGATCGTGGCGTACTCCAGATCTACACCGCGCTTGTCGAGAACTTCCTGTATTCGGGCACCTACCTTGTCGGATGTGCCAACCGGGACAGTCGATTTGGTGACGACCAGTTTGCGTTCCTGCATGCGCTCAGCAATGGTTTGTGCCACTGCCAGAACATGTTTGAGATCAGCGGAACCGTCTTCGTCCGGGGGTGTGCCCACAGCGATAAACTGCATCTCGCTATGTCCGACCGCCTGTTCCATATCGGTCGTAAAGTTCAGCCTGCCAATTTCAACATTGCGTTTGATGACGTCGTCGAGGCCGGGCTCGTGAATCGGGATTATGCCTAGTTTCAGATCAGCGACTTTTTTTTCGTCGATGTCGACACAAAGAACGTCATTTCCCACATCCGCTAAAAGTGAGCCAGTCACCAGACCGACGTAGCCTGATCCGTAAACTGTTACATTCATTTATATTTACCGTTCCTAAATCCGGGAGGAATACGTCATTATTGTTCGTACGTTGTCCCGGTGTTATGCATGAGTTTACTCCAAACTGTGAAGTAGCCCGTACAAGAGTAAAGAGACAAGGCACCAGGGTCGGAGGCATGGTGCAATGTTCTTGCCGTCGCTGAATGCTGAGCGATAAGATAACTGGTAGTGTAAACTGAATAACACAAATAGTGCACCAACGTGATTTAGACCCTATGCCCCGGCGAGCATCATTACAACAATTTGAAGACTTGTGGGATCGCTGCTTGCGGGTCATCGATTCTGGCCAAATTGAGTCTGGCAAAAAAGATGACGTCGTGGAGCTAACCGCTACTCCGGCGGCAAACACCGGGCCGCGGTCGGAAACGGGCCGAGGGGCGGAAATGGGCGCCGACTTGATTGAGCGATACAAAGAATCAGGTCGTTACTATCACACCCTTGATCACATTGAGCATTGTCTCGGGCAATTTGATCGGGTCCGAGCCCAGTGCAGACAGGCTGATGCTGTCGAGTTGGCCATTTGGTTTCACGATGCCATCTATAACTTCCCGGCATACGAAAATGAAAAACTGAGTGCTGCATTTTTCATGGAGAAATCAGAAAACTTGCTTGCCACGCAGTTTAGAGAAGATGTAGCCGCGCTGGTTATTGCCACAGAGCATGTACGACCGCCGCAAGACCCGGATCAAAGAATTCTCGTTGATGTTGATCTGTCCAGCTTTGGGCTTCCCTGGGAACAGTTTGCTTCTGATGGTAAAAACATTCGCCAGGAGCTGCACTACCTGACTGATTCTGAATTCTATGCCGGGCAAATCGCGTTCATGGAGGCATTGCTGACCAGAGTAAGGATCTTCAATACCGAATATTTTTACGACAACTACGAAGAAAAAGCACGAGACAACGTTCAGCGGTATCTTGCTGCACTGGCGGAGCGAGGGTTTGTCAGCAGTAAGTAGGAGCCGCCCGAGCGGAGCCTCCCGAGCCTGGTTGACTACTGCAAAAGACGGCGTGCGCAGAGGAGCATTCAGCCTCGCACAGACTCCTGGCTTAGTTGAGCAATCAGAACTTCTCGCTTACCTGGTGGCCCTTCGACTTTACGCCAGTCATAGCCGGCTTCCGTCAAACTGTCCCGAAATTGCCGGTTGACACAGTAGCTGGCAAGCAGCGCATCATCAGCAAGCACTGGTCGCAGCTTTTGTAGAAACCGGGTTGTCCACAGATCCGGATTGTTTTTCGGGCTGAAGGCATCGAGATACACCGCGTTGAACTGTTCGCTGCCGAAATCGCAGGTTAGTGCGTCGCCAATAATCAACTGGAATGCAATAAAATCTGTCAGGTCGACAGGACCCTGCGTCGCAATGCGCTGATCGCCCGCTGTTCTGTATGGCTGACTGGTGAAGGTTCGCACTGCATCGATTGATTTATTGACCAACAGTCGCTGGTTTGGAAAGTTTTTAGTTAACAGGTCGGCGAGTACCGCGTCAGCAACGGGATCAATCTCTACTGCAACATAGCTTATATTGCTGGCAGCCCTGTCAGCGGCATCGGCGGTGACCAGAAAGTTGAGCCCTGTGCCAAAACCGATTTCGAGGATTCGGGTCGGAATACCGGCCTGCAGTCGTGTCGCAACCCCCGAATTTTGTAGAAAAACGATGTTCGATTCGGTGACGGCCCCAAACGTTGAGTGATAGGTTTCCTGATGCGTCGAATGGCGCAGTGTGCTGCTGCCGTCGCCGGTGATTACGGATTCCATGTTTTAGAGCTCGTTGTCTTAGAGCGCGTTGTCGCAGAGCACGTTGCAGGGCGTGTTGTAGAGTCGCTCGGGATGGCGTGGCTCGATCGACGCTATACCGATGAGCGAGAAAATCTATCGCTGGCTGACAGTGCGTGGCATAGGTTGCACGGCCTGAATGGCACTGTCGAACTCTTTGCATTCCTGGATGAACAACTCGGTACTGACTGGCATTGGAACTCGTGCCAGCGCCACCCATTCAATCAGACTCTTGCCATCGAATATCAGCTTGGAGCCGGACGAGTACAGCCATGCCGGCATGCCAGGGTCGCGGTAGGGTTGTCCCTGAAATTCAGCCAGCAGTTCGCCCGCAGCAACAAACTGAGGCCAAATACGGAAGTTGTTCTGCGCATCGCTACGCATGGTCTCACACTCATATTTTGCAGCTGTCGCAAAGTGATCGATATGCCACTCAGCTCCGTTGTAGGCGATATGCGGATGCAGGGACGCTTTCAACGAGTCGGCAATCTGATCGATGTTCTTCATTGCCTGCGCCACTTTGATGAATCTGGACTCGTAAAACTGGCTGATTGGAACAGTAAAGGCGCGAAAAGGTTCGCCCCACAGCTCATCGATCCCTTCCTGCCCGCTGTAGTGCTTGACCTGAGTACCGAGCTCAAGTGCCTCTTTAAAGCATTGCCCGCACTCCTGCATCAGTTCATTGTCGCGGCTGATATGAACGCCGTTTGCGCCGAGATCAACAACCGTGCGGAAGATGTCTGTGGCCCGGTTAAACAGGGCACCGGCCAGCATGGCGGCATTCACTCGTTTTTGGCGTGGATCGGTTTGTTCCTCGTGGGCAGCACGTGCGCTGTCGAGCGCGTGCCCGGGGGTATTGATGCCATGCTCGGTGTGGTGGAAAGTGCGCCGAGTCAGAGATTCGATCAGGTTCTTTTTGGCTTCAAGAGTCTCGGCAGGGGGCTGGTAGTAACGAATCCAGTAGCCGTCGTAGAAAACAAACCGTTGGCCGTCCACGGTTTTTTGCGTGCCGTTGTCGGGCCGTGTGCTACCGGTTGCCCAGGCAGGCCCGCAACGAAATGAGGTCGAATCACCAGAGAGTTTCATCGTATTCGCTTTACGCTGCGAGGGGGGCGGGTAGACTGTTCAAAAAATACTCACGACCGGGCGGGTTGCCGTTGGGGCGCCGATTATTACATACTCGCCACAGTATTGCAGCGTCGAAATTAACCGGTTTGGCCTTACCGCACAGAGTGCCTATCAGCGAAGTTGATTTTTGTTGCAGGTGTATCATTTATGAGTCGAAAGCTTGTCAGCGATTCGCCAGTATGATTGCGCGTAGAGGCGCGGGATAACCCTCTATCGTCAGGTTGACGTTGTCTGCCTGAAGCGCATTGTTTAGTGAGTGAAATTGCATCCATTCCGTTTGCCGTTGCTCGTCGATTCCGGTTTGCGCGAGGTCGACACAACGAGCGCTGGTGAAGCCGGCAGAACTCAGCTGCTGCAGCAATAGCGGAACGGTTGGTAGTGACCAGACGTTGCGCATATTGGCGTAGCGGCTCTCTGGTACGAGTTCACCTATGTTGTCGCCAGCGATAACCAGCGTCTCAAGTATGAGTTCGCCATCGTCCCGTAGAAACCTGTTTAGCCACTGCAAATGTTCGACCGGATTGCGTCGATGGTACAAAACGCCCATCGAAAAGACCTTGTCAAAGTGGCAGTTCGCACCATCAGGCGTTGAGCCCAGATGTTCGATCGCCAATGGCAATACGCACGCTCTGTGTTGTTTCACAAAGTGGTTGACCGCCTGAAATTGCGTGCAAAAGAGCAGATTGGGGTCGACACCTACCACCGAATTGGCGCCATCGCCGAGCATGCGCAGGCAGTAGTAGCCGTTGCCGCAACCGACATCGAGAATATTGCATCCGCGCAGATCGATATGCGGCTGAAGTCGCGCCCATTTTTTATCGGAACGCCATTCGCTGTCGACATACACGCCGTGCAAATCGAAGGGGCCTTTGCGCCATGGATGTAGACCTGTCAACGACTGATGAATGGCTTCGCGTAAACCGTCCGGTTGATCATCGCAGCGTGTCGTTATAGCGGGCGCATTGAGCGTCACCTCACTGCAAGCTATCTGCGGGATAGACTCAAGTGCTGCAATCCATCGTGGCAGGTCACCGTGAACTTCTGGTTGTACGCGTTCTTTTATTAATGGCGTTAAAAGCGATAGCCAGTGGTCGATATCCGGACTCTTACTGGTTTGCAGGAAAGTATCGAAGCACAGTGCAGTCACTTTAACGCGACCATTGACAAGAAATTGAAGCACTGAAACCACACTTCAACACTGCTGAAGCCAGCGCTAAGCAAGCGTTTTTTATGGCTGTCGAGTGTTTCCGGCACCAGTACATTCTCCAGTGCATCGCGTTTTTGACTGATCTCAAGATCGCTGTAGCCGTTAGCTCGTTTAAAGTTCTCGTACATGTCAGTGTGTAGTCGTTGCTGTGCACTGTCATCGAATCGAATTTTCTCTGACAAAATAAGCACGCCACCTGGTAGTAGTTGTTGTGCCAGATCATAAATGAGTGCTTGCCGTTCTTCGCGCGGGATAAACTGCAGGGTGAAATTCAGTACGGCGACACTACAGGGTTTGAATGCAAGCTTGGTGATGTCGGCTTCAACTATTTGCAGTGTGGTTGACGAGGGATCTGCGTTTAGTTTTTCGGCCTCGACCTTGTGCTGTAACCGACTTAGCATGGCGCTGGAATTGTCTACCGCTACAATGCTGATATTGTGTCGCTGCGCTGTTGGCAATTTGTCCAGTTGGTGACGCATCGAAAGGGCCGATTCACCGAGGGAGCAGCCAAGGTCGTAACAGTGGCTGTTTGATTTGGCGAATCGTGCGGCCAGTAATCCGGTCTGTGTAACAATACTGCGATACCCGGGAACGGAACGTTCGATCATGTCGTTGAAGACGCTCGCAACATCGTCATTGAAGGCAAAGCGTTCCAGTGTCTCCAATGGTTCAGCAAACACTCGATCTGTTGACTGTTGATTCAAAGCGGTTTTCTCAGTGACATATAACGGTGTGGGGTAGCGTATCCTGACTCACAATAATCAGTGGTGTCAGAAGCCTGTGCGGCACAACCTCCACAATGTAAACCGCATATTTAAACGAGCCCTGACGTTGGGTTTTATCGATCTTTTCAGTTGCATTTGAATAACTACATGCTGTAATGGATCGGTTCTGTAGTTCGTGGCTCAGGCTCTTGCCCAGGCACGTGCTTGCAGCTCTGCGGACGTTGGCAGAATTCTACCGCGCAGATTCCTGGTGTGCATTAACCCATGCCCTTTTGAGGCAATTATGATTGATAAACTGAAAAGCACCGAGCGTACTCGTGCAGGTCGGCAGGCCACGTTGTCGATAGCAACGTTAGCCAAAGCCCGAGCGCATTTGCGTAACGTTGATCCGGCAATGGCTACGTTGATGAAAAAGGTTGGCAGGACGCAGATCCGCAGCGAAGCCGATAAGACAGTTTATCATTCTCTGGTGCGAGCCATTATCTATCAAATGCTATCGACCCAATCTGCGGCGGCAATCTACGGTCGATTGGTGGAGGCCTGCGAAGAGGATGTCTGTCTGGCACGGGTTGCATCACTGAAGGAGCAAACGCTGCGAGACATAGGTTTTTCGCGGGCGAAAGTTGCATCGGTTATCGACCTGACTCAGAAAATGCAAGGCGGAGACATTCCAGTTGATGCTAAATTGCAAAAGTTGCCGGATCAGGCACTGATTGATTGCCTGACCACCGTCAGAGGCATTGGCGCGTGGACGGTTGAAATGTTGATGATCTTTAACCTGCGTAGAGTCGATGTGTTTCCCGCCACCGACCTTGGGGTGCGCAAGGGTCACATGCTGGCGTATGGGCTCGATGAAATGCTGCCAGCCAAAGCACTGCTGGCTGCATCCGGGATCTGGAAACCCTATCGGTCAGTGGCTACCTGGTACCTGTGGCGAGCAACAGACTCTGTTGACTGGTAGCGGGCACTGATTCGTGAAAATTATCTTTAGTCGCAAGGGTGTCGATAGCAGTTCGGGTGGTTTTGCCAGCCCGTTATTTGCGGATGGCAGCATGTACTCTGTTCCCATTCCGGATCCGCGTTCTCCACTGTGCTATGCCGATGTTAAAAGCGATCCGGATGTGGGTAAGCTGGTCAGCAATTTGAGCGCCGGTTCGATAACCAAAAAAACCGGGGTGCATCTCGATCCTGATCTGGATGCAGAGTCATTGCCGCGTAACAAACAATGGCAACCCTTGTTTGGTCAATGTGGTGCAGCCCAAAGCCATCTCGATAAACACGGGGTGACGAAGGGTGATCTGTTTCTTTTTTTTGGCTGGTTCAGGGAAGTTGAATTGTTTCGACGTAAGTGGCGCTTTATTCCCGGCGCACCGGATCTACACGTGTTTTTCGGGTGGTTGCGAGTGGGCCGTATTATTCGCGTAGCTGACTTGTTGTCAGGCAGCGGTACGAGGACATCGCAATGGCTTCAGTATCATCCTCATTGCCATGGAAATTTCTCTGGTGTGAATACCATCTATCAGGCTGCACAAACGCTGGGACTGGCTGGAACCAAAGCGCCCGGTGCCGGTGTGTTTCGAAAGTACGTACAAAAACGGCAGTTAACTGCGCCGGGACACAGCAGATCAGTGTGGTCACTGCCGATCTGGATGCATCCGCAGGGCCGTGAGAGCGCGTTGAGTTACCACACGGATCTGTCGCGGTGGAGCAGCGGGGGCGGTTTGTTTACCGAGTTGCGGTCCGTGGCTCGCGGACAGGAGTTTGTGCTCGACCTTGAGCACTACCCGGAAGGGTATAACTGGTTAAAATCGTTGTGGTCCGATCAGTAGACCGGCGCTAATGGTTCGCTTCGCACAGCTGTTCAGGCACGCTAATGCGTAAAACAACAATGCCCGTATATGAACCGGTAGGCTAATTCTTTGTGTTCGCAGCAGTGCTATCCACGTCAGCATGATCAGTCATGGTATCTGCTTCACCCATCTTATGATCAGCCGCAATGACCACCGCTTCTGGCTGCGCTGGTGTTGTGGTCTCAGTATCATTTACAGCGTCGTGAAAACCGGATTCTGGCGCGTCATCGACCACCTCAACGCCCTCGATCATTTTGTAGTCCTGAGCGCCCGCCAATAAATCCTGTTCTCTTTTTGCACGGGCCAGATAGCCTCCTACTGCACCGCCAACCGACGTCATTGTCAGCAGTCCGAGGGTAGTAAGCTGCATAAACATCATTAGTAAACCGAAACCGCCTGCCAGCGCGATTGCGGTGCCCACTTTGACGTTGGCCTTGGCTTTGGTGCGTCTTTCGTGCGCCTCAATTTGCCTGGCTGTTTTTTGAACCAGCTTCTTCTTGGCGCGTTCTGCAGTCAGGTTCATTTTTTCGCGTTCGGCGGCAAAACTCTGCTTTAGCGATGCGATACGCTGGTCACCCAAATGGCGTGAAACTGTACCAAACCAAAGGCTCATGACCAGAGCCAAAAGGGTAACCGAGAAAGCCAGCACCAGAACGGCTTCCAGCGATGAACCGGGATAGAGCGTAATCACAGCAGCGGCTGTCAGCTGTGCAATCACCAGTCCTGTGAAAAATCTGAGCATTTATGGTGTTGGTCTGTCAGTTAAAGGGACATTGAGCCCACACGGTAAAAGGTCTGTTTTTGCGTTGGCAAGACTGCCACGACACCGTTTTTATTGCGATCTTTCGCATACATAGTTGTGTACACGTAACGATTATGATAGTCCAAACAGGTATCGACGCAATTTGCGGGCGAAATGTTGAGCGGTTTACCGACTTCTCCGTGGCATCGACGCAGGAAACGTCGACCAGTAAAAGTGTTGGCAAACTGACACTGTATTCTTGTTAAAGAAAGTAATTTGACGGACGTAGCATGCTGGATCGAAGCATTTAAGGAACCCAGGATGAAAAACAGTTTATTGTCCGTTGTATTTTTGACGACCCTTGCCGTCTCAGGCACGCCGGCGGTTGCCGGGATTCTGGCGCTGCCCGATGGCACCTACATAGTCAATGAGTCAACGCGAACACCGGTTCGAGGGCTCGATCAGGGCGATGTGTTACAACAGTTTGGCGAGCCAATCGTAAGACACAAAGCGGTTGGCTCGCCAGCGATTTCCAGTTGGGAATACACCGAGTTTGAAGTGTATTTTGAAAACGGTGTGGTTATCCACTCGGTTGAGAGATCGTTAGAGAGTTAGAAGATCCACCCGGCGAGAGATGCGCTGTGGATTGGAACAGCGCATTCGTTGCCGGGGCCCGAGGCAGACGGGTAGGTGAGACAGAGGTTTGATGCGGACGGCAGACTTTCAGGTTCGCATTGGCAAGTTGTCTGTCCTGGATTCAAAAAATGTGTGTCAGTGACTCAGAGCAGTGACTCAGAGCAGTGATTCAGAGCAATGATTCAGAGCAATGATTCAGAGCAATGACTAAGAGCGGTGATACAAAGCGATTTTGGATTCAGGGCGTTTTTCCAGATCCCTGGCGATCGACCAGCGGGCTGGCGTAATCCAGTTCCATATCCCACGGAAAGTTGATCCAGGTGTCCTGTGGTACTTCCTTGATGCAGTCATCGACCTCTGCGCGCCCTTCCGGCTTTGCGTAGACGGTAACAAAGCGTGCCAGGGGCACCAGTTGTTTTACTGCTCGTGCTGTTTTCCCCGTATCGACCAGATCGTCAATGAGTATCATGCCGGCTCCATCGGAGTCGGTTTGTTTGATAATTTCACTGTTACCCTGCTCGCGATAGTCATAGGTCTTGATGCAGATCGTATCGACCAGGCGAATATTTAACTCCCTGGCGATGATTGCTGCCGGTACCAATCCTCCTCGGGTAATGGCAATGACACCGGTCCATTGCTCGGCAGGGAGCAGTCGAGCTGCCAGTGTGCGGGTGTCACGATGAAGTTCTTCCCACGAAACAAAAAAATTCTCGCGTGTGCCCAGGCTCAAGTCATTCTCCTTCAAACTCGCAGATGCTAAATACTTTGGCGCCGTTGCTGCGTAGCTTTTTACTGCCACCCAGATCCGGTAAATCAATGATGGCAGCCGCTTCCTCGATAACACCACCCAGTCTGGTGATCAGCTTGCTGGCTGCGAGCATGGTGCCCCCGGTTGCGATCAGATCGTCCAACAGTAGTATTTTTTGGCCGGTGCTTATCGCATCCTTGTGAATCTCGACTTCCGCTGTGCCGTATTCAAGCTCATAGGCTTCACTGACCGTATCAAAAGGCAGCTTACCGCGTTTGCGGATAGGCACGAGACTGGTGCTGAGTTCATACGCCAGTGCACCGCCGATAATAAATCCGCGAGCATCAATACACGCGATGACATCGATATCGTGCTCGTAGTAGCGATGAACAAAGCAATCGACCAGTCGTCGAAAAGTCGCCGGGTTCTGCAATAGCGGGGTGATGTCTCTGAATTGCACGCCGTCGATTGGCCAGTCCGGAATAGTCCGCACCCGCGTGCGGATGTACTCGCTAAAATACTGGTCCTGATTTGCCTTGTTCATACTATTCTCGCTACGGATTACAACAGCCAAACTGGCAGCACCTATCTATACGAATGCATCAAAGTGGTAAACAGAGTTCTGATTTTCTCAACTAGAGCCTGTGTGTCGCTTTGTCAAAGCGTCGCGTAACTGGTCTGCCATGTTGGCCAGCAATGTATCGGTTGTAGGCCAATCGATACATTCATCGGTTATCGATACGCCGTAGGCTAAGGCCTGCGGATCAGATCCGAGTTTTTGGTTGCCGCTGTTGATGTGGCTTTCGAGCATGACACCGACAATCGATTGATTGCCATCGTTGATCTGATTGCAAATATTTTCAGCGACCAGTGGTTGCAATTCAAAGTTCTTGTGCGAATTTGCGTGGCTGCAATCCACCACCAGATTGATTGGCAATTTGGCTTTTTCCAGCGCCTGCTCGGCAATTGCGATACTTACCGAGTCGTAGTTGGGCTCGGATCCGCCGCGCAGTATCACATGTCCGAAAGCATTGCCTCGTGTTTCCAGTCGGGTTACCTGGCCATCGTTGTTGATGCCGAGGAAACGATGCGGTGAGGAAGCCGACTTCAATGCGTTGATGGCGATATCCAGGCTGCCATCAGTTCCGTTTTTAAAGCCAACAGCCGTCGACAGACCGCTCGACATTTCTCGATGAGTCTGCGACTCCGAGGTGCGAGCACCGATCGCAGTCCAGCTGAACAGGTCGGACAGGTACTGAGGACTGATGGGGTCGAGCGCCTCTGTACCGGCAGGTAAGCCGAGTTCGGCCAGCCAGATCAACAGCTCTCTGGCCTTTTGCAGGCCGTTTTCAATATTAAACGAATCGTTAAGATCCGGATCATTGATAAATCCTTTCCAGCCCACTGTCGTGCGGGGTTTTTCGAAATAGACCCGCATCACGATATACAGTGAATCTGCATGTTTGTCGTGTAGCACTTTCAGACGCCGTGCGTAGTCCCTGGCAGCCTCGATGTCATGAATTGAGCAAGGTCCAACAACGACGAGAAGTCGATGATCCTTACGATCCAGGATCGATTCCACGGTGTTTCGCGCGTTATTAACTGTTTGCGTTGCCTTTTCGGAACGCGGCATTTGCTCGCGCAGTTCCTTCGGTGTGATCAATACCGATTCTGAAACGATATTGACGTTACTGAGTTTCGTCGACATGTTTTGTCTGCTGTAAAGGGAAAAACGTAAAGTGTATGGAAGTGGCAGAGCGAATTACAGTACTTTACGCCATCATTCCAAAATATTTCGACTTCGGACTGCCCTCCAATTAAAGAAAAGGGAGGGTGCAATCGTTCGTTTGGGAGATTACGCTCCGGCGCGCGGTGCGCTGTCGCGCAGCTAAACAGGTCATTCCCTGCCGCAGGCCTGCATTTTTGAAGACCAAAAACGAAACTGGTTTGTTAGATGAAAGAGGGCGCCTGCTTGCTATGTGCCATCCGTGCGGATCGTTATTGCGGGTGCAGGCTCAGTTCACCCTGATTAAATGACAAAGTCGATTTACCGTCGAGCATGTTACACAGGGCGTCGCCGATCAGATTGCCACGCCATCCCTGCGTGACGATGTTTGTGTCTCTGTCGCCGCGCAGCAGATCTTCCAGAGATTTGCGCGGCGCCAGGATGGATGCGTTTATCTCCAGGTCGTTTGCGTATAGGCGCGTGACCGCTGTTAACGCGTCCAGTGCCGCGTCCTGCGCCGGTGTCAGCTTGCTCTTGCGCTTGGGGACCGGTAGTTTTTCAGGAGGAACATCCCTTGCGCGGTTGATCGTGTCGACGAGCGTTTGACCATGATGTTTGATGGTGCCGGTAGACAGGCCGCGGACATGCTTAAGCTCGTCGAGATCATCCGGCATCTGCTTGGCCAGATCGGTGATCGTTTCATCTTTCATCAGCCAGTTGCGTGGTAGATTTTCCTTGCGTGCAGTCAACTCTCTCCAACTGGCCAGTTGCTGGGCGATAGAAAGTCTCGGCCCTTTGAGCTTGTCAATATGGCGTAGCCGCTTCCACATTTCGTCGGCTGGTTTCTCGTAGATTTCAGGGCGTGTCATGTCTAGCCACTCCTGATCCAGCCAGTCGAGTCGACCCAGTTGTTCAAGCTTTTTGCGCATGACAGGGTACATCTGAGACAGGTAGATGACATCGTCGGCTGCGTACTGTAACTGTTTGGCAGGCAGCGGTCGTCGCGACCAGTCTGCCCGAGAGTGTGATTTACTCAGTTCTATCTTCAGTACTTCATTAACGAGATTGCCGTAGCCAATCTGCTCGGCAAAGCCCATAAGCGGTGCCGCAACCTGTGTATCGAAAAGATTGTGTGGAACTGCGCCGCGAAGCCAGTAGAAAATTTCAAGATCCTGTCCTGCAGCGTGAAGCACCTTGAGGGTGGCTGGCTCATAGATTACGTCCAGCAACGGATCGATGTTGTCAACCGCCAGTGGATCTATACACGCAACAATATTGTCTGGTCCACCGGTTGCGATTTGCAGCAGGCAAAGCTCTGGACGGTATGTGCGCTCGCGTAAAAATTCGGTATCGATGGCTATCCATGGCGCGCCAGATAGTGTTTCAGCCAGTGCAGCAACGGCATCTGGTGTGTCGATATATTGGATCTGGCTGGAAGTCATGCGGTCGGCCAAAGGGGAAGGCCGTCATGATACAACGAGTGGAAACCGTTGTTGCAAGAGTTTGCACCGGGTCCGACCGTGGAGTCTGCACTGCAGAACCTCTATTGCAGCGAGCCCGCCCTGACAGTGCGTTTTAAACGATTAATTTTCTTTACGTATGATGTGCCTGAGGTGAGAGAGCTGAGCCCCGTAAACGCTCGTATCTGTAAGTATTTACAGGCGCTGTGCCCTCGCCATGACAGTGTCAGTTGCTCAGCATCCGTGGATCACCCGTGCCAAAGAACCGGTGTGTCTGACGCAGATACTCATGGTCATCGTTGGCGGCATCCAGTTTGATCAGACTGCTTCGCAGGTCATCGGCTTCATCAAGACGGTTCGAAGCGACAAGTGCACTCAGAAGTATTCTCTTTGCCTGCGCCTTGCTTACCTGAGACTCAGAGGCTGCCTGTTGCAAAATTTCGCAGGCTGCATCGTAATTGCCTTTGGCAAGTTCAACACTGGCGAGACCAACCGGGCCTGCAGTATTGTTTGGATCGACTTCAGCGATCATTTCAAACGCTGGTTGCGCCTCATCAACGAGACCGGTCGCAAGGCAACTGATCGCCAGCGTATTCAGGTAAGTGAGCTCTTTATTGTCCATAAATTCCCCAAAGTGTATCAGCGGCAACTGGTCATGCCAGTCACTCATTAGTTGTACTTGATCTGTTGGGGTATCGGCGAGCCGCTGTACGACTTTATTGTATGCGCATAATTAGCTCACATAAAAATCAGGCGGATCGGTTGAGGCATTGACACGGTGTCACCGCGGCCTGTTTTGGCAGTTGACGCAACAGTGACAGGCGGGTCTGATCATCGGACAGACCAGAGGCAACCTGCCAGAGCTCTCTGATCGTCAGGATTTTCCAACAGGCCGTTTTTCCAGAAAAGCGTCGATATATTCGACCGTTTCAGAATCCATCATATTGCCAGCCATTACTTTCCCCGAATAGTCGTAGGCAGTCGAGAGATCTTTATTCAGTTGTTGGTAGAACATGGCTTTACCGACTCTGCGCGCTGCCAGCGGTTTGCTGGCAATGTTTGTGGCGAGATTGTCGGTTGTTTCACGCAGAGCAGAGTCTTCAACCGCATAGTTAATGAGCCCGTACTCGGCGGCCTTATCGGCGTTAATAAAGTCGCCGGTCAACAACATTTCAAACGCTCGCTTGCGGGAAATGTTTCTCGACAAAGCCACCGACGGGGTGCTGCAAAAAAGACCCAGATTAATGCCTGAAACGGCGAAGCGCGCAGAGTGCGCGGCGACTGCGAGATCGCAGGTTGCCACCAGTTGACAGCCAGCAGCAGTCGCAATGCCCTGTACCTCTGCGATCACCGGTTGGGGCAGTTCTCCGATCAATTGCATTACCTCGGAACAGTTGCTGAAGAGGTTCTGATAGTAGCCGTCGTCGTGATTGGCGCGCATTTGTCGCAGGTCATGACCCGCGCAAAATGCTTTACCATTGGCGGCCAGAACAACGGCGGCGATGTCCTCATCGTTTCGAATATCGCTTAAAGCCCGCTTCAATTCGGCCAAAAGTTCTTCTGACAGCGCATTAAACTTGGTAGGGCGATTTAACGTAAGTCGAGCAACGCCCTGCTTGGTTTCACGCAATAGTAGTTGATCACTCACAGATTATTTTCCTCGGGAGGTTCCGATTGTTCGTCGCCAGACGCGAATGTTCTTACACCACCCGGTGCCGACCGGTGTGTAGTTTTATAAATCAGGATAAGGTCGAGATTAACGCGAACAGAATTCTGTTCACAAGTACTATTGCGAAAGTAACGGCGCAGGTTTCTGGTGTGAAAAGTCGTTATACGGGCTAAAAGTGCGGGTGAATAATCGCGAGCTATACAAGCATTGGCCCAAAGAGGCGCAAAGCAACAAGGTCGAAGATAGCAATGTCAAAGATATCGATAGAACAATTTAACGAACTTGCAGCCGAACGGTTGCCATTTGCGCAGTTGATGGGTCTGGAGCTCAGGCAAATCGATGAGGAAGAGGTACATATGCTTGCTCGTTATAAGGACACATTTTTACGTCCTGGCGGAACCATTGCCGGCCCGGTGATGATGGGACTGGCAGATGCAGCGGTATATGCTCTGGTGCTGGCGCACGTCGGGCCGGTAGAGCTGGCAGTAACCACCAGTTTAAATA
>CAYMVV010000006.1:0-101798 GCA_964393885.1 uncultured Granulosicoccaceae bacterium | reverse complement strand
GTGCAGAGCTCTATAAGGTGGCAAAAATATTAAATATTGCGTGGCTGGAGCGGGGCATAGATAACGAGGCGAGAGTAATCTGTCCTCGCAGCGGTGCGTGTCCGCGTAAACCGGTTTGTGGCGTACGCAATGCGTGAATTGATGAAGGCCTCCGGCAGGGAGAGTCCCGATTCTCCTAGGCCGCCTTGCTGTCGCTGTTGGTGTCAGTGTCAGACTGCTGCTTGCTTGATTCCAGCGCCCGTTGGATAGCTTCCGGATAGGTACGGATCTGATCAGGGCCATCGTTTTTTGCTGTGTGCAAGGCTTTACTGGCTGCAACGATAAGTTGTTTATCGGTGATACTGTCAGAGGTTACTTCCACACCTGACACCCCGATACAAACGGTTAACCGAGTGGTCTGCTTCGAACTGGTATCGAACTTTGTGGTACCAACGGCAGTACGCACGCGCTCGGCAAAAATCAGTGCATTCTGCGGCTCGGTCTCCGGCAGCATAATGACAAATACATCACTGGCAAATCGCGACACAATGTCTGTCGTACGTGAGCACTTTAACAGCAGGAGCGCAATGTCCTTGAGAATAAAATTGCTGATTTCGTGTCCGTGTTCCTGACATAGTGGCGTGAAACCATCCACATCGATGAACACCAGGGACACGGCTGTTTTATAGCGATTGCGACGATTTACCTCTTGTTTAAGCATTCGCTCGACAAAACGTCGGTTGTATAGATTGGTAAGCGAGTCGGTAATAGCAAGTTTTCTGAATTTTCTTTTTACTGATCGCACTGTGTTTTCTGATGCAGTCAGTTGCTCTTTTGTGGTTTCGAGCTGTAGTAACAGGTTTTGATTTTGACGTTGCAGATTTGAAGACTCGTAAGCTCTTGCAACAACATGCTGTAGCAGAAAAGCGTTATGTATCGGCTTGCGAATATAGTCAAATGCACCAGCAGAGAGCGCTTTGTGTTCTGAATCCGGGTCCTGATCCTCAGTTAAGAAAATCACTTTTACCGAGTGATCGACCAGCGAAAGTCGGTCCATTAGCTCGAGCCCGCTGATGCCCGGGCTGTTTTCTGCGGCAGCAAGGTCAAGCTCTGTAATCACGATATCGATAGAACGTGATGCAAAAATATCTATAGCCTTTTCGGCGCTGGCAGCTGAATGCACGTCAGCATGTGATTGAACAAGGACGGACCTCACCGTATCAACATTAGATTGATTTGGGTCCACCAGTAAAACCTGACACCTATGATTCTCCGCCATGACAACTCCTCTCACAAAAAACTGAAAACGGTCTCATCAACAATCCGCAACTACTCACGGTCGACAGCGACAAGGAAAGGTTGGGCGTTCAACTTTGATGCCGATCTGAGGGTTCGAATTGTCCGGCGATGCCGATCTGCAACGCAGTTCAAAATAACCGGGTAAATGATATCTGGCTGGCGAGCAAGTGGATGCCGGCTGCGTGCGAAGCAGGGTCGTAGATCCAGCTTACGGCCACACCGCTGCGGCCGGATATATCGATACAAAGGAACCTGACTGCTGAATTTCGATCCGAAACGCCGTACAGTTTTGTTAGTGTGGTCAGGGCTCGAACAGTTCGCCGTTCGATTCATGCGTTAAGTTCGCCCGTTATGCCCGGCTGTACAGGGTGAAACGTTCCGCTCTTTTATTTGGTTCTGGCAAGTAAGCAATCGTTATGTATTGTGAAAACTCTGAGTGCCAGCATCGCTGTTATGACACTCAGTGGCCTTAATTTGTGCAACAGATGGTAAAGCGGCAAGCATTGATGTGCAATGGATGCTAATGTTGCAAAGTACTGCCCCCCTTCATACTGCGAGTATTCGATACATCGATGCTGTTCAATAGCGACTGGCGCGAAGAGATGCGCATTCTTCGCCTCAACAATCCCTCTTATCGCGCGTTGTTCATCCTGATCGACATCGGTAAGTGGTGTTTATATCTGGCTGCAGCTGTCCTGTTGTTTGCTTTTTGCTGGAAATTAATCAGTCCGCGAAACCCCGTCCTGTCGACTGTAGACACACGCAGTGTTCTGGTTGACGGGGAAAGAGAAACCGGGCTGGGCCCGGCACAGCCCGAAGTGACGATTCAGGCTATGCAAGCACCGCAGGAAACTGAATCCCGGATCATTCCTGTGCCGGGGCGAGACGCTACTACGCCTGCAATCGCAGCAGAAGGTGTTGGTGAGCCGGTCAGTAAAAACAACACTGAGGCACGTGTTTCTGAAGACCCGGCAAGTTCAGGTGTTAGAGACTCTCGAGCTGTCGGCTATACCAATCAGAACAAACCCTACCAGCTGTTGCCATGGGTGATGGCGCAAAATTCATCTCGCTTCACCATTCAAATAGGTGCTACCGTTAATCGACCGTTTCTGATGCGCTTCGTTGATCAACTGCCAGACGAGCATGTTGCCGCGTTGTTCAGGCATAGTATTAATCGTTGGAACAAGGAGGTGTATGTATTGAGTTATGGATCTTTTACAAGCCGTGCGCAGGCCAGTGCTGCACTTGCGAAACTGAGCCCGTCGACCAGACGCTATGGCGCCTACGTTCGGCCCTTCAAGGCGATTCAGGCAGAAGTTGACGCCTCGCAAGCGCAGACTCAACAGTCATCGTCTCGTAACCGCGATGTGGCCGATCGTTAGTGTTGTTAATAGAATCAACCTCTTGGTTCGATCTATCGATATATTTTCCATGTTGATGCCACTTGTTGTAAGCAGCATTGTACTCGCAGGGCTCTTGACACCAGCGGTCCCTGTAACAGCGCAAACTTCAGCGGTTGTTACAGAGTC
Source organism: uncultured Granulosicoccaceae bacterium (assembly GCA_964393885.1). Lineage (GTDB taxonomy): Bacteria > Pseudomonadota > Gammaproteobacteria > Granulosicoccales > Granulosicoccaceae. The sequence continues at coordinate 98,991 of CAYMVV010000006.1, read as the reverse complement.
TGCAAACGCGGAGTCTACAAACGCGGAACCAGCCACGAAACCAGCCACCGTAGGACCGACAGTTGCAAGTCAGGGCTGTGTCGTGCTGTTGCATGGGCTTAGTCGAACATCTCGGGCAATGAAGCCGTTGGCGCGTGCTTTCAAAACAGCTGGCTACAAGGTGGTCAATGTCGACTACCCGTCACGTCATCACCCGATCGAGGTTCTGGCTCCGTTGGCGGTAGAGAAGTTGGGTGCATCTCAATGTGCGCAACAAGCGGTGGTTCATTTTGTGACTCACTCTCTGGGGGGCATACTGGTTCGGTATTTTCTGTCTGAAGACTCGATCCCGAATCTCGGACGAGTGGTCATGCTTGCTCCACCTAATCAGGGAAGCGAAGTGGTAGATGGGTATAAAAATATTCCGGGCTTTCGCCTTTTAAATGGTCCGGCCGGAATGCAATTAGGTACTGACGATCAAAGCATCCCCCGTCAGTTGCCAGCGGTCGAGTTTGAGCTCGGTGTGATAGCAGGCAGCAAGACTTTTAATCCGATTCTGTCACTGCAACTTCCCAATCCGGACGACGGTAAAGTGTCAGCACAAAGTGCGCGTGTCGAAGGCATGAGTGACTACCTGTTGTTACCTGTAACCCACACTTTTCTTATGCGCTCACGGCAGGTTATCGCACAGGCTATTCACTTTATTGAGCACGGCAGCTTCTTGCGCAATGATCAGACGCACGATAATCGCTAGCTGAGAGTGCGGCTTTGTTTGAAAGGGTCAGTCCTTGCTGTTCAATCGTCGCACGGTTTGCTCCACCACTGAATTAAACAATTCCATTTCGCGCTCTGTCGGCGCCGCTTTCATAATCATTTGTCGCAATGAATGATACGCATTCCAGTTTTTTTTAGACAAATCGAACTGTAATGCAAGCAACCATTTTTTCAGGGCGTCGTCTGGTGTCAGGAGTGCCGGTGTTGAGTCTTCAGCGTCAATGTCAGTTTTTACACGAGTGGGTAATTGAGATAATACCAGCAGCACAGCGTGTGACAGGTTCATGCTCTTTAACGGCCCTGGTATATCGAGCGAACAGGTGCGGTGCGCCCACTTAAGGTCGTCGCGAGACAAACCGTGATCCTCGGCACCAAATATCAGCGTTAGCGAGCGACCGTCGGACCAGGCGCTCCAGTCCTGCAGTTCCGCCAATCCCTGTACCGGCCGTCGACGCCCTTCACGCCTGCTCAATGCTACCCGGATTGTGTCTCCTTCTGCCTCTGCATATTCTTCCCATGTTGAGTAACAAACGCTGTCGCGCAAGGGTTGTTGACCCTGGGCGGCGCCTTGATTGGCGGTGCGGTCAAGGTCGCACTGTGGATCAAGCAGCAATAGTCTGGTGTGACCGAAGTTACTCATCGCACGAGAGACCATTCCGATATTTCGCGGGTATTTTGGTCTGACGAGTAAAATGCTACAGCGTGGCGCTGGGGAATCGTTCAAAAGCCTGTTGTCTCCTGGGGTATGAACTTGTGAACATGGCAAGTCAGCGCGGCTGTGATTGAGCGTGCCGGTGTCCGCTAAACCGCACAAAGCCAGTGCAAGAACACATTCTAAAAAAGGAATGAGTACTTGTCCTGTGGCATGACAGAGCTATATTATAACCGCTCCAGCGTAGAGTCGATTGTCGACGGTTTAATGTGGCCAATAGGATATGACGATAATGCTATGCTAACGGTTTAACGAATGATCTGCGGCCACTGAAACAATGCGCCTATCTACTGACCTTACACTGTTGCTGGTGTTGGCAGCACTCTTTATATTTCACTCTCCCTTTACGCGTTGGTGGACCGGATTGCAGCTGCCGTGGTACACCGTTTTTGTGTTCTGGTTCTTCATTATTTTTCTCATCGCACTAAATAGCTATTCCGGTGGTTCCCGCGGTGGTGATTAGGCGAACGTTATGATTACCCGTCAGGCGTGTAAAAGAGGTGGTTACGGGCGATCGTTAAAAGTGGCGTTAAGGGGTGGAGGCCAAGAGTGGGAATAGAACTGTGGATACTGTTTCTGGCCGCACTTTGCTATCTCGGTACACTGTTTTTCATTGCCTATGCGGCAGATAAGGAGATACTGCCAAAAAAACTGGTGGAACATCCGGCAATCTACGCGCTATCGCTTGGCGTCTATGCAACATCGTGGACTTTCTACGGCAGCGTTGGTCTGGCCGACAGTAGTGGACTGGTATTCCTGACAATTTATCTCGGGGTTACGGCCGCTTTTTTACTGGGCCCACATTTACTAAAACCATTGTTGCGTTTGTGTCGTGACTACCAGCTTTCCTCTGTTGCCGACCTGCTCGCGTTTAGATACGGTGGCAGGCTGACCGGATTGGCGGTCACCATCTTCATGTTGGTTGGAATACTACCTTATATATCGTTACAAATACACGCAGTGACCCGCTCCATGCAGGTGTTGGCCAGGGAGGCGGCGCCTGACCTTCTGGCACTGGCGTTTTGTCTTGTGATCATTGTTTTCGCTGTGCTGTTTGGTGCACGGCACTTAACGCCGCGCGAAAAACACTCCGGGCTTGTGGTGGCGATTGCATTCGAGTCTGCAGTAAAACTGGTGGCGTTACTGGTAGCGGGCATCATAGCGGTTGTGCAGGTGTTTGGCGGATTCGACGCCTTGCAGTTGTGGCTCGACAGCAATCCCGAACAGTTGCAGGCGATGTATGAGCCGGTTAGCACGTCGCAATGGAGCACCTTGCTGTTGCTTGCGTTCGGTGCGGCGTTTTTATTGCCGCGGCAATATCACATGACATTTGTTGAAAACCACAATCCGGATTCGTTGAAAACTGCCTACTGGTTATTTCCACTCTATTTACTGTTGTTGAATCTGCCAATTTTTCCAATTCTTTGGGCGGGCAAGTACTTGTCACTGTCGACCAATGCTGATTTTTATGTCCTCGGTATGTCGATGGCCCTGGACAATCAGTGGCTGGCGTTGCTTGTTTATCTGGGTGGTTTATCTGCTGCCAGTGCAATGATGATCGTAACCACTCTGGCACTGTCGTATATGTGCCTTAACCAGTTGTTACTGCCGTTAAGTATTACGACCAATAACCCCGATACCAATTTGTACAGACGTTTGTTGTGGAGCAAGCGAATTATCATCGCGGCGATTATTGTAGCGGGCTACTTCTTCTATCGCGTCATAGAGCTCAATGAGGGCCTGGCCAGCCTGGGTTTGATTTCCTTCGTCGCCGCGGTGCAACTGTTGCCGGGTGTTCTTGGATTGTTGTTTTGGACACGGGCTACGCAAGCCGGGTTTCTGATGGGTTTGCTGGGTGGTGCTTCGGTGTGGTTCATTATGCTGGTAATGCCCCTGCTGACTGATACGGCATCGATCAGCAGCGTGCAAAATCTGACTGAGAGCATGGGCTTTGGCGGCGTAGATGTGTGGAGCATTGCCACGTTCGGTTCGCTCACCGTCAATGTGTTTTTCTACGTTATCGGATCAGTCCTGACCTTGCCAACTGAGGAGCAACAGGAAGCGGCACTGGCCTGTGTGTCAGACACGCTGCGTCCGCTGTCAGGGCTGGTTAATGCGGGATCAGCTGCCGACTACACTGCACAACTGGAACAACTGCTTGGTCGCGAGGCAGCAGAGCAAGAGGTCAACAGGGCGCTGGCAGAAATTGGCCTGGGTACTCAGTACGGTACACCGGCACAACTGCGATTACTGCACGAGCGTTTAGAGCGTAATTTGTCGGGGCTGCTGGGCCCGACAGTCGCACGACTGACCCTGCGTGGCAATCTTAAGCTGGCAAAGCCGGCAGACCTTGCGCTCACTGAAAGTTTGCGCGCCATGGAAACCAGACTCGAAGCGTCGCGAGTTCAAATGCGCGGGGTAACCCGTGAACTCGATGACTTGCGATTGTACTTGCGGCAGGTTTTGCAGGATCTGCCGTTGGGCGTGTGCTCGGTCGGACCAGCGGGTGAGATTCTGATATGGAATCAGGCTATGGAGCAAATCTCAGACATCAATGAGTCCGTTGCGCGTGACTCCAAGCTCAACGATTTGCAGGCACCGTGGAATGAAATGCTGCAGGGTTTTTCTGCGTCGAATGACAGGCATTTGTTCCGCCAACACGCCAACCTTGGAAGTGGAAGCAAATCATTTAACTTCCATAAATCCAGGATCAATGCGCTGGCGGGCAGTGCCGGGCAATCAACCGGTCAGGTAATACTGGTGGAGGACAGAACCAATATAGATTTACTGGAATCCGAGCTTGCTCACAGTGAGCGGCTTGCATCAATTGGACGGCTGGCGGCGGGCGTCGCACATGAAATTGGTAATCCGCTTACCGGTGTTGCGAGCATCGCGCAAAACATAACGTATCAGACTGATGCAGAGGCAGTAGGCAATGATGCCGAGGATATACTGGCTCAGGTTGATCGTATCAACGGTATTGTTAATTCACTGCTAACGTTCGCAAGAAACGAGAAGACGGTATCGGAATCAAAAGAACAGATTGACCTTGGCGACTGCATTGATCAGGCGATAAAACTGGTTTCCTATTCAGAAGTGGCGCGCAGCATAGATTTTAATGTGAGTATCGATACGCCACTACAGGTTCTGGCGAACTCACGCCAAATGGTTCAGGTTTTCGTCAATTTGTTTAACAACGCCTGTGATGCATCGGTATCCGGTGACCGCATTGATGTGACGGGTTCTATCCGGCATGACATGGTAGTGGTTACGGTCCGTGATTTCGGACCCGGTATATCGACTATCGAGCAGTCGAGAGTGTTTGAACCTTTTTACACGACTAAAGCTGTGGGGCAGGGGACAGGGCTTGGCCTGTCGCTGGTCTATAGCCTCGTTAACGGAAACGATGGAAAAATCTCTATAGATAATTCCGTTACAAAGGGTACGCGCTTTGAGTTGCAGATGCCGCAGTTTGATGCATCGGCAACAGATGTGGATAACGACAAGTTGCCTACCCGTGAAGCTGACATTCCACGCGGCCTTGATGATAAGCGCGATGACAAGCGCGACGACAAGCGCGATGACAGGCGCGAGTACGGTGACAGGCGTGTTAACAGTAAGGGCGCTCGATGAACAGGGTTCTGGTGGTTGAAGACGAAGACGTTATACGCAAACAGCTATCCCTGCTGCTCGAGCGCAATAACTACCAGGTTACCGGCGCTTCTACGGTAGAGGAGGCGCTGGCAAAAAATCCCGAGGCTTTTGATCTGATTTTGGCTGATATCCGTCTGCCCGGTGCGGCAGGTACGGATATCATTCAGCATAGCGAGCAGGTACCGGTCATCGTGATGACGAGTTATGCCAGTGTGCGTTCCGCTGTTGATTCGATGAAACTTGGCGCTGTTGATTACATAAGCAAACCATTTGATCATGATGAATTGTTGATGGTGATCGAGCGCTCGCTGAGAGAAAATCGAATGTCAGCTCAAAACGCTGCAATGCGCAGAGATCTGGCACGTGTGTATCCGCATGATGATATCTCGACCGAAAACGACACCATGCAGAAAACCATAGATGGTCTCTCTGCGTTGCATGAAAACGACCGCTTTGTGTTGTTGTACGGAGAGCGAGGTACGGGTAAGGAGTTACTTGCACGTATGTGTCATGAGCGTAGTTCACGAAGTGCCGGGCCGTTAGTGTTTGCGGATTTGCCGATTTATCCAGGTGCGGAACTTGAGACTGTGTTGTTTGGAAACAAAAACGGCGGGGCAATGCACGTGGAACCTCTTCATTCAGGACTCCTGCAAGCGGCCAATGGAGGAACGCTGGTATTACATGGTACCGAGTTGCTGTCTGCAGAGTTGCAGCTCAGGTTTGTTGAGCTGGCGCAGGCACACAGCAAGCAGCCATCGTTGAATAACCGTATCATTGCGATGACGTCTAAACGAGCTGAGTCTTCGGCGGGCGAGGCAGGCTTCACCGCAGAGTTTGTGGGATTGTTTTCGCAATGCTTCCCGGTGTTACCTTTGCGAGAGCGCCGCGAGGATATACATAAGCTGGCAGAGCGCTATTTGCGACAGTTTGTAAATCGCTACCGCAAACGCCGTATAAACCTGTCAGACGAGGCGCGCAATGCGCTGGCGGCGTATCAGTGGCCTGGTAATATCACTGAACTGAAAAGCGTTATTGAACGGGCCGTGTTGCTGGTTGAAACTGAAGAAATCAAGCCGGTGCATCTGGGTATTGGTGTCATAGACGGAGAGGCTTATCACGCTCAGCTGGATCTCAGTCTGGATGCGTACTTTCGGTACTTTGTACTGAGCTTTCAGGATCAGCTTACCGAAACCGAGTTGGCAAGCAAGCTTGGTATCAGTCGCAAGGCGTTGTGGGAGCGAAGACAGAAAATGGCACTGCCGCGCAGTGGTGTTTAGGGGGAATAACAGTACAGCGAAATGACGCGAATATTTCGCGCCGCTTCACTGTTAAATCGCTACTTTAATCACGCGGTTGTAACACACAGTTGTAACACGCGGTAGCAATACCTGGTTAAATCGCCAGATACTCGTGACGCAGTTGCTCGTTGTCGAGCACTTCTGCTGCCGAACCTTCATAGACGAGTTGCCCTGTATCTAAAATGACTGCCCGGTCTGCCAGTTTTAATGCGGCAACGGCATTTTGCTCAACTATGATCGTTGTCATGCCTTGTGAACGAATGTACTGAAGGGTTTTTTCTATTTCCTGAACAATTACCGGTGCCAGGCCCTCGTAAGGTTCATCGAGTAACAGCAGTTTAAGATCCCTTGACAGTGCACGGCCGATAGCCAGCATCTGCTGTTCTCCACCAGACAGGGTAATACCCTCCTGCTTGCGGCGTTCACCAAGACGCGGGAATAACTCGTAGATCTGATCGAGGGACCATCCGACCGGTTCTACGATTTGCGCAAGATTGATATTTTCTTCGACCGTCAGACCCGGAATAATTCGACGATCTTCCGGCACCAGTCCAACACCCGCAACCGCGGCTTCGTGACTGGCCATGCGGTGCAGTGGCTTTCCATCCAGCCATATTTCGCCATTTTGCAACTCGGGGTCACCGGTTCGTGCAATGGTTCTGAGTGTAGAAGTTTTGCCTGCTCCGTTTCTGCCGAGCAGAGCCAGAATCTCGCCTTCGGCTACATCAAAGCTGACGCCCTGAACAATGTAGCTCTCATCGTAGTAGGAGTGGATGTCGCTACAGGCAAAATAGGGAGCCTGACTGTGGGAGCCAGCTCTTGAGTTAGCTTCGGCGCTCAATGTGCACCTCCAAGATACGCTTCCTGAACTTTGACATTACCCTTAATGTGTTCCGGTTGGTCTTCGACGATAACCGTACCCTGCGCCAGCACACTGATACGATCAGCCAGACTGAACACAACGTGCATGTCGTGTTCGATAATGATCATGGTGATGCCGCGACTTTCGCCAATATGACGCAATGCTTCAATGGTATTGTTGGTATCAGCTCGACTCATGCCGGCTGTTGGTTCATCGAGCAGCAGAAGTTTTGGATCCTGAGCCAGTCCCATCGCCATCTCCAGACGGCGCTTGTCGCCTCGAGACATGGAAGAGGCGACCATATCGTGCTTGTCGGCCATACCCAGATCCTCAAGTACTTCCATCGCGTGCTTCTGAATCCCGGTTTCCCGACGCATGGAACGCATGGCATTAAACTCGAATATGCCATCGCGGTGTGCAAGGGCAGGGATCATCACATTTTCTATAACAGTCAGGTCTGCAAAAATTTCAGGTGTTTGAAATACGCGTGAAACGCCTGCCTGGTTAATCTGATGTGGTTGTTTGCCAAGCAGACTTTTGCCGAGGAACTCAACGCTTCCACTGTCCGGTGTTAACCTGCCAACAAAGCAATTGAGTAATGTCGACTTGCCCGCGCCATTAGGGCCGATAATCGCATGAATACGGCCTTCTTCAACGGTCAGGTTGACATCATTGAGAGCTTGTAGCCCGCCGAATCTCTTGTTTACGCCTCTGACTTCGAGAGCACTCATATCGATCTCCTATTGTGCTTTCGAGCGTCTGCGAAACACTCGTCTGAAAAGTCCGCTTGCGCCGCCGATCAGCCCACCGGGCATGAAAATAACGATCAGCATGAACATCAGGCCCAGCGTGAGATGCCAGCCTTTACCAACAAATGGATGAACGATCGTCACCATAAAATCCTGCAGACCTTCGGGCATGAATGCGAACCACTGGTGTAACAGGTTATCGTTGATCTTGGAGAAGATGTTTTCAAAGTACTTGATCATGCCTGCGCCTACAATGGGTCCGATTAACGTACCAACGCCGCCGAGTATGGTCATTAATACCACCTCACCTGAGGCGGTCCATTGCATGCGTTCGGCACCGGCAAGCGGATCCATTGACACCATTAAACCTCCGGCAAGCCCCGCATACATACCGGAGATAACAAATGCGGCCAGCGTGTAGGGGCGAGGGCTGATACCGGTGTAGCTCAGTCGTTCATTATTTGATTTGATCGCCTTTAACATCAAACCGAAAGGAGACCGAAAAATACGAATTGACAGATAAAAAGCGATGATCAGTACAAAGGCACACAGGTAGTAGCCAACGTTAAATGTCCAGAGCCAGTCGCCCACACTGATCTTCCAGCTGTTGCTCATCTGCAAGCCGAATAGCGAGGGGGCCGGTATATTGCCGCCTATGCTGCCACCGCCATCAAGGACGCGGGGATCGTTGAGCGCAGTCTGAAGTCCGGTTTCGCCGCCTGTGATTGGTGTCAGCACCGAGGCTGCCAGCGCGAAAGACATCTGCGCAAAAGCAAGGGTAAGAATGGAGAAGTAAATGCCCGATCGCCGCAACGATATATAGCCAATAAGCAGCGAAAAGATACCGGCCACCATGGTAGAAACAACAATCGCAGGGATCACATTGATGGTCAGCAACTTGAGCATCCACACGCCGGCATATGAGCCCGCGCCCAGGAATGCCGCATGTCCGAAACTGAGGTAGCCGGTCAGGCCAAACAGAATGTTGTAGCCAATGGCAAAGATGCCGAAAATCATAAAGCGCTGCATCAGATCCGGGTAGCCAGCGTTAAACTGCGCAAACTTCGATCCCTCGGGGAAAGGGTTCAGTAATACGGGCGCTGCGGCGACTATTACCAGCACTAACAGCAGCGTTAGAAAATCTCTTCTAGATAGGCCTAACACGGATCAGCTCTCCATAACACCCTTGCGGCCCATCAAACCTCGAGGGCGAGCAAGCAAAATGACGATGGCGACGAGGTAAATCACCACCTGATTGATGCCTGGAATGAATTCGATTACTTCGCGCATCGATGCAAAGCTCTCAAGTATGCCAAGGATAAAACCCGCGAGCACCGCGCCCGGGAGTGATCCCATTCCACCGACTACGACAACCACAAACGAGATGACAAGAAAATCCATCCCCATGTGGTAGTTGGGCGGGTTAATGGGGGTGTACATAACGCCGGCGAGGCCGGCAACAGCGGCCGCTATACCGAACATGATGGTAAAGCGTTTGTCGATATTGATGCCGAGCAGACCGACTGTTTCGCGATCAGCCATACCGGCACGAACCACCATGCCAAAGGTGGTGAACTGTAAAAAGGCAAAGACGGCAGCGATGATAAGTAACGAGAATAAAAAGTAGACAATCCGCCAATACGGATACAACAACTGGCCTGGATCCAGACCAACAAGCTGGCCGAAGTCGAATGAGCCAACAAAAGCTTCAGGGGCTGGAACCGGAATCTGGTTTGCGCCGAAATAAGCTTTGATGATTTCCTGCAATACAATGGCAAGCCCGAATGTCACCAGAATCTGATCTGCGTGGGGGCGCTTGTAGAAATGCTTTATTAAGCCTCGTTCCATAACGAAGCCAACCAGTAACATGATCGGTATGGCGAAAAGAATCGCCAGTGGCACCGCCCAGTCGATGATCAGTTGACCTGTGGACTGCCCGAACCACTCCACCAGATAGGGAGTTTTCACCTTTAGCGGTTTACCCAGAAAGTCGGTTTTACTTTCATCTATCGTGATAAACGACAGCGACAGGAGTTTTTGTAAGGTAACCGCGCAGAATGCACCGATCATAAATAGTGCCCCGTGCGCGAAATTCACCACGCCGAGGGTTCCGAATATCAAAGTCAGACCTAGCGCGATTAACGCGTAGGCACTACCTTTGTCTAGCCCGTTAAGGACCTGCAGTAAGAGAGCAGAGGTTTCCATTGCAGTCGTTTCGAAGTTGGCCGCAACCGGGGTGATCGCAAGCTTTAGAGATATCAGGTATTGCGCTGGCGCAGATGCACGCCAGCGCAAAATCGGGTTGCTGTTTAACCAGCGTTACAAGTACCCAGTTCGCCACCGAAGATAGAGGCATCGTAAGTGACTTTAGCAGCTGGAGTTACCTCAACGATTTCGAGTAAATCGAATTCAGAGGTCGGGTTTTCTTTACCCTTCACAACCAGAACGTCTTTGAAGCACTGATGGTCTTCTGCGCGGTACAGAGTAGGACCATTGCCCAGGCCATCAAATTCAAAGCCTTCGAGCGCTTCAGCAACCGCACATGGGTTGTGAGAACCAGCACGTTCACAAGCATCTGCATACAGCAGGGTTTGTACGTAGCAAGTGTGAGCAGCCTGGCTTGGCGGGAAGCCGTACTTTTCACCGAAGGAGCTAACAAATTGCTTTGAGCCTTCGTCAGTCAGTGACCAGTGCCAGTTGGTAGAGCCAAAGATACCCTTAACGTTTTCACCTGCACCTTTCGCCATCAGACGTGAGTACAGAGGCACGACAATTTCAAAGTTCTTGCCATTTGCCTCGGCATTACGCAAACCGAACTGAACCGCAGAGGTCAGCGAGTTCACCATGTTGGCGCCGTAGTGGTTCAGGACAAGTACGTCAGCACCTGAAGCCTGTACCGGAGCGATGTAGGATGAGAAGTCAGTCTGTGCCAGCGGAGTTTTAACAGCGGCGACAGTTTCCCAGCCCATGGCTTCAGTTGATGTACGAACCGCTTCTTCTGTGGTGTAACCCCAGTTGTAGTCAGCCGTTAAGTGATAGGCACGTCGTTCAGTACCGTAGTTGTCACTGAGAATTGGCGCAAGTGCCGCACCTGACATGTATGAGTTAAAGAAGTGACGGAAGCCATTGGCTTTCTTGTCTTTACCCGTCGTGTCGTTTGAGTGAGTCAGACCCGCCATGAAGATGACACCGGCTTCCTGACACAGGCCCTGTACCGCTACGGCCACACCGGAAGAAGATCCACCAGTGATCATGATGGCGCCATCTTTCTCAATCATAGATCGAGCAGAAGCGCGTGCAGCATCAGGCTTGGTTTGGGTATCACCGGTGACGTAGCCTACTTTGCGACCCAAAATACCGTTGCCCTTGAGCGCTTTTGATGAAAACGTATTCATCATGCCGCCGTCGCCTTCACCATTGAGGTGTTCTACGGCCAGTTCATATGCGCGCAGTTCGTCTGCACCCTCATCGGCATACGGACCACTCTGTGGTACGTTGAAGCCAAGCTTCACTTCACTGCCCTTCGGCTCATTGGCGTAAGCGTAGGCTTTGCTTGAAAAAATCATTGGTGCGGAGCCAAACGCGACAGTTGCTGCGCTCGCCTTTAGAACCGCACGCCGGGTAAGCGGCGTGTATAGCGGTTTTTTAGTACTCATAGCTGTTGTCTCCTCGGAGCGTGGTCCCCGGTATCATTAAAGTCACAGGCAATATGCCCGCGTGTGTCATTTACCGACAGCGTGTCGGTTTTGTCGACCGCCCCATAGTAGAGTGATGTTTGCCTACTGTCCAAACGTGTTTTATTTAATAAATTCAATAAGATAAATATTGTGGTAATACTGATTTACTGAAAAATGTCGGTCAGGTTTGCCTTTGTTACGAAAGGTAACGAGAAAATATTTCACAACAGAGCATCAAAAGCTTTACAAGTAGACAGATTCTCCGGTTGTCGAGTCAATTTTGTCAGTAATTTCCGTTTACTGTTCGCTGATAGCAGTGTCACGACTGTCCGTTGCGTGCGATGGCAGGGTTTTGCTGGGGAGTCGCTCGCTTCTCCAGCTCGTCGTCCGCCGTGTCTGACTGAGTCTAGCAGGGGATACAGAAACGTCATTATCACTATCGCTGCAATACCCGGACCGCAGCAGGCAGCTGGCTATTCTGTGCCAGTCGTGCATTGCCGTTGTGAGGTACTTTCGCGCAATGCTCTAACGCTGCGGCTCCAACGCAGCAGCTCCAGCAAAGCCGCTCTCACAGCTGAGTACAGATCACGGATTCAGGGTTACAGCCTGAGCGGCTGCGGGGCCGCTCAAAAAGGGCAGTGCCCGGTAGCAAATGTGAAAATCATTCGCAGGGCATTTGCTCCGTCGTGCAAACAGACTGCTGGATATAAATCCAGTGAACGGGAGCAGTGAAGAATATAAGCGGATCCCCGTGTCAGGCAATGCAAGGGAGTCAAAGTGCTGCATGCCTCAGGATGCTGATGCGGAAACTGAAACATCCAACATCAGTTGAGTTTTGAATCAGTTGCGCAACAGGTGGTCGCATCAACTGTGTGCGACAGGTAAACTGGGTTACAACGAAACTGGGTTACAACGAAACTGGGTTACAACGAAACAAGGCAGGCTACTCATGACTGTTTACTCACTGGGTTCGGATCTTCAACCAAAGCTCGCCGCCGACGCGTGGGTCGCTCCGGGCGCTGTACTGATTGGAAATGTCGTCATGAAACCAGCGTCCAGTGTCTGGTTTGGTGCGGTTGTCCGCGCTGAAAACGATCAGATTGTCATTGGTGAAGGTAGTAATATTCAGGATGGCAGTGTACTGCATGTTGATCCTGGCTATCCTCTCTCCATCGGCAACAATGTAACCGTTGGTCATAAGGTGATGCTGCACGGCTGTTCCATTGGACAGCAATCCCTGATAGGCATTGGCAGTATTCTGCTCAACAGTTGTGTCATAGGAAAAAATTCTCTTGTCGGAGCGAATACACTGATACCTGAAGGCAAGGAATACCCGGACGGTGTGTTGATAATCGGTTCACCGGGGAAAGTGGTCAGGGAACTCACGGCTGAGGAGCAAAAGAAGCTGATGTTGGCAGCCGAAAGCTATCAGAAAAACGCAGTGCGATATCGGCAACATCTCAGCCCGCTCTGACTGGTTGGCTGTCCGAGTGCCGATGATCTACAGCGGGCGCGGTCCATCGGCCTTCTATCACGGTCAATTTCGTTAAAAGTAGAGCGACTGTTCGCCTCAATTGTCCGCGTCAATTGTCCGCGTCAATTGATAGAAAGATCTGGCTCGAAATCTCACACCCTTGCAAAAAGCCAGTTCCCGGATAACTAGCTGCACAGCTACCCTGCGTGGGCTATGAGTAGCGGCTGGCTGCCACACAGAGCGCGTATATACAGAGCGCGTATATAAAGCGCATACGCAGACAGCAATGGCGGAGTAAAAATACCCAAAACTGGGCTTGCCTCGCTTGCAACAAAATAATATCGTATCTGTTGGCACGAGGATAGGGCTGCAATGGTAACTGACGTTAGAGATCATCGAATCACTGCAATGGATGGTGCCGCTGCAGCCTCGTGTAGCCTGGCAGTAGAAAATTTTATACAGCGCAAGAGCGACGTGGTGCCGCACTTGTTAAACGCCATGGAGGCCGATCCGGAGTGCGGTTTCGCTACCACTTTGTTCGGGCTCCTGATGCACGGTGCACGCAACGCCAATCTATGCCCGCAAATTGCCGATGCTCTGTCCAGAGCGAGAGCGCTGCAACCTTCCATGACAACACGCGAACGTCTCTATGTCGATGCCCTCGGTTGTTTTACGCAGGGTAAACTATACGACGGAATAGCGTGTTTCGAAACAATCCTTGCTGATCACCCGACAGACGCATTGGCGCTTGCGCTTTGCCAGTCAGAGTTGTTCTGGCTAGGCGATATGAATCGATCACTCGGCATATCCAGTGCAGTTGATTATGCCTGGTCCGAGTCGGTACCCGGCTACGCAGACTACCTCGCGGTGCGTGCGTTCGATCTGGAAGAGGATTGCCAGTATGTTGCAGCCGAAGCCGCAGGTAAAAAATCTGTGGCTTTACGCAGTACCAATATTTGGGGTGCGCATGCAGTGGCGCATGTCCTCTACATGCAGGGACGGCATCAGGATGGTATAGACTGGCTTGAACCGTTGCAAAATGAGTGGGGCGGTTGTAACCAGTTAACCTTTCACGTCTGGTGGCATCAGTGCCTGTTTCATCTTGAGCGCGGTGAGCACGAGGCGGTTATTGAATATTATGATCAGTGGGTGCGCAACCGCGACCACCCGCTAATGCAACTGGTGCCTGATCTGTATATCGATATACAAAATGGTGCATCGATGCTGTGGAGGCTCGAGCACGCAGGCGTGGATGTCGGTGATCGATGGGAGGAAATGGCTGATTTGGTGCTGACGCGCTTGGAGGATATGAGCAATCCCTTTACCAGTGCTCACTTTGCAGTTGTCCTTGCAGCAGTTGGTAACTACAGCGCCTGTGACCAGTTAATTAAAGCGATGCAGTCAACTACCGCGGATGAGGCGTTTCCATTAAGCGTGCGTTACCAAAGCGGAGCTTTGCCTGCCGCACGTGCCGCGATCGCACATCGGCGTGGCGCTTATGATCAGGTCGTGGAGCTGTTAATGCCTGCGCGCGGTGCGATATCAGACATGGGTGGCAGTCATGCGCAACAGGATTTGTTCTATCAAATTCTGGTCGATGCAACATTGAAAATCGGTAAAGTTAAACAGGCACAGCAGCTATTTTCTGAAATCGAAAAAATCGGTTTTGCGCAACCGATGCGACGTGCCGGGTATCAGGTGGTTGCCGCTACGGCGAACTGACACAGACCCAATGGTATCACGGCAGTAGTGCAGGCAAAGCTACTGTGATGGTAACCGCCGAGGTATTTGAAGAGCGGTAATTGAAAGCAGTAACTGTCAATTGGCTGAAGTCACGTTTTTTCACTTTGCGGAGCTTTTGTTTACCGGCCCGCTGCCTTATCTAAATATTAAACGACTTTTACAACATGAAACCGGGGCGTGCTACTTGCTCTCTCCGGGGCGTGTAAAATCAGTAACCGATGAAAAGATAGAAGAGAAAATCTATGGATGCGAAAGGTGTGTTGGACTCTGTTTTAGCGGATGGCCAGTCAATGGCATCGGGAGCCTTTGATCAGGTTTTAGAGAAGGCAGAAGAACATCTTGATGTGCCGGATGCCGGGCCGCAGCGAGATGCGATGATCTCTGGCATGAAGACCGGGGCTGTTGCCGCTGGAGCCTTGGCTATTTTGCTCGGCACAAGAGCGGGTCGTCGATTAGGTGGAACCGCGTTAAAACTTGGCAGTGTCGCGGCGATTGGCGGTTTGGCTTACAACGCCTGGCAGCGCTGGGAAGAAAACGTTCAGGGTGGTCGGGTCAAAACGATAGAGTCTGTTGACGACGCTGCAGCCTCACCGATTGATAAACTCGAAGCAGAGCCGCTGCAGGACAGGAGCGTAGCATTGCTGCGAGCGATGATCGCAGCGGCAATGTCTGATGGTCACATTGATGCGGCAGAGAAACAGGTCATCATGGAGAAAATGGGTAGTCAGAACTTTGATGCAGAGGTGCTCGATTTTCTGCGCGCCGAAATAGAAAATCCGCCAACCGTAGCCGAGCTGGCCAGCCTGGTTGAGTCCGACTTAACTGCCGCGGAGATGTATCTGGCGGCGCAGGTTGTGATTGACCAGTCCAACCCGGTGGAGCAACAATGGCTGTCGTCACTGCAGCAGTCACTGAATCTGCAGCCAGAGCTTGTCACGGAAATGGAAATAGAAATGGCGTAGTCGGTAGTGCTTGCAGCAACCGATACATCGGTTGCTGCGGTAACTGTCAGGTTCGGGTTTGCGAATTTCGGCAGCGTTCGGCCTGTCTGGCCCGATTGACAAGTTTCTTTTTTTGCTTGTCGCTCAGCGGGGGTCTCGCGCGTTCCGACAACTGTCGGTAGTCGGTAATATCAACAGATTTAGTACATTGATTGACCGCTGTGGTGATCCATGCAGCCAATTGGTCGCCAATGTCCGGACCGCCATCTAATACATAAATCGTATAGTCGGAAAGCGATCGTATATTGATGTCGTCAAAGACTCGCTTGCTATTGCGCATATGTCTGTGCCGATAGCGCCGGTCATCTGCTTCACATAACACCAGAAACCATTTTGCAGTTTCCGGGTAGCCAGTAGCGATAAGCGTAACGACCAGACCATGAATACTGGTCTGCTCAACCTGCTTTTGGTAGGCGCGAGCGGCGGCTTCATAGACAATAGTAGGAATACCGTAGCGGTCTTGCTGCGCACTGTTGTCGTCATTAAGCTGCGGCTTTATTTCAACCGCGACTTCACGCCCGGCAGAGACCACCAGAAAGTCATAGGAACTGAGGGTTGCACCGACGTATTCTATGCGGTCGCACATCGGGCGCAAGTGAAGAGCCCAGGAGGCTTCGAGCGTACTGGCATATCTGCCGATACGGCGTGGTCGAATTGAGTAGTAACTCCCTGTTGTCATGGCTTGAGTTCCCTTCAAGGCCGGGTTGGATAGAGCGAGCTTGTTAATGCTATCGGCGGCAGTCCTAATGTATTGAGTGGGAAAGAAATTTCACTGTTAATTATTGTGAAGGACCCGTTAGGGAAACGCGAATCAGGTGCAGGCTGGCTGTGAAACATTTCACATAGATAGCAATTCGCTTTTAGTGTTTTGCATAGTGTTGAGCTCGATTTTAAGGTGTGACAGTGCATCGTGCCGGTTGGCACTGTTGCGGCTATTGCTCCGATCAGCGGTTATGCGAGATAACAGTTATTGAAGATGGCCGACATACAAGCTAGATTGAGCGATGGGCAATCGCGCTGGACACAAAGAGTCATAACGTAGTGAATAGTACCGGTACACTCTATTTTTTTTGCGGAAAAATGGCCTCGGGCAAATCTACGCTCGCACTGCAGATAGCAAACGATAAGGATGCGCTATTGCTTAGCGAAGACCAGATACTGGCGCGTCTTTACCCGGATGAAATTGTCGACGTACAAGGTTACAGTGACAGAGCTCGCAAGGTCAGGGCGGTGTTTCAACCGGTAGTGGAGGCGATGTTGAGCAGAGGCCTGTCAGTAGTGATGGATTTTCCGGCTAATACAACGGGGCAACGAAACTGGTTTCGCAAAATACTCGAAGCCACGGGTGTAGATCATGAACTGCACGTTATCGTCTGCGACGACAGCTTGTGCAAAAAGCAACTCGCGCAGAGAGCTCGGGATAATCCTCAGCAACGGGCAACTGATACCATCGAGATGTTTGAGGCCATCAGTCAGTACTATCAACCCGTCACCAGTGAGGAGCGATTTGTCGTCGTAGAGCACCACCGGTGAGAGCTACAGGCATATTCCAGCCATGCACTGACGGGTATTAGACGGGTACCAGACGGGTACCAGACGGGTAAGACGAGCAGCACAGTTAACTAGCCCGCACGATATCTCGCTAACCACGTCTCAGGCCTGGCGTACTCGTTCAGACCGGGGGTCGTACATTGGTGCAATACTGGCCTGCGCTTTCACTCGTGTACCCGCAATTTCAATTTCGTAGCTCGAGCTTTTAACATCGTCGATTGACTGTCCCTCGCACGGTACATAGCCAAGCCCGATGGCAGCGCCCAGCGCGTGGCCATAGTTGCCCGATGTCAGGTAGCTGACAATCTTGCCGTCACGAATAACGGGTTCGTTGTGGTACAGCAAAGGTTCTGCTTCCTCAAGCTTGAACTGCACCATGCGCATTTTCAAACCTTCGTCTTTCTTACGCATTACTGCATCGCGACCGATAAAGTCAGGCTTGTCGGTTTTTACAGCGAAGCCGAGACCCGCTTCGAGAACGTGGTCTTCGTCGGTGATGTCGTGACCGAAATGCCGGTAGGCCTTTTCTATGCGGCAGGAATCCATCATATGCATTCCGCACAATTTCAAGTCAAACGCTGCACCGGCTTCAAGCAGTGTTTCGAATATATGCGCTGTCTGATCAGATGAGCTATAGATTTCAAAGCCGGACTCACCCACATAGGTAACCCGGTGAGCGCGAGCCAGCCCCATACCGATTTCAATCGATGTGGCGGTGCCAAACGGGTGGTTCGCAATTGACCAGTCGTGGGGACTCACTGCACTCAACACCTGTGTTGCGTTGGGGCCCATGACCGCGATGACGCCTTCACTGGGGGTGACATCGACAACAACGACATTGGCGTCGCCACGCTGGCGATGAAGCCATGCCATATCGCGAATCACCGTTGCTGCCGGCGTTACCATCAGGAAGACAGTTTCGGACAGGCGTGTAACAGTGACATCCGCCTCTATGCCACCGCGCTCGTTGAGCATTTGCGTATAGACAATTTTGCCCACATCTACCGACAGATTATTACCGCACACACGGTTCAAAAACGCTTCGGCGTCGGAGCCCTCGATGCGTATTTTCCCAAACGAGGTCATATCATACATACCGACGTTGGTTCGAATAGCCATGTGCTCGGCTTTGGCGTTTTCAAACCAGTTCTGCCGCTTCCAGCTATAGTGATACTCGGCATCCTGCCCCGGATTCGCAAACCAGTTGGCGCGTTCCCAGCCAGCGGCCTCGCCAAACACAGCGCCCTGTTGTTTGAGATGTTCATGCAGCGGTGTGCGACGTACGCCTCTGGCAGATGCCATTTGTCGATACGGATAGTGGTCTGCGTATAGTAGCCCCAGTGTCTCGGTGACCCGGTTGACTAGATAGGTTTTATTACCCATAAACGGCTGCATACGACGGATATCGACATCGCTTAAATCAAAAGGCGGGTGGCCATGTTCCATCCAGTAGGCGAGCGCCATACCGGCACCACCGGATGACTGAATGCCGACAGAATTAAAGCCGGCACAGACAAAGTAATTCTGTAATTCCGGCGCCTCACCCAGATGATAGGCATCATCCGGTGTAAAGCTTTCAGGGCCGTTGAAAAAGGTATGTATACCGGCTTCTCCCAGCAGTGGCATACGATTAACTGCCTGCTCAAGGATTGGCTCAAAGTGGTCAAAATCCTCCGGTAGCTGATCGAAGCAAAAATCTTCCGGAATACCATTCATGCCCCAGGGCTTTGATACGGGTTCAAATGCACCGAGCAACATTTTGCCCGCGTCTTCCTTGTAGTAGGCGCACTCGTCCGGCACTCGCAGCACTGGCAACTGCGTCAAACCGTCGATACTCTCGGACACGATGTAGAAGTGTTCACAGGCTTGCAGTGGAACGTTAACGCCTGCCATGCGACCAATCTCATGGCCCCACATGCCGGCACAGTTAACAACATAGTCTGCTTCAATAGTGCCTTGCAGGTTTTCCTCTATACCGTCACCACCATCACGCTGCCAGCTGACACCGCTGACACGTCCATTGGTTTTATTTATAGCGGTGACTTTGACTCCCTCTATCACCGATGCTCCGTTTTGACGCGCCCCTTTGGCCAGAGCCAGGGCTATATTGGCTGGATCGCCCTGACCATCCTTTTCCAGATAGACCGCGCCGGTAACGTCGCTGACATTCAGATGCGGGTAACGCTGTTTGACTTGCGTTGGCGAGATTTCCTCTACCAGTACATCAAAGGCCCGCGCCATCGATGCCTGCCGGTAGATTTCTTCCTTGCGCTCTTCAGTCAGCGCAACGGTAATCGACCCGCATCGTTTAAAGCCAGTGGCGACACCGGTTTCCTGTTCCAGTTCACCGTAGAGCTCCTGGCTGTATTTAGCCAGCCGGGTCATGTTTTTAGTCGCGCGTAGCTGTGCAATAAGCCCGGCCGCATGCCAGGTCGTGCCGCTGGTCAGTTGCATGCGTTCCAGCAATACAACATCTTTCCAGCCCTGTTTCGCAAGATGGTAGGCGACAGAGCAGCCAGCAACCCCGCCGCCTATGATGACTGCGCGGGCTTTACCCGGTACAGACTTGTCTCTCACGCGCTGGCCCTCAGTCGCTTGTTGTCCGGATCGAACAGCGGTTGATCTTCCTGCACCACAGCGCGGTAGCGCCGGCCGTAGATTTCAACCTCAAGTTCAGTACCTGCAACATTCAATTCCGAGCGCAACATGGCCAGTGCTATCGACTTGTCAATGCGATGCCCCCAGCCGCCCGAGGTTACCTCTCCGACCACTTCATCGTTGTGCCAGAGGGTAGACATGTACGGTGCGTCGCAATCATCGGCATCAACGATCAGGGTTGCGAACCGCTTGGTCACACCTTGTTCTTTCTCGGCAACCAGCGCTGCCTTGCCGATGAATGATTCCTTGTCCCACTTGACGAATCGATCAAGGCCGCCTTGCAGCACAGTGTAGTCAGTGGACAGATCACCTTTCCACGCCCGATAGCCTTTTTCCAGTCGCAGTGAGTTGAGCGCGTACATACCGAATGGCTTTAATCCGACCTCTGCACCGGCGGCCATAACTGCCGCATAGATGTCGGCTGTATCTGCTATTTTTGAGTGTATCTCCCATCCCAGCTCGCCAGCGAAGGAAACGCGGATGAGCTGGCAGTGCCTGTCAGCAATTTGCGTGGTCTGATGAGTGAGCCAGCCCAAAGACAGATCGGCATTGCTACAGGCGGCAATGATATCGCGAGATTTTGGCCCACTGAGAATCTGACAGGTAAAGTCATCGGTAACATTCTGCAGGTCGATAGCACTATCGGCGGGCAGGTGTGATTGCAGCCATTCGTAATCGTGCCATTCGGCCGTGGCGGCGGTGGTTAGAAAAAAGAAATCGTCGTCGATAGCCATGATAGACATCTCGGTGACGATGCGACCTTTTTCATCTGCAAAGTAGCCTAAACCCAATCGTCCGGTTTTAGGCACATTGCCGGTAATCATGCCCAGCAACCAGTCGCGGGCACCAGCACCCTGAAGTCGATAGCGTGAAAAACCCGGCAGATCGAGTATGCCTGCTGCATTGCTCACCGCCTGACACTCTTCGCGTATGCGCTGTAGCCAGGGTCCCTCGCGTTTCCAGGTATGCGTGGCTGCCTCGGATAGATCATCACCCGGTTGGGCGAACCAGTTAGCTCGCTCCCAGCCATTGTAGGCACCTAACTGTCCGCCGAGTTTGACGATCTCGTCGTGCACCGGTGACAGTTTTTTATCACGTGCTGCCGGCCACTCATGATGAGGAAAATGCATGGCATACTCGTGACCGTATACTTCCATGCCTTTCTTGTTGCAATAGTCCTGATCGCAGAAGCCGGTAAAACGGCGTGGATCACACGACCACATATCCCATTCAGTTGCACCTTCAGTTATCCATTCAGCCATGACCTTGCCGGCGCCACCGGATTGTGCAATCCCAAAGGTAAACACACAGGCTTCGAAGGCATTGGGTACCCCGGGCATGGGTCCAATGAGTGGATTGCCGTCCGGTGTATAGGGGATCGGGCCGTTGATGCACTTGCTGATGCCAGTCGCTCCAAGTATGGGAACGCGGGCCATGGCATCTTCGATATGCCACTCGATTCGCTCCAGGTCGTCGCCAAACAACTGGAATGAAAAGTCATCCGGCATCGGGTCATCACCGGTCATCCAGTGGCCCTTGCAGTTGCGCTCGTAAGGGCCGAGATTCAATCCGTTTTTTTCCTGCCGCAGATAGTAAGACGAGTCGACGTCACGCAGCAGCGGCAATTTTTCGCCGGTAGATTTCGACCACGCCTCGAGCTCGGGTATCTCCTCGGTTAACAGATATTGATGGCTCATTGTCATCATAGGCACTTCGCGACCACCGAACGGAATGAACCAGCGGCCCACTTCCTGTGCCCGATAACCTGCCGCATTAACCACGTACTCGCAGCGAATCTCGCCTTTTTCCGTGCTGACGATCCATTCGTCGTTTTCGCGTTTGACACCAGTCGCCGGACAAAAGCGGATGATTTTTGCGCCTGCATCACGCGCGCCCTTGGCATAGGCCTGAGTCAGCTGCGCCGGATCGATGTCGCCGTCGTAAGGATCGTACAAGCCACCTTCAAGATCATGCGTCTCAAGAAACGGGTAGCGATCTTTCAGATCGCCAATCGTACACATGTCGATGTCCATGCCCTGATATCTGCCCATACCCTTGACGCGCTCGAATTCCTGCATCCGTTCGAGCGAATGTGCCAGCCGTATCGAACCGGTCACGTGGTAGTTCATCGGGTAGTCAACCGCTTGCGCCAATCCGCGGTAGAGTTCGGCGGAGTAACGTTGCATATTCATCACAGACCACGAAGCAGAAAACGTCGGTACATTGCCCGCCGCATGCCAGGTTGAGCCGGATGTCAGTTCGTTTTTCTCGAGCAATACACAGTCAGTCCAGCCGGCTCTGGTCAGATGCAGCAGTGTCGAGGCACCGACAGCGCCTCCGCCGATGATCACGACTCTGGCGTGCGAGGGTAGTTCGGCCATGTTTGACTTTTCCTGGTGACGGGTGGGTGGATTTTCTGCGCTGCACAGTCTGCCTGACAGCACCACATTTTACGCCCGATAAGGGCCAGAGATAATAGTGTATTTTCAGGGCATCACTGCTGTTCAACTTCCGCCTGAAAATGAGGTAGCACACGACGGCACAGATTGAGAGCCTGGAGCCGAGCCCGCACAGTACCCTTGTTTAATCAGTTTTGAGAGTGATTGTGCGAATGGGTCGGCGCACCATGGAGGGCGGTACAGATGACAGAGGGCGGATTACAGAGGACAGACGATACAGGAGTTGTCAGAGTCTGCTTTCTGCTTTCTGCTTTCTTCCTTCAGTCTTCTGGCGACAGCACACCGCTTGCCGGGGCGAATGCTGCCAGGTTACAGCATTGGGTTAAAGCGCCCGCAGGAAACTTTCATAGTCGCTGATCGCGCTGCTCAAGGCCACATGATTATTGGTTCGCTGCCAGTACTGCAGTACCTTGAAGCCGGAAAGACTGGTGCCCCGGCGCGGACCCGGACGAGTCCAGATGGAGCGCGCTGAAAAATTGATTTCATCGTCGCCGTAGACCTCCGGCGGCAGATGGAAAGAGAGCTCGTATACCTGCTCACGCTTGATCGGGACATGGCAGAGAACCCTGAGTCCTTCCAGTGAGACATCAACCAGTTGACCGAATTTTCGTCCTGACACCTGAGAATCCACATTGAGTGGATAGGCCAGATTTTGTCGCGGAAAGCTGCGACGGTCGTAACTGACTGAATTTTTCAAAACATCTCTCCATTGCCCTGTGCGCAATCGCTTTCGGGGCGCAGACAGGATTAATATGCTTCTTTAAATATAGGCTATTTTTGATACTTGGCAACGGCCACTTGTTGTTCTGATAGGGGAACAGGCACGCACCTCAGTGCCGGATAACTTCGAGTTTTCGTGCCTTTAAAAAAATAAGTCCAAACCCTTGCCTGCTTACGTTTGAGAACAATTGTTTAAGTGCAATTATTCAAGAGCAATGCTTTAAGCGCGATGGTAATTTTCAGTGAGTAGCGCTTGCCTGTGAGTCGCTCTTTCCTTTTCTGACAATGAAAAACATGACGTTAACAAAATTACATGGCTGTCACCGTTGCTAGCACAGCGTTCCAGATGGCCGGTGTTACTGGTGATTTTACTGGTTGCAGGTTCCGTTGTTGCCACTGGATGGGTGGTGTTGCTCGGTGGTTTTGCCACTGTGACCGAGCTCGTCGTCACCAGCGTTGAGTATCTGTTACGTGTTCAGCAGCATCATTCTACGCAGACCGCATGGCTACTCGGTTTTGCAGCACTGAGCCTGTCGCTGCAGCTGTTGATTGTACCCAGTGGCTCACTGTTACTGGTTGGGGCAGGATTTGTATTCGGGGTGTTGCCGTCGGTTGTTATCTATATGTTAATGCAGTGCATCGCCATCTGGCCAATCTATTGGCTCTGTCGCTTTTGTCTGCAGCGAAACCGCTGGGGGCTGCAGGACAAAGTGAATGTGTTACTGGAAAAGTCCGGTGTGTGCCGAGTGACCGGGTCGGAACCACTGATCAGCGGGATGGTGCTGCGTCTAACGCCGGTGTTACCCAGTGCGGCCGCCAGTAGCATCGCATCAGTTGCCGGTATACAAGCGTCCGTGTTTTTCCTGGCGACCGTGTTGGCGGGCTGGGTCCGGCCGTTATTTTTTGCAAGCATTGGCGGTGCGGTCAAGGAGTTCAGTGGTTTTGCTTCAACTTTGTCAGGCGAGTTCCGCGTGGCGCCACTTCTGCTGGTGTTTTTCGCGGTACTGCTATTGTTGGTTGTGAAATTGTGGTTGCGACACCGCGGTTGAGTCTTCGCGCTTAAGACAATGCCCTTAAGACAATGCCCTTAAGACAATGCCCTTAAGACAATGCCCTTACGACCAGGCGCTCGCCTGTTCTTTTCGTTGATTGATTTTTTCTCGCCTTAGCACATACAGAGCGCTCGCCACAATTATGACGGCTCCAAGCAACGTTGCGGCAACAGGTTGACTGTCCCATAGCAAATAATCAAAAAGAATTGCCCACAGCAGAGCGCTGTACTCAAAAGGGGCAATTGAAGAGGCTTCAGCAACTGAAAACGCATAGGTCATTGCAAAGTGCCCGGTCACAGCAAGTAGTGATAGCAGTGACATCAGCATCCAGTCACCCGGTTGCATGGTGCTCCAGATCCACGGCAACAGCAGGCAGGCCACCAGACCCGAACCGGCGTTATAACTAAACACCAGCGACGAAATAGATTCTGTCTCTGTAAGCCAGCGCCCGGAAGTAAATAACCCGGCATATGCCACGCTTGAAACCAGCACCAGGGCATAGCCGCCGAGACTGCCGGTGCCCGATGGAGACATCGCTATAACAACACCGATATAACCCACGATTACCGCACACCAGCGATGCACGCCCACACGTTCCTTCAACAGCAAAGCAGAGACAATAGTGATGGCAAATGCGGAAGTGAAAAAAGTGACCACCGCATCGGTAAGTGGCAGAGACTTGAGACTGAGAAAAAAAGCCAGTGGTGCGATGATACCAACAATGCCCCTGATCGCCTGAATCCACGGGCGGGTAGGGCGCAACTCATTGAGGTTACGTTTAGCTGCGAACAGCACGAGCAGTGCGACGACAATAATAACGCTGCGCATTGCAAGGATTTGCAAAGCATGAATGCCATCAATGACCAGCAGCTTCGCAACTGCATCCATCGCAGCCAGCAGTGCAATACCGATGAGTATACCCGCAGCACCCCGCGCGATACGGTTCACTCTGGCTGGCTTGACCGATTCTTTGACAGCCGATTCTTTCACAGCCAAAAGGGATACTCCGGTTTATAGAAAAAGCAGCGGATGTGCTGCAACTATGCACAATACAGCGTGTAAGTCAGGTAATTTCGTTACTTAAAAAATTCTTCAAAAAGCAAGTTGAACCAATAAAGAATTGCTCTTGCTCTTGCTTTAGATCTTGATCTACCCGCGATTAATCAGTTTTGAGAGTGCTCGTGCAAGCGGGTCGGCGCGCCATGGATTGTGGTACAGATTACAGAGGACAGAGGGCAGAGGACAGACGATTCGGGAGTTGTCAGAGTCTGATTTTTCTGTCTTCTGTCTTCTGTTGTCCGTCCTCCGTCCTCCGTCCTCCGTCTTCTGAATGGGCTGATTGGCCGCAAAACGGTTTTGCCTACTTTTGCCGTTTTAAAAGTAGGTCTGCCTGAAGGGCATACCCCTATTGCTTCGTTTTGGACAAAAATGAAGGCCCCCGGCAGGATATTCCGTCAGCTACCCGGAAGCGTGATTCCGGCATTACCAGCATATACCTTGGCTACCGCAGCGTCGTCTTCGTGGCCCAGACCCTGACCGGATGCTGCGACAAATTGTTGTAGCGCAGCGGCGGTCACCGGTGCGCTGAACTTCGCGTCTTTTGCTATATCCAGCACAATGCCCAGATCCTTTAGCCAGATATCCACGGCTGAGTGCGGTTGGTAATCGCCTTCGACAATATGCGGTGCACGATTCTCCAGCATCCAGCTGGTGCCTGCACATTGCGAAATAACTTCAACAAATTTTGCAGGTTGCACGCCCTGTGTCATACCGAAGGTCAGGGCCTCTGCCATTGTGGCAATGTGCACGCCGGCCAACAATTGATTAACCGCTTTCATCGCCGACCCCGCACCCGCTTCATTTCCGAGTTCAAAAACTTTCTCGGCCATCGCCTCAAGGAAAGGTCCGGCTGCTGTAAACGCGTCATCGCTACCTGACGCCATAACTGACAACTGTCCCCTGGATGCTTTTAATGAACCACCGGAAATGGGTGCGTCGAGGTAGTGGATACCCAGTTTGCCACACCGCTTCGACATTTCTCTGGCGAACACGGGGGCCACAGTTGCACAGGACACGACGACGGAACCGGGTCTCATTAATTCTACGATACCGCTGCTTTTACCAACATCGCTTTTACCAACACCGGCACCAGTGTCTCCGAACAATACGGACTCCGTTTGAGAGGCATTAAGCACCACGACGATAGCTGCATCAAGCTTACTTGCTATGTCTGCAGGCTGGCCGGTCAGGCCTCCGCTGGCGGTAAATTTCTCAACCGAAGCGGGTACGACATCAAGTCCGTAAACACTGTGGTCAGCTTCATGAAGTGATGCTGCAATCCCGGAGCCCATCGACCCCAGACCAAATACTGCTGCTGTACCCATTGTGATCGACCTTTGATTCGTTTAGTGACCATAGAATTGACGAAACGCATCGCCAACGCTGTTTTATTGGCGGGAGCATAAACTAAAAGTGTTGTTGTACCTGTAAGCTTGTACTGGCTGTTATGGGTCATCGACGTTTACCAATCGATTAACTCAATTGATAACAGCCAGCACAACGTCGGGAGTCAGGTAAGGCCACACCATCCTGTCTTCAGTGTACAGCAGTCTGCTTGGCAGAAGCGTCATTGCTGCGAAAGCGCCCTGACAAATCTCCCGTCTCGATAGCATTGGAAAACGACTCACTGAATGATGCTCGCCTTATTCTGCACGCTTTTTGCATTGCGTCTGAACCGAATTAAACGAGAGTAGGTGTTATGGGCAGAAGAGGGTCTACGGACGTGAGCCAAAATAGCTATGGTTTTAAATATATTCGCAGTTCCGGAAAAACACTGAGTAACCGCTGTTTTCCCCCCACTGACTCCAGGCGTGCGTCGCTGTTGGTGGCCAGTGTGCTATCCATAGCGGTAGCGCAGTCGCTCGTTGTCGTTGACTCGGTCGCACTGGCACAATCGGCGACTGCGGAAGGCTCGACACAGACTCTCTCGCAAATAAACCAAACGCGGCTGTCCGAAGTCAATGCCCCGACCTCCACAGTGATGACACATTCGATCACCATGGAAAGCTCGCGTGCCGAGGTTGATGCGAATCATCAGGAAGTCGACACGATGTCGGAGCGCATAAAGGAGATGATCGAGGCACGCTATCGTGCTGAGAGCGTACTGTTCAAAAATGCTCAGCAGACAATGATTGCTCTAAGGCAAAGAATCGAGGAGCTGGAGCAATACCTCTATGATGCGAATGGCAAGCATGACGCTCTGTTAGCCGAGCGCGACGATCTGAATCAGCAATTGAGTCTGGTGCAGGCGGAACGAGACAGCGCGCGCGACGATATTACGGTACTGGCTGGCGAAATCGATAATCAGCGAGGCACCGTTGATACGCTGCGCACTAATGTTGCTACCGCGGCCGATCAACTGGCCGATCGTGAAAACCAGCTAAAAGCTCTGACTGACAAGCTTGATGTCCAACAAGTGGCTGGTGAGCAACTTGAGGGTACGCTCGACGCGACCGAAGACAAATTGAAAGATAAAGGCCGTCAGTTAGCCCTCGCGGAAGAGCGCCTTGCCGACACCCGGCAGCAACTGCGTAACACGCGTGACGAATTATCTGGCTTGAAGACTGAAAGAAATAAAGCGCTGGATGAAATCGCAAACCTCAGGGTTGAGCGCGATACCGCAGACAAGCGTGCTAACAGCCTGCTGTCGGAGCGTGAGAGCCTGACTGGCAAGCTGGGACTGTTTCAGTCGCAGACTAAAGATGTCAGCGGTGCGCTGGAGGCAGAACAGCAACAGCATGCACAGTCGCGAGCGACCGTAGCGGCACTGGAGGATGATATTGTCAGCCTGCAGGGTGACGTAGAGGCCAGGACAAAACAACGAGACGAATTGCTTGCGCAAAAAAAGACGCTCGAAGGCGAGAAAGGCAAGCTCACTGCAGATCTTGACAAGGTCAATGGCAAGCTGCAATTTGCCAATAAGGAGCTGCAGAACCGCAAGCAGGATCTGCAAGCTGCACGTACCGATCTGGAAGATGTTACCAGTCAACTCACTGTGGCGAGAGCCGAGCTGGAAGATTTAAATGACCAACTCGCGTCGTCGCACAATGAAATTGGCAAACTCAATTCCCACATCGGCAAACTGGACGATAAAGTTGCAAAGCTGACTACAGATCGCGCTCAGGCCAAAGCCAGTATAAGCAGTCTTAAGTCTAACGGTGTGTCGTTGCAGGGCGAGCTCGATAAAGCAAAAAAGCTCGCTGCGTCTCAGCTCGCGTCCGTACAATCTGAACTTAAAAGAGAGAAAGGCGCGCTGCAAAAGCAGCTTGATCGACGTGATCGTGACCTCGTTCAATTGAATAGCCGCGTCAGTGAACTCGTTGCAGAACTCAACGATATCAGCAGTAAAGCTGCAAGCGACGTCAGCGATCGCGATGGACGTATAGCAGATCTGGAACAGCAACTGAAAGCTCTGCAAGGCAAGCGAACGCAGCTATTGGCGGAAAGCGAGCGAGCTGACGATACCATGGAGAACCTGCATAATCTGATTGCGAGCCTTGAAAGCAAAGAGCAGGCGACCGCGGACAAACTTGCGGCTCTGCAAAGCCGCTACGATAAATTGCAGGGTAACGGACTCGAAGAGGCGAAAGACCTGCGAGTGAAGTTGTCACAAGCTGAAGGCAAGCTTCGCGACGCCTCCGCACAGCTCAATGCACTGTTGCTGGAGAAGAGCACAGTTGAGGCCGAACGTGATGCTGTCTTTTCGGAAGCGGAAAAGCTTCGCGCAACACTGACTGCGGAACTGCAGGCTGCAAAGCTTGAAAACGTCACTGTTCAGAACCCTCGAGCTGATAACTCTATTCCGTTGCGCCTTGGCAACGCAGACTTTTTTGCTGTCGGTAGTGCCGAGTTGACCAAAAAAGGTAGTGAAAATCTGAAAAAACTGGCCGAGATAATCAGTACATTTGAGGATCGTCGAATCGTGGTCGAGGGTCATACTGACAATCTTCAGATTCGCGGCCGTTTGAAGAATGTTTACGCGACAAACTGGGAGCTGTCGGTCGCACGCGCAGCGGCGGCAGTTCGGCACATGCAGTATCAGTCAAATATTGATCCGCATCAATTGTCTGCAGTAGGCTACGGCGAGTATGCTCCGGTTGCCTCTAATGAAACGTTTGAAGGACGGCAGTTGAATCGGCGCGTTGAAGTAGTATTGTATCCTCGCGAGGTGACCGAGCAACAATTCAGTGCTATAGAAGACTGATCTGGTGACCTGAGCCGGGACATATACATCCGGTCGTACCTGCACAGTGGTATGTGCAAGTAACGCAAAAAGAGCAGTTCAAGCAATGGAGGCCATAGTGCCTCCATTCTTTTTTGTGATTCGTTATCGCATCCGGTTTTTGTTATTCGCTCTGGTTCTTAGCGCTCTGGTTCTTAACGCCCTGGTTCTTAGTACTCTGGTTTTAAACGCTCTGGTTTTTTAAAATGCGCTGTGTTTTTATCCAGTACACGCGTGTTGGAATGCGATTAAATTTTTTGCAAAAGCACATGCGACGCGGTCAAAGCGTCACACGTGCCCCGGGTTTACGTTAGCAATGTGTTTTATGCGAAAAAGCTTCGGGTAGAGTTAGCCAGTATTCCTGCATAGTTACGCCCTGTTACCGCCACAATACGCTGTGGCTGCCTGGCATAGAGATGCCTGGGGAAATCTCGCTCTGCCTGTGTGGCTACGGTTTCTCCGACAGAAACGACGCGGGATCTGCCAGCACCGATGGCATAAGCGCTTCCTTCAAATATCGAGTTCACATCAAAAGTTTTCGCGCCTGCGTGAATAATGCCGGGGTATACATGTCGCAAAATAATCAGCTTGTCCGAGTGGTTGGTAATGCGAATGGTAGGCTCAGGATCAACCGACAGTGAAATGGTCAGTTCAGCACCAGGCCTGTGGTGCCCCACGGTATCTATCGTGTTGCTGTCTGAAGCAGCGTCTGCGGCATTTGTGCTGAGCGCATGAGCTGATGAAAAAGCCGCACCGGTAGCCAGTACAGCGGTGCCGCCAATCATTTTCAGTGCGAGCCTGCGCTTGCGATCAAAGCCGGAATCTGACTGATGCGGGGTCAGGTCATTTGAGTTGATTTTCATAGGCGTGTCCTCATAAGTGTCGGTTTATTATACACTTTTTTGTTCCTGATAGGGCTCATGGTCACAGTTCGTTACAGTTGACGAATGTCAGCCAGCCACAGTCTCGGGATGCTCATGCGGTGAACAAATGCAGTACAATATTTTTTTCGCAGCAGGTCAGGCCCGACTATGAGCATCGAACCATCGCAAATTTTTGCCAGGCTGGTCGCCATGATCGGTGCATCGGCAATTCTTATGCGCCGCTTTGGTGGCAACACACACGAGCCGGTGGTGGGCAGCACCCCGCAGATCCCCGAAGCGAAACCGCAGGGTATACCAACGCTAAAGATGCCAAGTGCAAAAGGCTGGATCAATGGCCACACACCCACGGCCGCACCCGGGTTATCTGTTAACGCATTTGCTACTGGTTTAAAACATCCGCGCTGGATAGAGGTTCTACCGAACAATGATGTCCTTGTAGCGGAAGCATCGGAGACACCGTCACCGATCAAGACCGCCTTTGACTATGCGATCTACAGCACCATGAAAAGAGCGGCTGCAGTGGGGGTATCTGCTAATCGGATTACCCTGTTGCGAGACGACGACGCAGATGGTGTGGCCGAGGTACAAAAAATCTTTCTTGAAAATCAGAACAAACCATTTGGAATGGCGCTGATAGGGAGCAAGTTCTACGTTGGTAATACGGACGGCCTGGTCTCTTTCAACTATGTGGAAGGAGCCGATCATATAGAAGGCGCCGGAACACCAATCGTTGATTTCAAGCCGGACGGGCACTGGACGCGCAGCCTGCTTGCCAGTGCCGATAAAACAAAGCTGTATGTCGGTGTTGGATCGTTAACCAATATCGCAGATCAGGGGTTTGAAGCCGAACAGGGGCGTGCCGCAATTTTCGAGGTAACTGTGGCAGACGGGCAGTCCAGAATTTTTGCCTCAGGGCTTCGCAACCCGGTGGGCATGGCGTGGGAACCCGCAACCGGTGTGCTGTGGACAGTGGTTAATGAGCGCGATGGACTGGGCGACGAAGTACCGCCGGACTATCTGACTTCGGTACAGGAAGGCGGGTTTTACGGTTGGCCCTACTGTTACTGGGGGCAAACCATCGATGATCGAGTACCGCAGGATAGCGCGATGGTATCCAAAGCAATCGACCCCGACTATGCACTGGGTGGACATACAGCGTCGCTCGGCTTGTGCTGGATGCCAGGCGGCACACTGGCCGGGTTCGACGAAGATGGCATGGTGGTCGGTCAACACGGTTCCTGGAACCGCAGCACGCTGAGCGGCTATGCCGTTGTGTTTGTGCCGTTCAGCAACGGCAAGCCCTGCGGGCCACCGAGAAACATCCTCAGCGGCTTTCTGTCAGATGACGAAAAGCACTCTTACGGCAGACCAGTGGGAGTGACACTCGGCCCGAATAAATCGCTGCTGGTAGCGGATGATGTTGGCGATGTGATTTGGCGGGTAACTTCCGCACCTTAGCAGGGTAATTCCTGTCGGAGACCTTTTTTCAACAGAGCGCGTCCGTGGTAGATCATTCATGCTCTATTCCGGACTGCTCCATTCTCGAACAGCCTCCATTCTCGGACAGGCACTTGGAAGTTTGTCGAAATGTGGGCTGAGTCACGTCACAAAAACACCACCAGAATGAAAGCCTGACACCGAAATCGAATTCTGTGTACTCAGTCCGGTATGCGTACTCGCGATTTTTGTAATTCGGTCGAATAGCAATGGATGGCATGTGTATGAGTTTACGCATTGCCTGCAGTGAGGCCCCTCGTTCACACTTGTTTAGCCTCTTTACCCAAACCTTCTGGTGTAATTGAATCAATGACCAAAGCTAATATCAATTCCAGTAAACAGGCAATCTTTCAGGCGGTAGCAGCTGAACTGACGCAATATGGTTTGAATGCTACCTCAATCGACTCAGATCGCCCCTGGGGTGGTTTCTATGTGATCGACGAAGATCAAACAGCCAAATTCATCGAGACCTACTTTGCTGAAGAACGTGGTGAGATCGCATTGGGTGAACAAAAACTCAGCCCGAAAATTCTCATTGTAGAGCCTGAAAGGCGACTTTCCTGGCAGTACCATCATCGCCGTACAGAAATCTGGAAAGTGGTGAACGGCAAAGCCGGTGTCATGCTGAGTGACACAGATGCAGAAACCAAAGTGCAGACTCACGCAATTGGCGATGTTATACGCATTGGTACCGAACTGCGTCACCGCATAGTCGGACTCGATTCGTGGGGTGTGCTGGCTGAAATCTGGCAGCATTCAAATCCGTCTCATCCGTCTGATGAAGACGACATTGTTCGTGTAACTGATGACTTCGGGCGCTAGCCAACAGACTCTGTGTTCGAACCTTTGCTGGTTCGCCAAAGACGACCGTGTTATGTAAATACGGCCGGTAAAAAAGCGTCGTTTGTGTACTAGAGCGTAGTAGAGACAATACGGTGAAAGATCGGCATACTCACCTCTTGTAGTTCTTGTCTATTAGAGGTGATGGTGGCGAACCGAATAATACTGGACGGTGGCATGGGGCGTGAACTCAAGCGAGTCGGCGCACCCTTCAGGCAGCCCGAGTGGTCGGCGCTCTCGTTAATGCAGGCTCCCGATACAGTAGTGGCAGTGCACCGCAGTTTTATTGATGCCGGTGCACAGATCATAACGACCAATAACTATGCGGTGGTGCCTTTTCATCTTGGCGATGAGCAGTTTGCCAGAGACGGCGTTCGCTTAACTGCGCTGGCCGGAGAACTTGCCAGACAGGCCGCACAGGGTGCGATGGCCGATGGCATGCCCGCAGTGAGAGTTGGCGGTAGTCTGCCACCTCTCAGTGGATCGTATCGAGCAGACCTGTTCAATGAGGCACTGGCAAACCAGATTTACCCGTCGATAGTTAAAGCACTCGATCCAAGCGTTGACCTTTGGCAGGCGGAAACCATGTCATGTATCGCTGAAGCAACAGCAGTGGCCGCAGCACTTGAACACAGTACAAAGCCGGTCTGGCTTTCGTTTAGTCTCATCGATGAACCCGATCTAGATGATCCGCGCCTGCGTTCGGGTGAAAAGGTGAATGATGCGTTTGCGCTTGCGATGGAAGTCGGCGTTGATGCTCTGCTATTCAATTGCAGCATACCCGAGGTCATCGGGCAGGCACTGGCCACAGTGGCGCCTCAGCGAGACAGGCATGCTCCGACCATGATGCTGGGGGGATATGGCAATTCTTTTACGCCACGCAGATCTGATGCGCAAGCCAACAGTGATGAAGCGCCGTTGAGGTCCGAAATTACCCCGGAACACTATGCAAGTCTGGTCGATGAATGGGAGTCTCATGGTGCCTGTATTTTTGGCGGCTGCTGCGGTATCGGTCCTGAATATATCGAACTTTTATAGACCTGTACTGCTGCAACACCATCGCTGCATCCCCCTGAGTCTGAGCGACCACTATGACTACCGACACCAGTAACGAGTTTGGCTTTGGCATGCAAATTCGAAAATCTCCCTATTTCGATGCCACGCTAAGATCCGGTGCCACAGGATTTTCTGTCTATAACCACATGTATATCCCTCGTGACTTTGGCAGCCCGGAGCAGAATTTCTGGAACCTGGTATCAACCGCTATTCTCTGTGATGTAGCCGTTGAACGTCAGGTTGAAATCACCGGGCCCGATGCAGCAAGATTTACGCAGCTGCTTACCTCGCGAGACCTTCGCAACTGTGCCGTCGGGCAGTGTAAATATGTACTGATCACCAATGCGGACGGCGGCATTTTGAACGACCCGATTCTTCTGCGTCTTGGTGAAAACCATTTCTGGATATCACTAGCCGACAGTGATGTATTGTTGTGGGCACAGGGTGTCGCGGTTAATAGCGGTATGGATGTTAAAATCACCGAGCCTGATGTATCTCCATTACAGCTGCAGGGTCCGGTCTCGGGCAAGATCATGACAGACCTGTTCGGCGACAGTATTGCCGATCTGCGTTACTACTGGCTGGAGGAAAGGGAACTCGACGGCATTCCGCTTATCGTGTCACGAACCGGCTGGTCCAGTGAACTCGGCTACGAACTCTACCTGCGCGATGGATCACGTGGCAATGAACTGTGGGATAAAATAATGGCAGCTGGCGCGGCACATGGTCTTGTTGCCGGTCATACCTCTACTATCAGACGCATCGAGGGCGGTATGCTGTCCTATCATGCGGATATGGATAGCAATACCAATCCCTTTGAGCTGGGGCTGGACAGGCTGGTAGATCTGGATGCAGACATTCAATTCATCGGTAAGGATGCATTGCGCAAGATAAGAGATACCGGTGTATCCAGGAAGCAGGCAGGACTTGAAATATCCGCAGCACCGCTGCCAGGCCCGAACACATCATTCTGGCCAATCCACTACCAGGGTAAGCCGGTTGGAAAAGTAACATCCGCCATATACTCACCACGTCTTGAGCGTAACATCGCACTGGCGATGATTGCTGTCGAACACGAAAAGGTCGGCACCCAACTTCAAGTCGAGCTACCGACTGGCAGCGCGAATGCAACAGTGGTCGAGAAACCGTTTTACGATCCAAAGAAAAAAATCACGACGGGTTAGCCACGGCGAACCTCAAAAAAGCACGCCGATAGTTTTTTACCTGTCGCGACGTGACAGCACGGCTCGAAAAAAACGCAAAGCGTTTGCACCAGCACTTCCTCTCATACTCTATTTTTTGCTTTTGCTTTTGCTCTAGATTTTGATCTACCCGCGTTTAATCAGTTTTGAGATTTATCGTGTAGGTGGGTCAATGTGCCATGGAGGGCGCTACAGATTACAGAGGACAGAATGCAGAGGACAGACGATGCGGGAGCTGTCAGAGTCTGACTATTCTGCCGTCTGTATTCCGTCTTCTGTATTCCGTCTTCCGTCTTCTGAACAGGTAAAAATTCCTACCCCGGCAAGATCGCACCAGGATGTGCAATCACCTGAAGCGCCAGAGCATGTGCACTTTGAGCTGATTGAATCATGCTAACACCTGACAGTCTCTGTGCCAGATAGCCCGCATTGAAGCTGTCACCGGCACCGGTTGTGTCTACCACCTGTCCGGCGTTGGCAAGTGTTCCGGGCTTGTACTCCTCGGCAACAGAAAAAATACGCGGCCCCAGGTGGCCACGTTTTAACAACAGTTCAGGCATCTGGTATTGCAGCAGCCGCTCCACTACAGCGGATTCATCAGCGTCGCCGAACAGTGCAAGCTCGTCGTCGATTGATGGAAATCCATGCGTCGCCAATGACCACATCTGGCTGTTGACCTCGCGTGCTGTTGCGACGTCTTCCCATAGCGCCGGACGGTAGTTTGAGTCGTAAGCGATGACGCCGCCATCCGCTCGAAAGGTCTTTAGAAATTTGATCAAACCAGCTCGCGCCTGAGGGTGCATTATTGCCAGCGAAATGCCGCTGGCGTAAATGGCGTCGACCTCGCTCAGTGCCTCGGGGCTGAGGTTTGACTCTGGAAGAAAAAGCGTGCGGGCGGCGGAAGCAGAACGCCAATAGTGGAAGGTCCGCTCGCCGCTGCTGTCGTTTTCTATCATGTACAAGCCCGGTGTACGGCTATCATGCCGTCCCACAAGACGCGTATCGATGCCTTCGTTTTGCCACGACTCAATCATTCGATCCGAAATGGCATCGCGTCCGACAGCGCTGACAAACGACACACTATGCAGGTCCGAGCGCGCCAGATAGATTGCTGTGTTCAACGCGTCACCGGCAAAACCGGAGGCAAACTGGTTGACGCCACTGGCACGCAGCTCAACCATGCACTCACCAATACAGGCGATTTTTAGAGACAGTGGCGAATCGGGTTGATCGGTGTTTTCTATAGAGGCTTTAACCACAAAGATTCCATCGGCGTTTGTAGAGCAGGGGAATGGTTACACAACAATTGGTGTCCAGGCTATCCGGCTTAGAGCGGCACGACTACGCCCGCGAATTGCCGATCCTGACGAACCCCAACATGGCACAGCGAAGGAGTATACAAGTAATCGCATCATTCTCGCAGGACAGGGTCCTCTGTCCTCTGACATCTGTGCTCCGTCCTCCGTCCTCTGACATCTGTCATCTGACATCTGTCATCTGACATCTGTCATCTGAATGGCGTAGCATCAACAATCGGGTGTCGTATGGAACCGATTCCCTCAACGCATGCCACGATGGTGTCACCCGGCCACATCCATTCCTGCGGATCGCGTCCGGCGCCGACACCTGCCGGTGTACCAGTGGCGATGATGTCACCCGGCTCCATCGTCATGCCGGTAGAAATATCGGCAATCAGTTCGGGGATGCTAAACAATAGAAACTGCGTGTTGGAGCGTTGCTTCTCCTCGCCATTCTTGGTTAACCACAGATCAAGGTTGCTGCCGTCAAGCTCGTCTGCTGTCACCACGCATGGCCCCATCGGCGCAAAACTGTCCTGCCCCTTGGAGAAAATCCATTGTCCCGATCGACGATTGTCACGTGCCGACACATCAATCAACACGGTGTAGCCGAACACATGATTCATCGCGTCTTCCTTCGCGATGTGCTTACCGCCCGATGCCATGATCACAGCCAGCTCAACCTCCCAGTCGAGCTGTTGAGTCATTGTTGAGTCGTGCAGAATAGGTTCATTGGGGCCAATCACCGCAGTGGGTGGCTTGGTAAAGAGCACCGGTTGCTGAGGCAGGTCTTTGGATGTGTCCAGTGCCCGCGCGCTTTCCGCCACGTGCTCGGTATAATTTAAACCGATACCCCAGATGTTCTTTCGCGGGCGCGGTATCGGTGCACACAACACCACGGTCGATGCGGGCACTGACGTGTTCACCGGCAGGATGTCATCGGCGATCATCTCCGCCAGTGCTGCAAGTGCTGGCTTGCCGGCATCAATCAGATCGAGCATCGTGTCCGGCAATTCTGTGCCGTGAGCATCACCCAGTGCTTCAACATCGACTACCAGGTCATCTTTGATAACGCCCAGACGCGCTTCTGCCTCGACTGTGGCGCGGTAGGTAACAAGTTTCATTTTTTCTTTTTCCGACAGTGGTTTCATTAACCCGGATTATTTATGAAATGGCGAGCATGGCTCGTAGAGATTTGTTTTCACAGCGCATTTTCTTCTTGCGTCGAATACTTACTGATATTTGCAAAAGAAAAAATGTGGTGTGGAATCAAAGATCAAGTGAGATGCCGTCGATTTCGTGAATAGTCCGGGTTTTTACACGAGTGGCTGGTTGCCGTTGTTGTCACCGAATGCCTCTTCCCGATACAGACCGAGAGCGCGCATCACCGGCAGATCATTCAGGCAGAACAGACAGGTGTCTTCGGTTTTGGAACCGTTCACATGCTCGTGCCACGCCCAGCTGGGTACACAAAAAACATCTCGCTCCGACCAGTCGTAACGCTTGCCATTGATAATTGAATGGCCGGATCCCTTAGCGACATGATAGAGATAGCTGCCGGTATGACGATGCGCTTTGGTGTGTTCGCCTGCGCGTAGAAGCTGCATGGAAGCCCCCATTGTTTGCATTACCGGGCCGTTGCTTGCAGGATTAACGTATTCCATCATCACCCCGTCATAGGGCGAGCCGTCAGTGGTGCCCGAGTATTTACTCAGCGACTCATAGGTAGGCTCCCATTCGTA
Organism: uncultured Granulosicoccaceae bacterium; assembly: GCA_964393885.1. Lineage (GTDB taxonomy): Bacteria > Pseudomonadota > Gammaproteobacteria > Granulosicoccales > Granulosicoccaceae. The sequence continues at coordinate 60,828 of CAYMVV010000006.1, read as the reverse complement.
TTTGAACATCGGGCTATAGCCTTTGGTCCACGAACCAGTTGCCGGTTTAAGACCGGGGTTGCCCCAGGTCCTGGTCATGTCATCAACGGGGAATGTGACGGGCTCACTGAGCTCGGGGTGGACTTCAAAGAAGTTTGCTTCAAGTGCATTAACAAGAGGAATATCCAGTCCATCCTGCCAGATGCAGGTCGTACCGGATGCCTCTACCGCATGCTCATGCCAGGTACCGTTGGGAGTCAGAACAAAATCGTTTCGGCCCAGCGTCATCTTGTGCCCGTCAACCACGGTATAGGCGCCTTCGCCTTCCATGATGAACCTTATGGCACTGGCAGAATGACGGTGCGCGGTAGCTGTTTCCCCCGGGTTCATCACCTGCAAACCTGCATATATCCAGCCGACAGCGGCGTGTACATCCTGTCTGCCGGGGTTGTTCATGTAGATGACGCGACGACCCGCTTTTTCAGCGGTAACCAGTTCAAGGGAACGCAGCACGTGGTCCCGCAGGTCGTCAAAACGCCAGACCACAGGAATGGATTCTGAGGTCGGTTCCCATGGTTCGATTTTATTGGCTACTGTCCACAGCGCGCCTGCATCATGCTTTTTTAAATCGGCATAGTAGTCAAGCAGTTCCGGCGTATTTTCAACGTTGGCGCGGCCAATGACATCTTCACGGTGATTCTCTTGAGCACCCGACATGACTATCTCCCGGTGTGGAGCGATGGATGATATCGCAAATAGTCGACTGACCAGATATTTTTAATAATTTCCACTGAGATAAACTAACGAATGATGCCCATTTGTGTACCTAATGGGATATTATCCCGGCCATGAGCCGTACCATTGATAAAACAGATCGAAAAATACTAAAGGTGCTACAGGCGGATGCATCCATCAGTATGGAAGCGTTGGCGGAGAGCGTTAGTTTGTCTCGCAATGCCTGTTGGCGTCGCGTTAAACAAATGGAAGAGAGCGGGGTGATCAGGTCTCGGGTAACGCTGGTAGATCCCGATGCGCTGGATTTGGGGCTGACTGTTTTTGTGATGATAAGAACCGGTGAACACGACCCCGACTGGCTTACCCGCTTCGAAGCTGCCGTGCGCTCGTTGCCTGAAATTCTGGGGGCGCACCGTATGAGTGGAGATCTTGACTACGTTTTACGTGTCAGAGTTGCAGACGTAAAAAGCTATGATCACTTCTACAAAAGACTGATCAGTCAGGTTCCGGTTTCGGATATCTCCGCAAGTTTCGTCATGGACGACATCAAAGACACGACAGAGTTGCCGGTAGAGCAGTACTGATTTTACCCAACAGATCAGCACCAAGAGCCCAGTACCAACAGACCAGTAGGATACCGCTGCCAGCGTATGGAACTCATAAACGAAAAACTATTCGGTGAAGACCTGCGGCTTGAAGCCAATATGGCTGGCTGGCAGCAGTTGTACTGGAACAATCAGCTGGTATCAGCGCGTGACGCCAGTGCCGACACACCAGAGGAAATCGAACACGAGTTCGAACTGCAAAGCGCTGAAGGTGTCTTTAACTGTAAGCTGAATCTGCAGCTACAGTGGAATCCGTTCAAACTGGATTACCATATCACCGCCAATGAACAGGATGTTCAAACCGGCAGTCGCTCGTCAGATGATCTCGCCGCCAGCACCCCGCAACAGCCGATGCCGGCACGGCGACAGTTCAGCATCATGAGCCTGGCTTCACTGGGGCTGAAGCTGTTAAAAAGTGCCAAAGCAGTCAAGGTGTTACTGGCAGGTGCAAGCCTGGCCGCCTACTCGTGGTTGTTCTCAATTCATTTTGCGATGCTGCTGATCTTCTGTCTTGTGGTGCATGAGTACGGTCACATCAAAGCGATGAAGTACTTTGGCATGAAAACCAAAGGCATCTACCTGATCCCCTTCGTTGGTGGTGCCGCGGTGGGTGAAAACAATCTGAATACCCGCTGGCAGAATGTCGTTATCTCCATTATGGGACCGGTTTTCGGACTGGCGTTATCTGTCATTGCATTGCTGCTGTACTACGTTACCGGTATGCCAATATTCGCGGGGCTGGCAGGGCTTAATGCCTTGTTAAACCTGTTTAACCTGTTGCCCATTCTGCCGCTCGACGGCGGCCACATCCTGAAATCAATCACCTTTTCCATGCATAACATGGCAGGGTTGATACTGTGCATCGGCGGTATCTTACTCGGTGTTGTTATCAGCTATTCCTTCGGCCTGGCCTTGCTGTGGTTCCTGTTGTTGATTGGCAGTTTTGAAATTTTACTCGAGTGGCGTTACCGCCAGCACAGTGCCCTGTTGCCACTCGATCTATACGGACAGATCTTCTCTGCGGTCTGGTACCTGGCAACCATCGCCATGCTCGTTGGCATAATATTTCTTGTGGCCTCCAGTGGAGATCCGGCTTTGTCGTTACCGCTTGAGGTATTGCGGAGTTAGAGGGTTTGCCCTTGCGGGCGGTGGGGTGTGCCTTTCAGGCGGAGTCACTTTTCAAACACGAAAAGTAACCAAAAGTGTTTTTGCGGCTAATCAGCCCTGCGGGTTCCTTCGGAATTTTGAGAGTGCTCGTGCAAGTGGGCCGCGCAAACAGCCATCCATGGCTGACAGCGCTCTCTACGCCATCCATGGCGCGCCGACCCACTTGCACGATCACTCTCAAAACTGATTAAACGCGGGTAGATCAAGATCTAAAGCAAGAGCAAGATCTAAAGCAAGAGCAAGATCTAAAGCAAGAGCAAGGGCTAAAGCCATTGCTGGAAGTGCATTCCGAACGGTTTTTTAAAGATCCAAAAAAACTTAAGCCCAAAACATCAGACACTTGGTAATTTGCCAGATGAAAGATTATTTCGAATAGCCTGTCTGTCTTAAATCTGCCGTATGGGGGTATTCATGTTTTTTGGGTAGCAGCTTTGTACGCAGTGCCTCCGTCTGCGCGGGCAGGTTTGTAAATGTGCTGCTGGTTGGAGGTGTTCCTGCGTGGTGAACAACGGCAGCGGAGGTGTGCTGATTGACATCGAAACGCGTCAATCGGCGTGATTCCGCTACGTTCGCGTTGACCGGTTTGTCTTCATGACCTCGTCCGCCCGGGTCACTGACATGATAGGCGCAGCCACCGAGACTGCGGTCATTCCAGGTATCTATGACGTCGAATGTCAGTGGCACATCGACGGGTAAATCCGGGTGCAGGCTAAACGGGGGTTGCCAGGCGCGGTAGCGCACGCCGACGACGTACTCACCAGGAGAGCCGGTATTCACAAGTTGCAATTCGTGGCCATTGCAGGTGATGACATGTCGCGACTCGGTCAGTCCGGTTACCTTCAGTTGCAGACGTTCGACGGAGGAGTCTACAAAGCGCGCCATGCCACTACCGGTCGCCTCCTCACCCAGTACATGCCACGGTTCAATGGCGGCGCGCAGCTCCAGTGAAATATCACCGATCTGACGTTCCCCGAAAACCGGAAAGCGGAATTCAAAAAAAGCGTCCAGCCAGTGTGACTCAAACGCAAAGCCATGTGCGTTCAGATCGGCTATCACGTCGAGAATATCCTGCCAAAGAAAATGCGGCAGCATGAAACGATCATGCAGATCGGTGCCCCAGTTCACCAGCTTGTGTTTGTATGGGGCTTGCCAGAAGCGACTGATCAGGCAGCGTATGAGCAGTGCCTGCACGATACTCATCCTTGCATGCGGCGGCATCTCGAAGGCCCTGAGTTCCACAATGCCCAGTCGCCCGGTGGGGCCGGACGGGTTGTACAGCTTGTCTATGCATATTTCAGCACGATGGGTGTTGCCCGTAATATCTACCAGGATATTACGCAACAGTCGATCAACCATCCACGGCGTGTCTGTATCACCTTCGGGTAATCGTGACAGTGCCATTTCAAGTTCGTAAATGGTTTCGCTGCGCGCTTCATCAGCCCTGGGTGCCTGACTGGTCGGGCCAATAAAAAGACCGGAGAAGAGGTAGGACATACTCGGATGATTCTGCCAGTAACGAACCAGGCTGCCGAGCAGTTGCGGGCGTCGCAGGAAGGGACTGTCTGTGGGCGTCATTCCTCCCAGTGTGACGTGGTTGCCGCCCCCGGTACCGGTGGGCCGCCCGTCTACCATGAATTTTTCCGCGGTCAATTTGCATGCTGCAGCTTCGCTATAGAGTGCCTCTGTGCGATCAACCAGTTCATTGAAGCTGTTGGACGGGTGAATGTTTACCTCAATGACGCCCGGGTCCGGTGTAATGCGAAAAGACTGCAGTCGCGAATCCTCAGGTGGTTCATAGCCTTCTATGACAGGCCTTACGTCTGCGGCTACGCACGCTCGCTCCAGTGCAGCCAGTAACTGAACCCAGCTGGCAGCGTTAGTTACCGGTGGCAAAAATATATAGAGTGTGTCGTCTCTGATTTCGGTGCACAGTGTGCTTCGAATCTGGTGTGATGCGACATGAGTCGATTGGCTGTTTTTGTCGGATTTTGTGTTGTCGTTGCCTGTCTTTTTTGACAATGAATCCTGTAATTGCTCGAAAGACGGCAAGGCTGACAAGTCGTCAAACTGATCCTGTTGCATTTGCCGTGCTTCACGATCGACGGCTGTATCATCCGGCAGAGCGTCAAGCGGCAGCCTCAGCCCGGCTGGAGAATCTCCGGGTACTAAAAATACCTCGTCTCGTCGCAATGGCCAGCGTGCTGTCTGCCACTGTAGTTTACTTAAATCTATAGATTCTGCTTGTACCCAATTGCCACAGGCCTCCAGCGGCAACATCCAGCCGACAGGATTTTCTAGACCCTTTTCAAGTCGCTTTACCAGCCTCGCTCTGGCATCATCGTCAGATAAATCCAGTGTGTCCAGTGCTGCATCATGTGGTAGCAGGCTTTCCAGATGAATATGGTATAGCGGGTCTTCGTACAGCGGTCTGGCAAAGGACGGGTCTATCGCCAGCTCACTGCAGAGGCAGTGCATTACTTTTTTTGCATCCACCCAGCTGGCGTCGCCCTGTCCGGGTGTTCCCAGTCTGCTGGCGTCCTGCCATATTTTTTCGTTATCAGTGCGCCAGTGACTGATCAGTGCCCATCTTGGTGTCGGCTCACCCGGATACCATTTACCCTGCGCGAAGGCGGTAATGCCATTCGGTGAGAAGACCTGGTGTAGTCTTTTTAGCAGGTCACTGGCGCGTTCCAGTTTATGCGCCCCCATCGCGGAGTCGTTCCATTCAGGGCTATCCAGATCTTCGCTGGAAACAAACGTAGGCTCGCCACCCATGCTGAGTCTTACGTCATCCTGAGTGAGCTGCCTGTCAACCTGCTCGCCCAGCGCAAGCACGTCTGCCCAGACCGAATCCGTATAGGGCAGAGTGACGCGCGGGCGTTCATCGAACCGTGTTACCCGGTTGTGGAAGTAAAAAGAGCTCGCCGCGTCACTGGCGGCACCCGAAATGGGGGCGGCGCTGGAGGGTTGCGGGGTGCAGGCCAGTGGTATGTGTCCTTCACCCGCAAACAAACCCGATGTAGGGTCCAGGCCTACCCAGCCGGCGCCGGGCAGATACACCTCGACCCAGGCATGCAAGTCGGTAAAGTCCTCGGCGGCACCGGATGGGCCGTCCAGTGATTTAATGTCTGGCCTCAGCTGTACCAGATATCCGGATACAAACCTGGCGGCCAATCCGATATGACGCAGCACTTCGACCAGCAACCAGCTACTGTCGCGGCAGGATCCGCTGCTTTTCTTTAAGGTATCCTCACTGCTTTGAATACCGGGCTCCATTCTCAGGTTGTAGTCGATATCACGCTGAATGGATTGATTGATCGCTACCAACGCATCATTGATGGTTTGCTTTGCCGGGGTGTTGTCGGATAGCCATTTTTTTAGCAGAGGACCGGCAGGGTTTACTTCCAGGTACGGTGATAGCTCTCTGGCTGTTTGTGCATCGTATTCGAACGGGAATGACTCGGCCGATTCTTCAACAAAAAAGTCGAATGGATTGATCACATCGAGCTGTACGATCAGATCAACGGTGACACTGAGCTCGCGGCAGGGTTCAGGAAACACCAGTCGGGCCAGGTAATTGCCGAACGGGTCCTGTTGCCAGTTAATGTAGTGTTCTTTCGGTGTTACCGACAGCGAGTAACTGAGTATCGTTGTTCGACAGTGAGCTGCCGGTCTTAGTCGGATGACGTGTGGGCCGAGCGTTACCGGCTTGTCATAGCTGTAGGTCGTCGTGTGATCTATCGCGACTTTAATGCTCATACGGGTTTACAGGTAATGAAATACTCATGCGGACTCCGGTGAGGGCGGGAAGTAGGTTTTAGCGATTGCATTACCGGCTACCAGCAGCCCCAATTGCAACTTGTCGAGAAAGTCGTGCCGTTGTACAGCGTCGCTTGCGAGCATGGACACATCAGCGTGAGTAAGTTGTTCCAGCAGCTGAGCTACCGCGGCACGAGCCGCGTAATTGTACTTGAAACTTGCGAGGCACCTGTCGAGTCGAATCAGGCAGAAACGGCATGCACCCGGCAGCTGCTCGTCATTTAATAAAAAATTCAGGCAGCCTTCTGCGTTAACAGGTTGTCTTACATGTCTGCGGTACACTTGCATCGCAGATACAGAATTCAGGGCACCCGCCCAGTGTCTGTTTTCAAACGGCGCTAAATTGTCCGGTTGATTGTCTGTAATCAATATGGACGTTGGTACATCAAGCACACGTGAAATCATATCTGCACGTTCGATGTAGGTTGCCATGCGCATAAATCGATAGGCATCATCGTGTCGAAGGCTACTGTAGACAGCACCTGAAATCTCCAGCACCTGGCGTTCAATTGAGTCCAGAATAGTATCGCGGTTGGTGGTGTTGATACCCTGCTCAACACCGCTCCTGATAAACCTGACTAGCCTGCTGATTTTTTCGTACATTTTTTTGGGAAAGATGTCACGCGAGCTTCTCAGGTTGTTTTTAATGGCACTCGCGGCGTTGACCAGCGAGCCTGGGTTACGAGAGTCTGATAACAGAAAAAACGACACATCTGCTTCATTGGCGTGGTCAAAGTATTTCAGGTACTCAATGTCAAGACCGGTAATTGAGATCAGCGGCATCCAGCCTTCATGTTCCTGAACACCCGGCAGATCCATCAAAGAGCGACTGTAAACCCTGATCAGTCGGGCAGTGTTTTCTATTCTTTCCAGATAGCGGCTAAGCCAGTATACGTTCTCGGCAACTCTTGCAAGCATGGGCTTTTACTCCTGCCCTTGTGATTGTTTTACCGTACCCGATGCGTTTGCGGGTTCCCCGTTTTCGTAGCGTTGATGATCCACCGATGGGGGTTGGCTCTCTACAATCCATGTGTCCTTGCTGCCGCCGCCCTGCGAAGAATTCACAACCAGTGACCCGGGTACCATTGCAACACGAGTCAGACCACCCGTGGTGACCGAGAGTTGATCACCCTGCAGGACAAAGGGACGCAGATCTACGTGGCGTGCAGCCATGTTTGCATTAGTTGAACCGCTGGCATCACAGAGTGTGGGGGCAGTTGAAATGGCCACAGTTGGCTGGCCAATGTAGTTGCGCGGGTCAGCCTTGATCAGGCTTGCCATTTCTTTGCGTTGTTCAGGCGTGCTCTGCGGACCGATGAGCATGCCGTATCCGCCCGATTCGTTAGCAGGTTTAACGACCAGTGTATCCAGATTGGCCAGTACGTATGCCATTGACTCTTCGTCCTCGCATCGGTAAGTCGGTACGTTTGCAAGCAGAGGCTCCTCGCCCAGATAGTAACGGATGATGTCAGGCACATACGAATAGACGACTTTGTCATCGGCGACACCAGCGCCGGGTGCGTTGGCGATGGCGACATTGCCCGCCCGCCAGGCTCTCATCAGTCCACTGACACCCAGTGTAGACTCGGGGTTGAAACACTCCGGGTCGATAAAGGCATCATCAACCCGTCGATACAACACATCAATCTTCACTAAACCATTTACCTCACGCATAAACACAAAATCATTCTCTACCACCAGGTCTCGGCCTTCAACCAGCTCGGCACCGATTTCCTGCGCCAGAAAGGCGTGTTCAAAATAGGCCGAGTTGTATATGCCCGGTGTCAGAACGCAAATGACCGGGTTGCTTTCATTGCTCAGTGAAGCAAGCATCCGGCGCAGATCGCTGGTGTAATTGTCGACCGGTAGAACGCGACAGCGGCTGAAGACCTCTGGCAAGGTTCGTTTCGTGATCTCGCGATTCTCAATCATGTACGACACACCGGAAGGTACCCGTAAATTGTCCTCCAGCACGTACATTTTGCCGTCACTGTCGCGGATCAGATCGCTGCCGCATATATGTGCCCACACACTATGCATTGGCTGCATGCCAACGCATTCCGGGCGAAAGTTGGCGGAGGAATCAATGAGGCTGCGCGGCACGATGCCGTCGTTGAGAATAGATTGATCGTTATATAGATCATTGATAAAGCAGTTTAATGCCGTGACGCGCTGCTTGAGACCTCTTTCAATGATCTTCCATTCTGTGGCGTCGATGACGCGGGGAATGATGTCGAAAGGCCACTGTCGATCAATATTACCTTTCTCGGAATAAACGGTAAATGTGATCCCCATTTGCTGAATGGCAAGTTCCGCCGCCTGACGTCGTTCTGCCAGTGAGCGATCATCCAGTGAGTCGAGCCAGGCTGTTAACTCCGCAGCTGCAGGCCTGGGTTGTCCGTTTTCCAGTAACAACTCATCGTGACAGGGACTATGGTAGTTATGCCATCGACTGTTACCCATGAGCTTAGCCTGGATTATTCATGAGGATTCGGCTTATTATGAAAAAGGTGCCGAAAAAGTAGTTTGGAACTGTGTACATAGAATTTCGCCAACATTTACTTGTCGCCTTATGAACAATCCAGGCTAGGATGTCTCTGTCACGAGAATGGGAGACACCTCTGTACGATTGACATCAACTTCAACTTTGAGGTCGTGTTTGCCTCCACCGTAAACCACGCCTTTTATCGGTACGACATCGGCGTAGTCACGACCCCAGGCGGTTGTTATATATTGTACATCAGGCCGCTTGTTGTTGGTTGGATCAAAGTCAAACCAGCCATGTTGTGCACAATATACCGAATACCATGCGTGTGATGCATCGGCCCCCTGTAACTTTGTCTTACCCGGTGGTGGCAGCGTCTCCAGATATCCGCTGACGTAACGGGCAGGTACCTGCTGACGACGCAGCACAGCGATAGCCAGATGCGCAAAATCCTGACAAACCCCTTTTCTTGCCGCAATAATATCCGTTAACGGTGTAACCAGTGAAGAAAACCCCGATTCGTAAGTGAATGTGGTGTAAATGTGGTTCATCAGCTTATTGGCATACTCGATTACCGGCTGATCTGCGATGGGCAGTTCATCGATAATCGAATCAACTGCATTGTCCAGGGTGATCGATGGTGATGACAACAGACAATCCTTAGCCATCAGCGCATCTTTTGAATACTGCGTTGCTATTTGATCAAGGTTACTAAAGACTGGTTCGGAATCGGGCAGGTCTGGCAACTGCTCCGCAGTTTGCACAATAGAGTTAATGATGATGTCGCATTCATGGTGGGCGGTAGTTAAATTAAAGGTGGCCAGCGAGTTCCCGTATTGATCCTGTCGTCGATCAATCGAGTTAGGGGCTGGCGTTACCACGACAGAGGCCTGCAGGCACTGCTGCAGTTGTGTATCGCGTGGAACAAGGCATATCTGATTAAGGGACTGACTTGCCGAAGCGCTGTAGTCGTAGTGTGTTCGATGTCTGACGGATAACTTCATGGACCCTCACCGTTGTCAGTACTGTCGACCGCAGTCAGCACCCCGGCTGGTGGTGTTCGGAAATTTCCCAGTTCCTGCCTGGTCTCTGCATGAGTAAAATAATGTGTGGTGACTGCATCTGCCATTGATACCGGCAGGTTTTGCAGCGCCTGTAGAAACTTGTTCAGGTTTTGACGCGCGTCGCGTTCTTCATCCAGCAGTGCCCCTGTGTCTGCCAGACGCACCCGGCTCAAGCCGGCAACAGCCAAACGGCTGATCGGGTCACTGCGGTTTGAAACACGTCTGCCGGGTAACGCCATAATCAACTCTTCTATACGTTTGAACTGGAACGCCAGTGATCTGGGATTAATTTCGTCCAGTAACAACAGCTGTAACACCAGCCGATTATCGAGCCCGTTGCGATAGCGGCTGCGATAGGTCATTACGCTGTCAAACAGTCTCAGTAACACTTCCAGTAATTGCGGATTACTCTTATCGACAGACATAACCGAATTGACGATGACAGTAATCTTGTGCGCACGCTCGATGCGTCTGCCGAGCATCATAAACAGCCAGGTATCGCTGTGGGTGACGTTCTCATGCTCAAGCCCCGTGCAGGCGGATGTAATAAGCAAAAGTTCATCCAATACTTCTATTGCACGAAATAGCGAACTTTCATCAGAACAGAAATCCGCTAATAAGTTCAACGAACCGAGGGTGCACTGTACCTCGTTTAAACGGTTGAAAACGCGCAACTGATCGGTGGACAATCGATCACTGACGGCACTCGCGCTTTGTTGCCATAACTGCAGCGAGTTTGACAATGACCCGATACGATCGCTGTCCTGCATCAGCGATATCAATTCCGCACCGGGTTGTGTAATCTTTTTCTTGCCACCTCGGCCTATAAAGCCAGGCTGCGTGCCGGTAGCTGCAGTTAACGAGCGCAGCAGGGATCGCATGGCTGGTGTGGCGAGGCTGTCCTGCAATGGTCTGTCTTTATCAAGCAGCTGGCGCAGTATACTGCGCAGCAGTCTCAGCGTGCTCTCTACTCTTTCCGCGTTGCGACCCAGCCAGAATACGCTCTCGGCAATACGACTGGGCAGTTCGCCTTCATTTGGCTCGTAGACGCCTGCATCAAACCGGGTGCTCAGCAAGGTATCTTCAAACACCGGTTCGTCTGACAACACCCAGACGTCCTTACTCGTGTCCGGGCTGGTGTCCGGGCTCGTGTCAGGAGCACTGTTTGGTATTGCAGATGAGGAGGCGCTGTCATCGCGCGCTTTATCGATTAAACACAGCCCGCCCGGCATGGCTTCATAACCACTTCCATTGTTGACGAGGTAGGTGCGAACGGTAACGTGGCTTTTTATCAACCCCGTGTCGTGAAGACCGGGGACAACAGAACCGCTGATGCGCTCCTGGGCGACGAATGCGGCAGGGGCCTGCTCTATCCTGTTCCAAAGCAGCGTTTTTTGTGCCTCGGTCATCAGGGCCGTATCCAGTGGCTCTGTCGGTGTGTCGATCGCACGAAAAATAAACGCATCGGTTTGTGCCATTGCAAGGCTGCGCTGCTGTGAGTCGCCGAGCCAATAGGTGACTGGCGACTGAAGTAACAGTGTCTCATCCAGCAGGGTTTTGCATAACGGCTCGAGTATCGAGTTAAATGCCGGGTTATCGAGCACACCGGCGCCCATCGGGTTAAGCACTCTGACTCCGCCACGACGCGCTGCCTCGACAATACCCGGTACACCCAGGTTACTCGTGTTGCCAGTGATCAACGGGTCCATTTCCGAATCTTCAATGAGTCGCAACACAACGTCGACCGCTTGTAATCCGGTGATGGTTTTTATAAAAACACGATTGTCACGAACCGTAAGATCAGCCGGTTCAACCAGCGGATAGCCCAGGTACTTGGCGAGCCACGCAAATTCAAAATAATGCGGATGTGTCGGCGGGTAACTGAGCAGAACGCAGCGTGCCGATATCGCCGATGACTCATGGATGTAGCTTTGCAAACGACGAAAATAACTGACAATGCGTTGCACCCGGTGTTCCGAGAAGGTTCGCTGCAAAACGCGCGACAATACAATGCGATTCTCAAGCGCGTAGCCAATACCCGACGGATACTGGCACAGGTTGTTAACAACCATCCACTCACCGGAGGCGAGGCGCTTGATATCACAGCTGAACATCGGGAGTATGTCCGAGGCAGGTTCGGTTTTGTCCAGACATACCAGATCACGCAGATAGTGCCGGTGCGAGTAAAGCATCGAGGCTGGCACAATGCCTTCCCTCAGTACCCGTTGCCCGCCGTAGATGTCCTGATACAGCGCCTGCTTCAGCCGTGCCCGCTGCTTGAGGCCGGCAGTGAGTGTCTCCCATGACGACTGGTCGACCAGCATTGGAACCAGGTCAAGCACCCACGGTCGACCGTTATCCGCGAGGTTGTTCTCCGGGTCATAGGCGAGGCCATTGGCTCGCATTTGTCGGACGATGTCGCTTTCACGCAGCGCGCGCTGATCCGGAGATAAGCCCTCGATATAGGCAAGCAGCGATTGCCATCCGGGCAGCATCGATCCATCCATGTTAAGGGTTTCGTCATAGGGGTAATCAGCACTGTATAGCTGCTGTGTGCGTGGCATGGTGGGTCTTTCTCGGTAGTTCTTGGTCGGTGGATGCCCGAATTGTAACAATTTCAGAGGTGCTTGTATTGACCCCACCGATGGTGCATCTGCACTCGGGGAACGGCGCAGGGCGACGTGGTGTTTGCAGCAACATCAATCCACTGTCTTGTCGCTGCCGGGTTTTTTGGCGCACGGTTTAGCGCACAGTTTTTCGCTGCGCTGGTTTGCGGGCCGCGCTTGGCTGGCTGCTCTTCGCTGGCTGCTCTTCGCTGGCTGCTCTTCGCTGGCAGCTCTTCGCTGGCAGCTCTTGGCTGGCAGTCCTGCTCAGTTCAGTGGTGGTCTCGGTTTGCGGCGCTGCAGCTCGGAGAGGTTGATGTCTGCCAGCTCGCTGCCAAACAACTGTTGATACGCCGCTCTTGATACCTGATCAATATCGTCTACATGCTGTGCGAGATACTTGTAGGAGCGTGCCACGTCACTGAGTGTTAGCGCGGGTTCCGGCGGTGTGTTACCGAGGGTACCCTGATGCATGTGGTGCAGCACAGGCAGCAATATGCGTATGCTGTAGTAGTGTGGCTGGTCCTGCAGCATGGGGTCGAGCGTGATGGCGGCAAACTCGTTTAGCAGAATGCCCTTGAGTTCATCCCCGTAAGCCAGGTGTGTGAAAAACGCCGATAACTCCCACAGAACATGGTTGCGAAATTGAGGTGAAATCGGTCCGTTGACGGTTAACTTATCGAGCGTTTCGGCAAACCACTCGGGTTCCTGCAGATCGTTTGTCTGATCGATCAGATGTTGTACTTCATGAAAAGCCGTGGCGTCTGCCACTCGTCGTTGAAGTTTGGCCGTCGCATGTGGGAGCAGACTGGCCTTTGATCCATTCAGCCGGTTCCATACGGTATCGAATTTCCATTTCCACGACTGTTGCAGCTCGTCTGCGTACTCGTCAACAACTCGCGATTGCAGGCGTCGGGCAATGGACTCCAGTCCATAGACGTCCGGCATCCCCTGTGGTATCAGCTTGGTTTGCAGTTGTCCATCATAGAGTGCGACGGTAGAGCTGGCACTGGTAGCATCTATATTGCTCAGCAGAATCTGCGCGCTGTCGTCACCCAGATGTACCTGGCCGAGTATATTCGTGTTCAGCTGAAAGCCGTCAAGGCGTCGGGTAAAAAATGCCAGATGATCTTCCTTGTCATTGTTGTAGTAACGAAATTCATCAACATGAAAAGACAACAGCGCATACACCACGCAGGTCTCTCCCGACCCCTGACCGCCACCGCCGAACAGGCGGGTTAAAAACGAGCTGAGGGGCAGGTGGGCGCAGTCTGCGGTTTCCACCATCGGGCTCAGGTAATAGGGTATGCGGTTAACAAATAGTCCGTCGTTTACCTGTTTGACCAGCTGGTACAGGTCCTGTGGTGAAATCTCTTTTTGCTGTATCGCCTCCAGCAGGGTGGCGAGCTTGTCGGGTATGTCGGGTGTTTCGTTAAAATGATCGAGAATGCGGTTTTTAAGCATCTCAACTTCATCAGTTTGTTGTTCTATATTCTGGCTGATTTGCTCCAGTATGTCGGTGTCGGTCTGAATGCCAGCGGCTGAATTACTTGCTTTAAGGCGGTAGACCGCATCCGAGTAGCCCGGAATATCGTTCTTGAAAACCGCACGCTCAACCGAGGCCTGATGATTGAGCCACAGGCTATAGGCTGCCGCTGCCAGCAACAGCAGTAACAGCGGCAACATAATTGCCGGCCTTAACAGTGTTGGCCAAACACCCGCCTTTGCGTTGAGTTTGCTGGAAACCTGATGGTGTATTTCTTCGGCAGTAACGTCGTAGCGCAATGATTGCTTGTTATCGATCAATACCGCCTGCTTTATTTGCAGGTAGCGCAGTCGCAGCAAAGATCGCAAGCCCGGTAACCAGCGCTTGTACGGCAAGGGTGTTTCGTGAAGGTCGGCAGAGGCGTGCCCGTGCTGATCGCTGTGTTGATGTTGTTCGGTCTGCGCCCGTGTCTGTATCTGTTTTTGCAGCAGCTGATCGCGAATAGCCATTAGCCACCTCCCATTGCCGCAAGTACCCGGTTGAGGCGCTGCAATGCGTCGGCTGGACGTTCGGTGTCCAGTGCGATTCTCAGATCGCGGATCTGTTCATCCACCGTGCTGCTGCGACTGGACTTTGTCTCTTCCTGCCATCGATCGAAAGCATCCCATGACCAGACCGTGGTAAATTCAGTCAGTGTTTTATAACGAGGAATGATGCGCAACAGATGTTGTTTGGCAGACTCCTTGTTATCGTCAACGAGGTCTTGCATGGCCAGCAGCCCCAGGGCGACGAGTCGGTCGCCATCTTCCAGCATCGGGTTACTCTTCAAGTCTTCAAACAACAGGTTCAGCGGCTCGGTTTCGCCGAGTGTCAGATAACCTTCCATCAGGTTCATCTGCAGGATAAGCATGACCTGAAGCAGATCTTCTACCTCGTATTCTTCTGCGGTGGGCATCAGTTCACGCGCAGCGCTCAGGCCTTTCTCTTCAACGCGAATAGACTCGCGGGTATTACCGGTCAGCTCGTAGTGCATCAAGGCCAGCGTTATATAGTTACCCAGCGTGTTAACGTCGGGTTCTTCTCGCAGGTGATAGTCAAGCAGATCTTCGCTGCATTGCGTGTAGTTGCCTACCTGCTGCATATCATCATCAAGGAATGCAATTTTGGCCAGTCCATAGATAGAGGTCATGGCCTCGTGCGGATCAGGGTTCGATACCGATGCACAATAGGCTCTTGTGTAGTGAATGCTCGCGTTGTCTGTATCCTCTGCATTCATAAAGCATTTGGCGACAGATATCTCGACCAGTGATTTGGTAATGGCCTCGGACTGCCGCCAGCCGAACAGACTGTCGTACTCACCGATCAGGTTCACCGTCTCTTCGCAGTTTCCGGTTTCCACCAGCATCGCGTTGGCATTGCGCACCAGATGGTTCAGTTCAATACGACTCTGGCCTGCGGCGCTGGGGATGTCTCCCGCCAGGCATTGAATAGGGGCGACCGGGCACTGAAACGGTACAAAGCCGATCTCGCTGCTCGCTTCTTCCTCGATCTTTTGCAGGTCCGGACTCAGTTTGATCTGGTCAAGCCAGGCCTGCAGTTCTTCGAGGTTTTCCGGCGGCGGCAGTTCACTTTCCGCCTGTCCGCTGGCCAGCCATTGCTGCACCTGTGCCACTTGCTTGAGTAATTTTTGTTGCTCTATCCAGGTGGCCAGGCTCTGCGGGGTTGCTTCATTGTTGTCGGGTGTCACGGCCTTGTAGATGAGCGCCAGCAAAAAAAGCAGCGCAGCAGCGAAGAGTGCGTAGCCGAGCAGCCTGAATCGGATAGAACGCTGCAGTTCGTCGATGTCGGCAATCTTTCTCTCGTGCCTTTGCACGGAGTGATCGCGTATCTCTGTGGTGATCTCGCGATAGGCTTGCTTCACTTCGCCATTGCTGTCACCGCTATTGCTGTCACCGCCGTGCTCGTCAGCGGCGTTGAAGCGAGCGCGGATCTGTTGCAACCGGTTCTGGATTGAGCGGGCGTCAGGTTTGTTCATATTAACCGCCGGTTCCATAGTGAGACGGGCTATACCTGCAGGCGGCAACATTGCTCCAGCTGCACAGGTAGGCCGGGTTGTTTTCAGTAACGGGTATCCAACCGACAGCAGTGCCCGTGTCCAGAAACCACTGTCTTGCTTTCTCGAACGATTGAAAACTGGCACCGTCGCCTTCGTCGTCCACAAAAAAGAACGCAAAGTCTTTTTTATTGTCGAGGCTTCTGGCAGTTTTGCCGAGTCTTGAATCAGCGTCAGTCAGATCGTCGAAGGCAGGCCATTGTTCGGTGTCCACCGGTGTCATGGTAAGGGTCAGCAGGTCGTCGCGCTGGCCCATGAAGTCGGCACTGATCTGGAATTGCTCCTGCTGCGCGTTGCCGGCTTCACTGGCGGCCAGTAAGCCATTGGCAAACGCTGCGTTAACATCGATACTTTGTATGCGATCGTTGTGTATATAGAAAAACTTTGGCAGCAAGCCGCTTTGATGTTCAATGGGAAGCGGTGGTTCGAAGTGAGGATTGCTCGATTGCAGTGCAGTCATCAGCAGCAGCAGAATAAGCACGCCAACTGCATTGGACACCATGTCTGTCAGTGAATCGAGATTCATTGGGTGTTTTCCGCAGACGCGTTGTTACTGGCTAACTCAAGCCCGGATCTGATGTGTTTAAGCGAAGGTGTGTCAAGCAGCCTGCTCAGCGAGTGATAGGTATCGCCGCCGCCACTGTGGATACTAAACAGGATAAATTCCTCGTATTCGATACCGTGTTCTTTCGCTAGCAGATTCAGGGTAGAAATTTCATTGAGTGCCTGTTGCAGCGACAGTTCATCGAAGGTTGGTGCAAAAGGCAGGGTCTTGCCCTTAGACGCGATATCCAGCGCGCGGTTGGCCTGTACCCGATCAAGACTGGCAAGCTCCTCCAGATTCAGTTTCCTGTAAATCTCTTTCAGATCAACTTCTGGCGGGTGCAGTACAATCCGGTCACTCGCGGTCTCTATACGATAGGCCGTTTGAAAGATCTGTGGTTGCAGCGTGTCTTCTTCAGACGCACCGATATCACCCAGCACCAGCAGATTCTGCAGAAAGGCAAGCACGCCTATCACGCATAAAAACAGACTGATAAAAGGGAATAGATCAAGGCTCGCCTTGCGGCTTGTACCAACCGTTAACACAGCCTAGTTCCGGTAGTCCGGTTCTTGACTTTGTCTGTCAAACGCCTCTTCACGCAGGTCACGCAACGACTCACCGACCGCCTGCGCATGTGTGTAATCGGCGTCGATCAGTTCCTCTGCCGGGTCATACTGAGAGCCGAGAAACCGCTTCCAGTGATCTTCCAGTGTTAACAGGAAATCGCGCTCGTCGCGTTCTGTCATGATCAACAATCCCGTGGCCGGCAAGCTGAGTACCAGCGCGAGCAGCGTGGTATCAAACGCGGTCGACAACCCTTTGGTTACCAGTGGTATGTTTTGTTGCAGCATCGAGGACACGCTGGCACCGGACTGACTGGCACTCATGGTGTCCGAGAAAAAAGAGATACTGAGCCCGATACCCCACACCGTGCCGGTAAACCCGATAATCGGCAGTGCCCAGACAAAGAACCGCGGCAGTGAGTAGGAGTTTTGCAGGTGCTCGCTTTCCAGCTCCGCGTGTTTTAGCGAGCTGTTGTTACTGGCTTGGTAATCGCCGTTCGTGTTGGACGTTTGTTTGCTGCCCGTGTCGAACTGCATGCGGTTCCATCGATTAGCCAGCAGGTTGTCGCGCAGTTCTGAATGCCGGTCGGTGATCTGCTCAATACGCGCGTATTTGTCGAGCAGGCGGGGGGCAATATCCTGCAGGAACCAGCCTGACTTCTTTTTCTCTTTTGCAAGCTTGCGGCGTTTATCCCACAGCAGGTAGATAGCAACCAGGAACACACCCACAATCACCGGCGAGATAGCATTACCCCAGACAATGCGCGTATACAAACCCGTACTGTCTTCTCCCACAACCAGCAGTTGCACAACGTAAAGCGCAAAGACCATGATCGCAGCAAACAGCACTGCCGGAAGCAGTGATGCCTTTATCGGGTAATTCATCGATGTATCCTTAAAGCCATTATCTGTCAGAAGCACGCCGTCACACTGGCGCCGCTCCGACAAACTGTGTTGGTGGTAACGTGTAGTGTGCACTCTCTGCCAGTGCTGCTGCCGTCACTGATAAAATGCACGTGCGCAGACTAAAACACTGCAAGGGTTAAACCCGTGCTCAGATTAGCCCGCGCCAGAGTTAACCCCGCGCTTAATTTGAACCCGCGTCTAAGTTAAACGCGCGCTTGTTTTAAAGTAGGGACGATCAAAGGGCGATCAATATCGCCGATTCAGCCAGCCGGCAAAACCGGTAATCAGCCTCTGGTCCTGTGGTGCTTAGGCACCGAACATCCTGCAGGGTTCCGACGCAGCGCCAACCATCGGGTTAAACAGGGAGCACAGTTTACGCATTTCGCTGCAACCCCGCTTTCCCGGCGGGCATAAACTAAGCAAAAACAGTTCCTTACGATACCCCCGAATGCTGCGTAATCGAGCGTAAAAGCGTCTGGTTGCCCTCATTCGGGCCGTGTATTTGTCTACACCGCAGACAACCGCAGGGGTTGATAAGTCGCAAAGTGGCATTGCCGGTTTTTCACAGCGTTACAATCAGGCACGGGCGATACCGTTACGTTCAACTCAAATCGAGCTGATTCAAGCCGACTGGCAGCCAATGCCGGGGCATTACCGCGGCTCAGGACACCGCGACTCAGGATCATGGCGCCAGCAAAAATTGATCGAAGAACCGGCTCAGGCCCGCAAAATCAGCGAGCGGCAACACATCGGCAACGTACTGATCGGGTCGAACAATGACCAGCGCACCTGTGTCTCTTTTGATTTGGCGGGTATCGAAAATATCGCGTCCGCTGCTGGTATCAGGACAAAAAACTTTTTCATAATCGATCAGGCCGTATTTACCCTTGCGAGGCAGGAGCAACTCGGGCAACGCTTCCAGTGCCAGCGATGATTGCGTTAATTGAAACACCGCACGGATATCGATCAGGCTATCGACATCCGCTTCTTTGCGCGTGTAACGACCAACCGGGCTGGCAGGGTGTTGCGCCAGATACTCGCACAGCGATGCAACCGGCTGACCGGATTGCCCGTCATCTGTTGTGTTGGCAAAAATCAGCACGCGCCAGCGGCCATCGGCCTTCAGCGCATGGCCAAGCTGCATCGGTAAACCATCGCTCAGACGCAGCACGGTATCCGAGTGGAAACGCTTGCCCACCGTCAAACCGGCTGCGAGCGCCTGGTGTTCGTTACCGCCCATGATGATGGAATCGCCATAGTGAGTTTCAACACCTGCGGTATAGCGACCATGTTGTTTAAAGTACTGCTGAAACTGCTCCGCCTCTGTTGCGTTTTCAGGTTTGCGGCTAAACAACCTGGCCATATCCCGATCAAAGTCGATCAGTTCCCGGGCTTTCGCTTGCCGCTCCATTGAATAGGTGTTTAATATCGACGGCTGTGCCTGTTGACGCAATACCGCAGCCAGCTTCCAGCCCAGGTTAAACGAATCTGCCATACCCACGTTCATGCCCTGGCCGGCTTTCGGGCTATGGGTATGACAGGCATCACCAGCGATAAAGGTATCCGGTACCTTGTGTAGTCTGTCGCTTGCCTTCAGGTTATCGAACGCATCGCAAACACGCTGACCGATCTCATAGGCAGACCACCACACGGTTTCCTTTACATCCAGCTTATACGGAAACAGTATGGCTTGCGCCTTGTTAATAAGCAGTTCAGAGCTGACGTTTTTATCAGCTGCTCGCTCCTCACCGTGCAGCTCTGCAAGCTCTATATACAGGCGCACCATATAACCGCCTTCGCGCGGTATCACCAGCAAGCTGCCCTGTTCAGCAGATTGAACCGCCGCCTTCTTTCTGATGTCTGGAAAATCAGTAACGGCAAGTACATCCATAACACCCCATAGTTGCCGCGCCGATTCACCTTTGAGCTCAAGTTGTAAAGACTGACGAACGGTGCTGCGTGCGCCATCGCAACCGACAACATAGCGCGCATTAATTGTTTTTGTGCTAGTGCTGTTCAAACAGTCGAAGCGTGCCGTGAGCGGGTAGTCGATAGCATCTGTACGCGTCAGCGCAATAAGCTTATGGTCGTAATCGGGTACCAACCGGTGCGAGCTGTTATGCATCAGCTCAAGATAAAAATCATGCACACGAGCCTGATTCAGGATCACATGCGGCATCTCCGACAGGTCGTCCTCGACATCCTGAATTAATTGCGCACGCTGCAATCCGGTACCATCAGATTCAGGACGCCAAAACGCCACCTGATTAACGCCATAAGCTTCTTTTATTACCTTTTCAGCAAACCCGAATGCTTCAAACATTTCAAGCGAACGGCAGGCCAGCCCGTCCGCCTGCCCAACAGTCAGCGGCCCTGATTTTTGATCGACAATTTTTATACTGATATCTGCAAAAGCACACAGCTGAGCCGCGAGCGTGAGCCCGGCAGGGCCACAGCCAATAATCAACACATCAACCGATTGACCGGATGCATCAGAGCGCTTGCCTGCCTCGTTGTTGTGTGAGGTTACCGCAGGGTCCCCGCTACGAAAACCATTCAAATGGTATTGCATAAGCTGTCTTTCCAATCTGCGAGAAGCGGGTAAAACAAGCGTCTGGCGCTCAGTGACAAGGGAACAGCGACGTCGCTGTTTCGATTTTATGAGGATAACAGCATCGCCTGATCGGTTCAGCTGGTTAATAAGGCGGATCAATGCATCCGGTCCTTGCGATACTCCAGTGCAACAGATCTGTTGTTGGAACAACGGGTCTGGCAAGCCTTATCTATGCGCAGCAACTCAATTTTGTCGATCGCGTTGTGAAGAATGCAGGCTGGATCAAATAAACACTAACAACCAACAGCAGTTATGAAAATGAGCATCGGTAATCATATAGCTGATTTGGGGCTAATGCCTGATTCCCTGCTGCCATTAGCTATTGCAGGTGAGAAGGAAATCAACGCCAGACTAATTGGCGTTTCTATCCGGTACCAAGATAGTATAGGTTGTAAGAAATGAGAGACGATAGCAGCGTAGCAATAGCTATAGAGGCAGAACTCAAGCAACGCTTAACTGGCGCGCGGCAGGAAGGGCTGCGAGTTGGGCAGCTTAACCTGCCAGCATCGGGCACAAAAAAAGGTAAGCAGTATCGGCAGATACTTCGGCGTTTGTGTACCGAAAAGCAGATCGCCAATCTTGGGACGACCCAGCGTCCAATATATATACTCCATGAAGACTTTCGACCTATAGAACGAGCGTCAAATGCGTTATTGGCGTTTGCCCGTGATTCCGGTCGTAAACTGGTCTCGATGTCACAGTTCAAAAAGTCTGTAACTCCTGGTCTAAGGCCGTATTGTGCAGATGCGGTAGCTGAGCTTTCAGCCAGTGGACGGTTGATTGAGTTTCGCTGGGCGGCGCACTCACTCTATTGTCACCCCGATGTCATACCTCTTGCAGACCATCAATCCGATCCTCCTCAACTCACAGAACTGATCGAACGAGCCTATGACACAGTGGTGCAGGACAGAGGCTACCCTGACGTCCTGATACACGACATTCACAAGCATTTACAAGGAGTGAAAGTCGGTGATCTGGTTCAATATTTACAAGACGCCTGTGCTCGGGGGAAAGCTATACCCAGCGAGGGCGACTGGTCGTTGTCCACTGAAGAAGAGCGCCAGTCTGCAGTAACCATTGGTGGTGACCCGCATTTAAGAATTCGTCTGTTGGAAGTCGCCTGAGTATCTTATGGAGTCGAAATGAATAGCAACTCAATCAACCCGTTTACCACGGATATAGTCAGCGATCCGCGTGCACAGTTGTGTTCAGTATCGCACCTGAACTGCGCAGTCGTACAGCAGATATCTGACAAAGTGATGCGGTTGGCAGAGGGCGACAGGCCTCGTTACGACAACCACAGAAGAAAGGCACTACTGTTAACTGCGTCAAGGGCAGGGGCTGGAAAGTCGCACTTGATTGGCCAGTTGTTCCAGGAACTGGCAGGCAAGGCAACTCTGGTATATGTGCGGCCTTTTGAAGATCCGGAAACCGTGTGGATATCCGTGCTGGAACGTATGGTTCAGGAGTTGCGCTTCGCGGATCGATTCGCTGACAGTGATGCGCTGGATGTCGACCAGGTCAGCTTGTTTGCCCATGGTGTACTAAGCCAGATTGTGGCGGACTTTCTAGAGCAAAACGGCAAAGATAATAAAGCAACTATAGAGATTCTACGACGTCCGACGCGAGATCTGATTAACCTGAAAAAAAATAAAAACTGGAATCGTTATTTACAGAAATTTCTCGCAAATGGCGACGCCTTGAACAAAATCGAAAACCATCACCGCATGAAGGGCCTGGTGATGCATCAGTCTCTGGTCGTGTGGATGAAAGTTCTTTATGGCTTTGCATACTCATCTGACGAAAACACACGATGTGCTGCAGTCGAGTGGATGGCAGCTCAGCCAATTGAAGAAAGTGATTTCGCCGCGTTGAATATCAGACAAGCTAATGCGCCCCACGCTGATCAGAGTGTCCTTGAGAGAAACCAGACAGCAAAAAACCGTGTATTAGACCTGTGTTCACTGGCAACCTTCTTCCGTCCGTTTCTGATCTGCTTTGATCAAACCGAAAACTATGGCAAGAGTCCGGCACTTGCCAGGGCGCTTGGCTGCCTTGTTACCGATCTGGCGGATGAGGCAAAAAACCTGTGTACCCTGATGTCAACCAATCAGGATCCGTGGGAAAAACGATTGCGTAAAAATTGGGAAGAGGCACATCTCGACAGGCTGGAAAAGCCTTTTCTTTCGCTAAAAGGGATCGACCAGAAACAGGCGCTTGAGTTGATCACGTTACGCATGGAGCAGTTTCAAATCAAACCGCAGGTTCGGCAACGCTTTATAGCCGGCAGCTGGCTGACAGATTATTTTCTCGAAAAAGGCGAGGCGAATGTGCGGCAGTTGTTGGTCCATTGTTCGGAGCAATGGCAACGGCAATGGCTGCAGGAAGGTCAGCAACCTGAAGAGTCAAAGGTGGCCTCTGATTCGTTGCCGCAGTTATTTGATCACTATCAGGACAATATCAGAGTGCAGGCGCGTCGATTGGTGTTTGACCGGGACGCTCTGTATTGGTTGGTAAGTGAACTGCCTGACGGATTGCAGGATATTGAATTGGGTCAATACAACAATCGGCAAACCGGTCGGTCTCCAAGCTGGGTTTACAAGAACCGGAAAATCCACTTTGGATTTGAAACCGGAAGCCACTGGAAGCGTTGGAGCAGTATTGCCAAAGCTTCAATGGAGCCGGGTGACGCTGTTAGTGTTTTCTTTAGAACGATGGATCTGCAGAAAATACCAAAGGCAACCTGGAAAGTCGCTGGCCCGATAATGCAATCTGCCATGCAACATCGCCTGTACATCTGTGAGCTTGATAAAAACACGCTGATCAGAATCTATGCAGCGCACGACCTTTACGCCGATGCTCAGCAAGGTGACGTACCCTTTACTGTACCGCAGGTAACCGAGTTCCTGCAGCAGGAAATGCAGAATATCCGGGATCTGATTTTACAATGGCCAAATAATCAGGCGGTGGTCAGGGAAGAAATTCCGGAGGACCAGCCAGTGCCGGAAGTAGTGTGGAGTGAAGAACTTCGCAACATCGTCAGGCAAGATCGATTTGTAAGCCTCGAGGATGTCGTTGGAAAAATACCGGCAGACGTCCAAAAAGAAGCAGTACTGGACGTGTGTCAGAATGATCCGTCGATTCACATTCATCACTCACCGCAAATGATTGTCCTGCAATGGCAGTCACAATGAATGTTACCCAGCTTAAGTATGCCGTGCTTGATGACAAGTACCGTCAGGCACTTTTAAACGGTGAAGATCCCAGGACTCCGTTCTCTGGTGCTCCTTCCGGTTCAATACCAGTGCAGGGAAACCGATTTCACGCCATAGCCCGAAAGTTCATCGATTGGCTGGTAGTCGACTCTGGCGCTGACGCCCTGAGTGATGCAAACGCCTTATGGGAAGTAATGCATGATCGCTTTGCTGCGCAGGATCTGGCGGCCCTGGCGACAAAGAACAAAGCAGCATCTGCACTGCATCTAATGGCCTGCCTGCGTTCACTATGTCAGCGTGTGGCAGATCTGAGAGCGCAGCGCGAAGGAGTACAGTCAGTCACCCGTTGGTCGGAAATATTTTTAACACAGGAAATGCGCCTGCAGCCGGTAGATATCGGGGATTGTGGCATGCTGGTCAGTGGTCAGGTTGATTTGGTACGTACCGACCCAGTGCATGGCGTGGTGGTGGTTGACTACAAGCTGTCCCGCGGCGCGACTGCGCAGCATGATCTGGTACAGCTGGCAATTTATTCGCAAATGCTGACTGTACTGAAACCGGGTCTGAAATTTACAGGCATGTTGGAATACTACGAGCCTGCACTCACAGTAACGGAACTCACCCCAAAGCAGCTGGGCAGTCTGTTTAACGATGTGGTGTCCCCGGTGCTTCATGAGCTATCGCAGGCTGCGCCATCCATCGATGACTCGGCTAAATCAAAGCGTACCAATACAGCGGCGGCCCCGGTCGTCGTTGATATAAAACAATCCGGCCCACGGGCAGAAGAGCTGGTCAGCGCGTTTGGTGAGTTTAAGCTGGGAATTACAGTGCTGGACAGCATAGATGCGCCGCAACTGAACCGTTATCGCATCAAGCCCGATGCTGGTATCAAAGTCTCATCACTTGTAAGACTGGCCGATGACGTGCAGATCAGGCTCAATCTGCCCATGCCCCCGCTGGTCAGCCCTGCGAAGGGTTGTGTCACCATTGATATATTAAAAGAAAGCCCGGAAACCGTGTATTGGCGAGACGTTATGGCCCAGGCAACACAGCGTGAACGTTCAAGCCCTGTGGAATTTGCTGTAGGGGTAGGGTTAGACGGGCAACCGTTATGGTGTGATCTGTCTGATCCCAATACATGCCATGCACTGGTCGCTGGCGTATCCGGCAGTGGTAAAAGTGAGTTCCTGAAAGCCGTCGTCGCATCATTGCTGCAACAAAATAGTCACGGTGGTGTCAGGGTAAGTCTCGTCGATCCCAAGATCGTCACTTTTGCTGAAATGGAAGACAATGGTTTACTAAGTGCGCCTGTTATCACTGATATTGATGCGGCCATTGAATGCTTAAAACTGGCCATTGACGACATGGAAAATCGTTATGCACTATTTGCAAAAGCAGGCGTTGGTTCGTTAAAGGAATGGTTAGCAAACGGTCATGGTGATCTGGACTATCACGTTATCGTGTTCGATGAATTTGCTGACTTGGTGTTGAGCGGTGGTGATGTAAAAAAAGAATTTGAGGCCCTGGTGGGGCGTATAAGCAGTAAAGGCAGGGCAGCGGGTATTCATCTGCTATTGGCCACCCAGCGGCCAGACCGAACCATTGTCACTGGGGTAATTAAAGCGAACCTCCCATTGAAAGTCTGTTTGCGCGTTACCAACAGCATCAACTCAAAGATAGTGCTGGACGAAGTTGGTGCAGAGAATCTGCTCGGTCGTGGGGATTTACTGTGTGACCGTGGCAAGGGTGTTGAGCGGGCGCAGTCGCTTTATCTGGAGCCTGGGGAGTTGGGGAGGCTTGCGGCTTAGAAAATCTGGGGGTGACAGCTTTATTGCAAGTAAATAGGTGTTTTTGTCCCGCCCGGATAGTTGGGGGGTTAGCCGATATAAATACATGAGTTGTTAAACGTTCGCGCAGTTTTCAGCGTCTGCCGAAATATGCCCAATACACACTTATATGTAATAAACAGTGACTCAGAAAGAAAAAACTACTTCTCAAAGAGATAAAAATATGACTGAACAACTTATCAAAAGCGAAGATATTTCTGTGGCTGGACTTTTTCAATCCTTCTACTGCGTTCCAGACTATCAACGAGAGTATGTATGGGGGAGCGCTCAGGTTCAGCAGCTCCTCAATGATATAAAGGGTGAAATTTCATTCATTGACCCTGACAATGCTCCCCAATATTTTATTGGGAGTATCGTTGTTTGTTCAGGAAATAGAGGGTTGCTCGATTTGATTGACGGGCAGCAACGAATGACAACACTCTATATTATGCTCTGTGCGATACGAGATAGATTGCATACACTTGGAGAGAAAGACACTACCGCGCTAGGGTCTATGATTTCATTTGCACAGACAGATGCCTTTGGGCGGGACCTGCACAGATATCGGCTAGACCTTCAGTACAAGGATAGCGGTGATGCCCTTATTGCAATTGCCGATGGGCGAGCGGTAGAAGGTCAAATGACTAAATCTATGAGTAATATTAAAAATACTTATGAGGTGATATATAATTCGTTTGTAGAAGAACTTGGTGATGATGTTAATCAAGTCAGAATATTTCACGGGTATTTGATAAATAAAGTCCGTCTAATACGCATTAAAACAGAGAATGTAACAAAGGCTCTGAAAATATTTGAAACAATCAACGATCGAGGGGTTGGTCTTAACCCTATGGATCTTCTGAAGAATCTCCTGTTCATGAAGGCTACAGATGACCAATTTAGTTCATTAAGCAATCGATGGAAAGAGCTTCAAGACACGATATTTCGCATGAAGGAAAAGCCGTTGCGATTTCTACGGTACTTTATTTTCAGTCAATACAACGTAGATGCTCTCCGAGAAGAGGATATTTATACGTGGTTTTCTAAAAATGAATCAATAGCGGGATATGCCGATAATCCGGTCGGGTTTGTTGATAAGCTGTTGCGGGCGGCAACTGTGTATGGGTACTTTCGTGAAGGTAAAGATCAGCAGGGTCAGCCAAATAGATATCTTGAGAGTATGCGGTTACTTGGCGGTCAGGCGGCGCGACAGCATCTAATTCTTTTAATGGCGGGAAGTCACCTTGATGAAGAATTATTCGATCGTCTGGCATTGGAAATGGAGAACTTGTTTTTTTGTTATGTGATTACTCGCACACCTGCCAGAGATTTCGAGCGAAACTTTGCGCGATGGGCAAATAAGCTAAAGGTTGTAAGGTGTGGTGATGAGTTCAACGTATTTGTTAAAAACACATTCCGTAAAGAAAAAGCTGAGTTGTCTGGTCATTTTGACGATGCCATAAAAAGGCTTTCATATGGATCATTGCAGCTTTATCGTTTGCGATACGTGCTTGCAAAGCTATCGCAAAGTGTTGAGCTGCAAGCGTACGGTGAAAACGGAAATACGTGTTGGCTAAAAAATTATGTTGATGGTGGATATGAAGTAGAGCACATATTTCCTAACAACCCTGATATCACTGCTGAGGCGGAATTTGGTGAAATTAGTGATCCGATGAACATCCACAATATAGGTAATTTGGTGCTGCTAGAGAAGTCAATCAATGGGTCTCTCGGCGCAAAGCCTTATTCAGTAAAAAGAGGTGGTTACGAAAAGTCAAAACTTTTGCTAACTAAGTCTTTAGCTGCACCGCAAAAAATCGGCTCAAACACGCAGATAGACAGAGTGATGCGTGGAATTGAAGCGTTCGAAGAATGGGATGAAGCTGCAATTCTTAAGCGACAAGAGTTTATTCTAGAGCTTGCGCGTTACATATGGGAGATCCCACCTAAGAAGTTGGCCGCATGAGACGGAGACCGTTGACCTTACATATTAAAATGCATGGTTGCTTATCGACTGAGCAATTGCGTAGACACCCATCTTAAGCCAGCGGCAAAATGCTGAAACTTTGAGCTAAAGGATCGACTTGAGAATAATTTCATCGCCAGGGTGTTTTAAAATGGGTGTCCGGTTAATTGGGGTTATCCGACTCACTGCGATCCGGCAGTTCAAGATTGCCAGCGCCTTTAAGCGCTTCAATAAGGCAGAGACCCATCGCGGAAGGCCTGAACTGCACCTTACGCCACGCTTCTGCTGACACAACAACGTGAGTCTGATTCACCCCGATGTATTGCGGCTCATCGTTTGCTTGCCGCAGTATTTCAGATAGACGCGCTTTTGCTTCTGCAATGGTCCAGACATGGCTATGGG
Source organism: uncultured Granulosicoccaceae bacterium (assembly GCA_964393885.1). Lineage (GTDB taxonomy): Bacteria > Pseudomonadota > Gammaproteobacteria > Granulosicoccales > Granulosicoccaceae. Next base: position 32,736 of record CAYMVV010000006.1, on the reverse strand, counting down.
TGTAATTTTCGGCCATATCTGTGTTCATCCAATCTGCTTTAGGTTCCGGACCAGACTAGTCCGTTTTTCTCCTTTCATAAATAATTGGTGTGCCTGACCGTCGTCTTTCGTCAGATTCGGTGCACTGGCGATCGGCGCGTTGTTGATGGGGCGATAGGGCGCTAACATGTGTATGCCCATATCCACAAACTGGCAAATCCCTGAATGTCAAAACACCCGTTAGACCCGTTATCGGCGCAGGAAATAGAAACCGCGGTACGCGTTGTCAATCAGCACGCAGATCTGGATGACTCTGCATGGTTTGAAACCATATCGCTGGCTGAGCCCGACAAGGCTGAGCTGATAGCTTATAACAATGGTAGTCCCATTGAGCGGCGTGCCTATGTCTGCTGCTATGAGCCTTCAACCAATCGAACATGGCAGGGTATCGTGCAGCTTGACACCGCTGCACTGACTGACTGGAAACATATCCCCGGTGCGCAGGCGCGCATCGTGTCCGAAGAGTTTGCCGCGGCTGATAAACTGGTCAAGGAAGATCCGCGCTTTATTGATGCCTGCAATCTGCGCGGTATCACCAACCTTGACGACGTACTGGTTGAGTCGTGGTCTGCCGGCAACTTTGGTATTGAAGCAGAGCAGGGTGAGCGCATCGCGTATTGCTATTGCTGGCTAATCAACGACGCGGGTGATAACCGCTATGGCAGACCCATTGGCAATCTGCACCCGGTGGTTGATTTGCGCCGTCGCGAAGTCATTCGGGTTGATGACTTCGGGGTTATTGATATCCCGCCAGACACAGCTGCCATCAGACCAAAACAAGACTTGCGTACCGATATCAAGGAGCTTGAAATAAATCAGCCCGATGGCCCCAGCTTTACTGTCAATGGCTATCAGGTCGAATGGCAAAAGTGGCAACTGAGAGTCGGGTTTGATATCCGTGAGGGGCTGGTGCTGCATTCAATTGCCTATCAGGATAAAGACCGCCTGCGTCCGATTATGCATCGTGTTTCCATGCCCGAAATGGTCGTACCCTATGGCGATCCGTCTGCCGGTAACTTTCGCCGCAATGCCTTTGATACCGGTGAGTATGGCATTGGACAATCGCTCGACTCCCTGACACTCGGCTGTGACTGTCTGGGGCACATTCACTACTTTGATGTGTGTTCTCATGACTGGTCCGGCAAGCCGGTGTTAAAAAAGAATGCCGTGTGCATGCATGAGGAAGACTATGGTCTGTTATGGAAGCACACGGATGCCAAAACCGGCTATTCAAGAGCGGTGCGCTCCAGACGCCTGGTAGTATCGTCAATCTGCACCATCGGTAACTATGTCTACGGCTTCTACTATTACTTCTATCAGGACGGCACCATCGGAGTAGAGGTCAAGGCGACAGGTATTCCGTTTCCAACTGCTATTGCTGCGTCGCAGGAATCTGAGTACGGGGCAATAGTCGCCAGTGGCATACAGTCCCATGTGCATCAGCATGTATTTAGCTTTCGTTTCGATATGTGTGTTGACGGACCGGACAATTCAGTCAGTGAAGTAGAGTTTTCGTCAGCGCCCGTTGATACGAACAACCCGCACGGCAACGCCATCAGGATTCATGAGCGCCCCCTGACATCAGAAGCTCAGGCGCAACGAGAGATAAACCTCCACACAGCGCGGTACTGGAAGGTATTTAATAACACATCGCACAACGCCTTTGGTAAAGCCGCCGCCTACCGACTGGCCCCCGGAACCAACGCGCTGCCGTTTTTGCACCCCGACTCAAGCGTTGCAAAAAGAGCCGGCTTTATGTTCAAACATTTCTGGGCAACACCCTTCGCCGCAGACGAAAAATACCCTGCTGGCTGGTATCCCAATCAAAGTGCCGGTGGCGACGGACTGCCGGCATGGACCGAAGCCGACCGATCACTGGAAAACACAGACGTAGTTGTGTGGTACACGTTGAATTTTCACCACCTGCCACGCCCGGAGGACTGGCCTGTGCAGCCAATGGTGTATGCGAACTTTCACTGGCATCCGGATGGGTTTTTTGATGAGAATCCGGCGCTTGATGTGCCGCCTGGTGGTTGAGTTTGCCAAAATGATCAAATAAATCATATGTAGGTGTTTTTATTTGCCGATATGGCCATATAACACATCTTCAAATGAATAATGTAGGGTAGCAAATTGATTAGCAACGAAGAAATTATAACTGCGCTGGAGGCCTACGGGGTCCAAGTCGGGCAGACCAAAAAGCTCGCATCGTTTGAGTCGCATGGCGGTAAAAACTACGCGCTACAGCTAGAACGATCCAAGGCTTTTTACCTGTGGATCGAAGACCGGGGGGATAAAATAGCATCGATTCAAGGGGTCGTGGCCGCCCGCTTATACCCTGAGGATAAATCCAGAGCATCTAACCTTCGTGGCACTCTGAGGCCCGGGAATTCTGTATGGTTGATAAAACTGCATAGCCTGGATGGTTTGAAGAATGTGATGGACATGTATACGGAAAATGAGCCTACTCTCGCTCCTGCTGTTGGATCTGTGCCACCGGCCACCGACTCGCATGGATTCACGCTGGCTGAATATTTGAGCAAGGCATTCGACGCATCATCAAGAACTCAGGCTGATATAGCAGCCTTGCTCGGGTATAGCCGACCTAACATCATCACCATGTGGAAGGTGGGGAAAACACCGGTGCCATTTGAAAAAATTCGACCAATTGCGACGGTTCTTAATCTGGATATGGCCGATCTGCTAAGTCGTTTCATGCGGGAGTATCACTCTGATATGTATCGGGAATTGCAGCAAACCTTAGGTTGCAAGTAACCCTTTTTAATTGGTTCTATCGAAAAAGTCTATCAAGAAGAAAATTGTATTTATGAAGAAGCATGAAAAACAACAGACCTTACCTCCAACAGTTCTAGCAAAAGCTCTGGAAAGAGCAACCGGCATCAGTATACCCATACAATCATTCAACCTGGCTCTAAGGAAATGTGGTTTACAGGACCACAGCCCTCAGGGTGGTTGGAGACTACTACAACAGGGTTATAGCTATGGTGTACAAACTCGGCTGTACAAAGGCAAGAAAGGCTCGCGGGAGGACGTTCAATGGCTACCTGATGTTCTGGAATCTAGGCTTCTTATGGGCATTCTTGGGTTGTCGCAGAACGAGGCAGCTGCCGCTGTTGCGGAAGCAGAGGTGGAGGTACATCGCTTGCAACCGAAGAGGGCCTCACGCCCGGTCTGGCTTAACCGGGTGTAACGTCTGGGGAATTACGAAAACACCTATCCTAAACGAGTTGTCAAATGATGACACTAACCGGACACCCATCTTACAACGGCACTAACTGGACATCAATTTTGCTTAGTATTATATAAACAACCAACCTCCTTTGCTTTCAAATTTAGTCATTTCTAAAAGTGGGTGTCCTTTTTATTCGCGAGCCAAATTTCATAGAGGTAACTGTCCCTTGCCGGCTAAGTTTGTGCCTACATGGGTGGTGGGCATTATCGCACCTATTAAATCATCGCCATAAAAGCAGAGTATTCCGTTATCGAGAATGGAGAATCGATCGGCAACTGTGGCTGCGTTGCGCAAGTATCGCGTGGCGAAATAAAAAGATTCGATTGGTAGGGTGTGCCAGGAAACAGAATAGCCCCGGCCGTTACACGACCCGCATTCAAATTCGTAGTGAGTGTGTCCGTTATAAAGCTCGACGTCGCCACTGCCCTGACACTCTTCACAAATAATTCTCGATTCATCTGTAAGCGGTAGAGTGGGCAGGGCGGTAAAAGCTATGGGCTGTTCAATGGCTATTACTTGGTTTAAAACGTTAGTAATTTTCTGTGAATCTTCTTGGGGAAGCTGTGCGTATCCGTAATGATCTGACACCGGTGCATCGATGGCTACGAATGCGTGCCCGGACGAAGCGCAAAGACGGTCATTAAGAATGAATGGTTCGCGAAGGTGGATTCGGCGTTCAGTTTTGTCTGCCGTGAACAACGACAGTATTTCCGTTGTGTCCATAACTACTCGTCAATTGAAATTTTTGCTGTATATGGCCGCTGTTAAGAAAAGTGAAAGCGTCCCAGCCACCCGCCGTATTCTGCAAGAGTACAAGCCTGTTTGTCAGCTATAAGTTGTGTTGTCTGATTGCTATCGTGCCAAGCGGCATTGAGCGTTGCAAATTGGAAGGTATTTCAGAAAGAAGGGGGGCGTCGTAATCTGGCAACCAATATCGTCATTGCCAGATAGTCCGGTACATAGTCTCCCCGCTCAAGCCTCGATTGCGCGCAAGCAAGTTCGTGCAGGTACATGAAAAGTAATTCTGGGTCAGGTATCCTACGACTGATTGTTTTCCCTTCCAATTCGACGCCTTTAACGTCGACCCATACCGCAACGATAATCTCCGCAGAGAGAGGTCTGCTGACAGTAAGCTGCTCGTCGATCTCATCAGTATAGCGCGACAGTTAAGTAATCCCATCCGGAAGGAATACCTCTGGCCGGGCACTCAAACGTGCAGCTGCCAAGCACACAACTAAAAACACTGAATGGTAATAGTTGATTTGATGCTTGCGCTAGGATACAAACCCCTGAATCAGTATGAGGAGTACTAGTTTTTGTGACCAACAACGAACTCGATGAAGTTCTCTTTCTCCAGCTTGCGATTGCGTGGGCAGGGGAGGCAGACACTGATCCCAAGCGGATGGGTTGGTGGCGCACTGGCATGTGTGACGAATACGGAGGGGAAGACCTCCTGAAACGCCTTGTACCGAAAACCTGGCAGTGGGCTGTGCTGGAAACAGCGCGGGCTGCGGCTAAAAAAGTGGACGATCGCGCGCGGAATCAGTCAGAAGATCCAGACAATCTCATCACGCTGTACCGGATAGGGTTCGAAATCGATGAGCAACTCGACGAAAGACTGCTTGAGCTGAAGCAAAGTGGTGTGCCTTTGAAAGAGTCATTTCCGGACCTGGCGGCTCTGTGTGAAGAATGGTCCGATGAGCGCTTGAACATATGGTTGGGTGGGCTTGGTGAAGCCAGCTACACGGCTACGGCTACCGGAAGGCGTCTCAAAGGCACAGCGCCGAAAGATCACGCTGCCATGGCGAGGCAACTTGCGGCAGCTTTGCTGCCGCTCGACAGCGTTTATACACTGCCATACTTTCGGACCGGTCGGTAAATTACAGTGGCAGCTGAGGATAAGTCTTATCGTGAAGCCACCGGGATGCACACTCGCTTGCACAAGTGCGCCCTGTTAGTGGATGAGTCGCGTGCGTATTGGCAGCGAAGGGCGTGCACGGGCAAGGTGCCCACTAGCAAGGAGGCGTTTGAACAATGTTGGTTCGGTGCCAAGAGTTTATCCTGGGTTACATTGCTGCTCCTGAATCTGCGCACGCGGTATGATGCGTTTCCTGAATCTCATGGGGTGCTTCAGTGTTGGACTGCTATGACGCCTGATACCCGGGCAGCCATATGTCATTGGCACATGCAGTTAACCGATCCGCTTTACAGGGCATTCACAGGAGACTACCTCGTCTCACGCGGAGAGTTGACGAACCCTGAGATTCATGTCAATTCTGTCGTCTCCTGGGTCAACAACAACGGACAGGCCAGCTGGACTCTAGCGACAAAGAAAAAACTCGCATCGAGGTTGCTCTCGGTCGCCTATTCGGCGGGTTTCATCACCGGGCGGCGAGACCCAAGAATCCCGGTCTTTCCTCGGATAAACGATGAAGCCCTCACCTACATTCTCTACCTACTACGCGACATCAGCACTTCTGGCTCCCGACTCAACAACCCCTATCTGCGCTCGGTAGGGCTGGCCGGCCCCGTGCTTGAAGCCAGGCTTCGAAAACTCCCGGCAATGAAATTCCAGCGTGTGGCTGACGTGGTCGAGTTCAACTGGAAATACCCGACACTTGCTGCGTGGGCAGAAGCAGAGCTAACGAATTATGAGGTGGCATCATGAGTACCCCCAGAACCCAGCTTGATGAAGCGTTCGTTGCCCTGCGCAAAGACCTGTTGAATGAAAATGGTCCTCAAATCTCGACTATGCGGAACTACCGATTTGCCATTGTTCCGTACTCACCGAGAGATGAGTTTAAACTTCGCGGCAAAGTGCAGGGTCTCGTGAGCGAGTTGACTTCAGGTGGGTGGGTGGTGCTAACGATCTCATTGCAAAAGCTATTGCTTGAACGGGTACGCAAGCTCGGTGACAACGTGGTCGAGCGGCTGATCGAAAATGAGCGCAGCCTTGGACGCGACTCGCCCGAGAAGGGTTTGAACTATCTCAGTCAAAAGATCTGCAATCAAATTGAAGGGCCCGATGGCATCGCGGCTGACGTCTGTGCCGAAATTAAAGAGTTCGTTGAAGCGAATCCGGATAAGGCTGAGCGTACCCTGGTCATTGTTGGCAGAGCTGGTTCACTCTTCCCGTTCTTTCGAACATCGTCACTACTGAAGTTTGTCGATGGCCGAACGCAAAACGTGCCAGTAGTTCTGTTGTATCCAGGCGAACGGCAGGGTGCAACAGGATTATCTTTCATGGGTGTAGTACCCGCAGATGGCGACTACCGTCCGCGTATCTATCCCTAGGTGTGTGTAGGAATTAAATTGAAGGCTTCAGTATGAAGATCAAAGATCTATTCGAGTCGGACGTCACGCGTGACATAGCACCTGTTGTCTATTTTCACGAGCAGAGCCCGGACAAACTCCAGTCCGAGGTGAGCGAATACATCATCACAGGCGGCTTCCCTGAAGAGCATCCCAATTACAAACGTGTTCCTGATGGGATCCATGAGCAATACGTTAGGCTACTAAGCGCCATTCTAGAAGAGCTGGATCGTAGCGGTGGTCCGGATCTCCCTGCATCTTGGATATCTGGTTTTTACGGTTCTGGTAAGTCTAGCTTTGCCAAGCTCCTCGGGCTGGCGTTGGACGGTGTTGAACTGCCCGATGGCAAGTCGATGGCAGAGGCACTTCTTGCGCGCGATAACTCACCAAGAGCGTCAGAATTCAAAGATGCGTGGAGTGAGTTGCGTAAGCATATCGATCCTATTGCAGTCGTCTTTGACATTGGTGGCTTGGCACGCGATAACGAACATATTCACTCTGTTTGTGTGCGGCAGGTTCAACACCGCCTCGGCTACTGCTCAACCCAGCCGCTTGTCGCCGAGTTTGAGTTAGGCCTTGAGCGAGATTGTCGCTGGAACGACTTCGAGGAGAAGGCGCGTGAAGTGCTCGGCAAGCCCTGGTCTGAAGTTAAAGATACAGCGCTTGCCGATGACGACTTCTCAGCCGTTATGCACGCTCTTGATCCCGATAAGTACACCGACCCGATGTCGTGGTTTCAGTCGCGTGCAGGCACCAAAGCCCAATCCTCTGCTGCCGCTGACGCCACCCGTGCAATCGCTGACATGCTCAAGTACAGAGCCGAAGGTAAAACACTTTTTATTGTGGTGGACGAAGTATCGCAATACCTCCATCAAGACGAGCAACGGATGCTTAAATTGCAATCGTTCGTCTCTGAGCTTGGTCAGCGTCTGAAAGGTAACGCTTGGTTGCTTGTCACTGGCCAGCAAAAACTGGAAGAAGCCGATGACACGAAGGTTCTCAGCAAGCTAAAAGACCGCTTCAAGCCGAAGCTTCGCGTTCACTTAGCTGCAACTAACATTCGCGATGTCGTCCACAAACGCCTGTTGCAAAAGACACCCGCGGCGGACACCCATCTTCGGGATCTCTTTAGAAAGCATCGCAACGATCTCAAGCTCTTTGCTTATGGTTGCGAAGACATCACCGAAGAAGACTTCGTTGAGGTATACCCGCTATTACCCGGTCATATCGATCTCTTGCTTCAGATCACCACTGCGCTACGAGTTCGCTCAACGCGCAGTCAGGGTGATGATCAGGCTATTAGAGGTTTACTGCAGTTACTCGGTGAGTTGTTCCGCGGACAAGATCTCGCAGAGATGCCCGCTGGTCATCTCGTCACCCTCGATCAAATCTACGAAGTTCAACACACAGCACTCGACTCTGACGTGCAGAACACCCTTGTGCGTGTACTGGATCACTGCGCAAAAAACAATTTGCCTCTGGCGGCACGTGCAGCCAAAGCAGTCGCCTTGTTAGAGCTTATTCAAGACACCATTCCTACCGACGCAAACTTTGTGGCGAGATGTCTGTTTGATCAACTCGACTGTGGCAAGCAAGACGAAAAAATCACTGAAGCTTTAGAAGAACTTCGCAGAGCTAACTTGCTAGCGTACTCGGAGAAGCTTGGTTATAAAATTCAATCGTCCAGTGGGGAAGAATGGGAAAACGAGCGGCGCAATTTACCGATTGGTCGAGACGCACTGGTAGGTCACATAAAGGAAGCTCTCAAATACTTGTTAAGCGGTCCGTCGCGCCCATCTATGGAAGGCCGAGCCTTCCCATGGAAGGGCTATTTCAGCGATAGCCAGCGAGCCGATGATGACCTCTTGCTGGATACCCGAGAGCCCGCTAACGTGACCTTCGATTTCCGATTGCTCTCGCGTGGGGACCGCGAACCCGCCCAATGGGTCAATCGTAGCAGCGACGATAAAGTATTCAGGAATCGTTTGATCTGGGTTGCCGAAGATGCGAATGATCTTGAAAGCCAGGCTCGAGAATATGGACGATCACTCGCTATGGTCGGCAAGTGGCGGTCCCGGCGCGAATCACTCACCAATGACAAAAAGTATCTGCTTCTGCAAGAAGAGGCACGCTCGGAAGATCTTGAGCGCCGCTTGCAGGCCGCGGTTGATGCTGCGTGGGTCGGTGGTAATCTTTATTTTCGAGGAAGTTCAAGCAAAGCTTCTGAACTGGGTTCGACCTTTGGTGCAGTGCTCGCGATGGCAGGCAGTAAATACCTTCCAGATCTTTACCCGAATTTCTTAGCTTTGCAAATTAGTCCAACAGAGCTCATGCAGTTATTAGATCCAAGCTTAAACGCACCATCACCGAAGTACCTGGAAGATGAATTGGGCATCCTTACTCTCGACGCTGGCAAATATGTTCCATCGTGTAAAGGTGTAGCGCCCATGCGTGTCGAGCAGTTTATCGAACAAGAACGCGGCATCGGCGGCGATCTTTTGCTTAAACATTTCGGCGGGCCACCTTATGGCTATACCAGCAGTGTTGTGCAAGCCTGCGTGGCTGGCTTGCTACGTGGAGGCAAAGTGAGGATAGAGGCTGAGGGTGGGCAGGTTCTTACCGCTCAACGCGATGCAGGCGCGCGCGATGTCTTTGAAAAGGAGCGTGGATTCCGTCGCGCGAGTTTCTTCCCTGCAGAGGAAGGCGCGATTGGCGCTAGAGATGTCAATAGAATCTGTCAGTTTTTCGATTCGAAACTGAATACCAAGCTTGACCGATCCCCGAGTGACATTGCTGACGCCGTAAGCCAGTACTTTCCAGCTCAACTGCAGCGATTACGCGATGTTTTGAGTAGACTGAGTCGACTACCCAATCGAATAGATGAACCTCGGGTTACCCCATACGCGCTTGATCAGCTTGAAAAAGCCATAGAGGCTTGCTTGCGTGTTGTTCGCCAAACTGACCCAACGCTGCAAGCGGTTAAACAAAATATCGATGCTCTAAATGATGGCTTAGAGCAGCTTGCCTTGTATGACATTGAACTCACCGAACCGGCATTGCAATCGGTCAGTAATGCAGAGGGTATTGCTAACTATCAGCTTGCACAGTTAGAACAGTTAGGAGAATCAAACGGCGAGCTCGAAGTGGCGGCAGACAAGATCCGCAGCCAGCTTGGAGTGGAAAAGCCATGGCGCGACATTGCTGCGATCGATCCCGAACTAGAGATTGTGCGCACCCTTTATATTGAAGCGCGCCGGCGTTTACTTTTAACCAACGGTGAACTCGAAGAAACCGTGCGTGGGCAAATCAAAGGAAGAGAGGGTTTCGCCACCCTGACTGCTGATCAAAGCAATCATGTACTGCGGCCAATTGCAGTTGCCTTGCCTAATACAACAGAAGAGGCCGTCTCCCCAGCGCTTATAGATCTACGTGGTGCCCACATAGCGCTCGCACGTGCCGAAGAAGATGCCAACGAAAATCTCGATAAAATTTTGAGTGAAGGCGATGAGCCACAGGTTCGCAAAGTCGCTGTTCGCTTGCGGAATAGAGAGATTAAATCACAGGCAGATTTAGACACTGTGATCGACGAAATACGCAGTCGGGTTGAGCCTGAGTTGCGTGAAGGTCGACGTGTAAGGCTAGTGGATTGAGGTGGGTGATGCACGTTGAAGTGACGGATCCATATAGCCAACGTTGTAAGAGATGTAGGGTGATAGATTGGAGTGCAACGTCATGCCGATGACGTCCGATGCAAAGAGTGCGTTGTCGAAAACTATTCGTGGGTTACGCACACGCTTGTTGGATGATCTTCACTCTGCCACTGAAGGTTTTTACCGACTCAGCCTTGATGCCAAAGACGCGAAGCTCGGCGAAGCTGCTCGCATTAAGCGAGAGCGACTCGAGAGTTGGATTGCAGAGCAAACACGCGCATTGCCAGAGAAGGAGCAGGCTGGTGCCGTAGAGCGTTTTCGTAACGAGGTAGAAAAGGAAGCCGCCTCAACATTGCTTAACCGCATTGTCTTTCTGCGACTGCTCGAAGCTACTGGACTACGAGCAGAGAAAGTTGTAACTGGTGGCTGGGAAAGTCGTGGGTATAAGGAATTCCGAGAATTTTCTCCCGAGTTGGTGCGTGACGATGAGGCTGAAGGCTACCCGCGACTGTTGCGGCTGATCTTCGACGATCTCGCTATCGATCTGCCAGGTCTCTATGGCAACGTTGGATTGACGGCACTTATTCCCTTGCCGGCTGCTACGTTGCGAGCCGTCGTGGAAATGCTTGACTCCCCTGAGTTGGAGAGCTGCTGGACCGATGATATGACGCTCGGCTGGATCTACCAGTACTGGAATGATCCCGAACGCGAACATTTGGATGACAAAATCAACCCAGGTAAGTCTTGGGGCAGCGGTAAGATCGAACCAGACGAGATTGCGAGTAAGACCCAGATGTTCACTGAGCGCTATATGGTGGACTGGCTGCTGCAGAACAGCCTTGGCCCCATGTGGCTGGCGATGTGCCAGAAAAACGGCTGGACGCCGGAGGTCGAAAGCGATGGCACCCTGGTTCGACTTGAAGAGCGGCGCGTTGAATGGCGGGTCAAGCGTAACGCTGAAGAGGTCTTACCAACCGAACTAATGCCACTTGAGAGTGAGGCAGAGCAGCGTTGGGCCTACTATGTTCCCCTGCCTATTTCGGACGATGCCGTTGAAACCGCAAATTACAGCGTACGCGACCTCAAGATTCTGGATCCAGCTGTGGGCTCAGGCCATTTCCTGGTAGTCGCCTTTGATCTACTGACCGCACTCTATCGTGAAGAGGCTCGCCACCGAGGCGAAGAGGGCGAGCTGCAGTGGTCCGATCAAGCGATCGTTGAGCGTATACTTGAGCACAACTTAAACGGTATCGATTTAGACCCGCGTGCAGTGCAAATCGCGGCGGCTGCGCTGTGGCTCAAGGCCAAGCAGACTTGTGCCGAGGCGCAACCGAGCCACCTTAACTTGGTAGCCTCGAATTTACGACTATCGAATTTACCCTTTGATGACAGCGCACGGCTTGAGCTGCGTGAGGAAGTAGAGCGGGAAACGGGGATACCGTCTGCACTAACTCAGCGGATAATTGATGCCTTGGCGGGTGCTAACCACCTAGGCAGTTTACTCAAGATTGATGCTGCGATAGACGAAGCTATTCTTGAATGTGAGGCGTCGCTAACTCGTCCTGATCAGGCACAGGGTGACTTCTTCAGAGATGACCGGAAAGATCGGCGGATATCCATCAACGCGAGAAAGGCGAGGGTGACGCTGCTCAACCGAATAGAACACTTTCTTAACTCGCATAGTCATGCTGATGATTTGGGACTAATGCTCAAGGGGGAGCAACTAGCGGCCGGCGTTCGTTTTGTTCGTATGGTCAAAGAGGGTAGGTACGACCTTGTTGTCGCGAACCCACCTTATCAGGGTACATCCAAAATGGCTGACTCCAAGTGCGTTGAGCAGCACTATCCGCTGGGTAAAGCGGACCTCTATGCGGCTTTCCTTTTGCGAGGACTTCAGTTTGTTCGGCCCGGAGGTATCTCAGCGATGCTGACGATGCGGAATTGGATGTTCATCAAGCAATATTCAAGACTACGCGAGCGATTGCTTCGGAATTCCGATTTGCGATTGATCGGTGATTTGAGTTCTGGTGCTTTCCAGGAAATTAGTCCTGCACAAGTTGTGGTGTCTGTAACGATGGCTGTGTTTGCAAATAATCGTCCGTCTACCGATCAAAGTATTGCTCTCAAGTTATTTGATGATGAAACTGTCTTGCAAGTCGGCGAAACTGAGCGCAAGCGCGCCGCAGCACTTGGGCATATCGGTAGATACGCATTTGACCCATTAGCTCTAAAAGGTGTGGCTGAGTGGCCACTAGTTTATTGGTGGGAAAGCGGCTTCCTAAAAAAATATACAACAGCTCCGAAGTTGGGAGAAATTGCACCAGCACGAGCTGGGATGCAAACCTCAAACAACCTGCGGTTTCTTAGGAGTGTATGGGAAGTTGAGACATTCATACCGACTGATCTTACTTCCGTCATGGTGCGAGAGTCCGATCTTAGTTGGGCCCCCTATTTGAAGGGGGCAAGTGGTGAAAAATGGATAGACTCAATTTCTGATGTCATTCGTTGGCGAGACTGTGGTCTTGAAAAACGGGTCGTTTACGACAAGTACGGTTCTAAAGGTGGAGGTAACGGGACGCCAAGTCGTGAGTTTTACTTCCAAATTGGTATTGCGATACCGAAAATTGGATCTGAATTCTCTGCTCGAATTCACCGGATTCCTAGTATCCTTGGTGATGCTGCTGCATCCGTGTATCCAACTGACCTCGACAACACACTATGTCTTTTGAACAGCAACGAAGCGCAAATTGTTCTTGAATCACTTAATCCAACTGAGAACTTTACAATAGGAACGGTGGCTCATCTGCATCTCTCTCCTGTTGCAGAAGCTGAAACAATCGTAAGTACGCTCAACAATGCATTTTCTTTTAGTGAATCGAGACGTGAACCTTCCGTTGAATTTCGGTGCCCGGGCCCTTCGTCTTGGCGCCATGCTCAAGCATGGGCTCAGCGTGCGGTCGACCGCCCCGATAAAAGTCCGCTTCCACTATACACTGAGGAACTTGATGATGAGCCTTTGACCGACCACCTCAGTTTTGGATTGGGGGTGGCATTGGGCCGTTTTTGTGCAAACGGCGGAGGTGTCCTCGATCATACAATTCTAGAAAGTTCTGCAAGCTTGCCGGCAGGTGTTTGCTTTCTTGATGGAAGCCTTGGGGAGTCTGTATTCCTCGATAGTTTGGGTCAAGAATCCACGGCAATGCTGCATAAAAAATGGGCTGAATACCATTTTCAATCAGATTCTGATGTCGACCTTCGCACTTGGCTTCGCATGAAGTTCTTTGGTGAGGTTCACAAAGACATGTATAAAAATCGTCCCATCTACTTTCCGATTTCGTCTGAAAAGAAGACCTTTGTTGCTTATGTTTCGGTGCACCGCTGGACGGAGAGCACATTACGTTTTCTGCAGGCTGAACATCTTCAACCAGCCCTAATCCGCCTTGAAGGCGAGATCTCGGACCTCAGCAGTTCCCGGCAGAGTTCAGACAAAAAAATCGTTCGTCATGCTGAGCAAAGGTATGATCAAGTCACTAAGTGGAAACAAGAACTCGATGACTTTGTCGCTCTAGTCGAGCAGTGTGCTGAGAAGGGCCCGCCACCTCCTGACACCAAAACCCCTGAACGCGAAGTTGATGCGCGCTACGCCCCAGATCTCGATGACGGCGTAATGATAAACAGCGCTGCGCTCTGGCCTCTACTTGAGCCCCAGTGGAAAGAGCCGAAAAAGTGGTGGAAAGAACTCGCCGGTGCTAAGGGCAAAAAGGACTACGATTGGTCTCACCTTGCTGCCCGCTATTTCCCGAGCCGGGTCGACAAGAAGTGCCAAATGGACCCAAGTTTAGGGGTCGCTCATGGCTGTTTTTGGAAGTACCACCCCCAGAATGCATACAAGTGGGAGCTTCGCTTACAGGATGAGATTGCTTCGGACTTCACGATTGATGAAGAAGGCTCCGACGTAGCCCGAACAGCCTTTGAGAAAGAGTTTCCAGAGAAGGTTGAAGAGTTAGTTGAAGCCGAGCGGAAGCGACGTGAGAAGAACATTAAGAAGCGGGAAAAGGAATCCGCGAGTGCAGGTCCGTTGTTTGATCTTTCGACTAAGAAAGCCACTAACGCTAGGCCAGCAGAATGAGTGCTATCCCTAACTCAGAAGAAAGCGAACGCACCGCGAAGAAGCCGGGGCCTGTATCAACTGCGCTTATCGCGGAGCTAAAGGACGAAGCACGTCAACATGGAGTATTGATCTGGTTGGACAAAGACGGTGCTTATACTGAGTTAGTTGATTCCTTAATCGGTGGTCAGGGTGAGGATCCGTACGGCTTTGGTTCTGCCAATTTTCCTTACCCACTGTTCGCCTATCGAGGCAGCTTTCTTGAATTGATTATGGATCTCGATGGTCACCAAGAGGGCGTTGCTGCACAACCGCTTATCCTGCATTTACCCAGCTTCAACGAAGAAGATATCGCGAGCACTCCTATTTACGAACTTTACTGTTCGGGTCGTCGGTATCGAATTGCGTTACCCACGCTGATTCGTCATGCCGCTCATGGCAAGGCAACTCCTTCACAAATTGATGCTGGTCTTGATGCCGGACTACCATCTCTTAACGAAGCTGATATGTGGCTCGCTGCTGTCGTCCGTGGTGATGCGAGTGTTCCGCGTGTTGAGATTTCTGCGAGCTCTCCCACACGACTGTTTGACGATCTGGTTAGCGATGGTGATGTTACAAACTTGAGCGACCCAGATGTGTTGTCTGCTACGCGCAACTATTTGGAGAAAACGCTTGGGCTCGATGAGGCTTGGTCTTCGCGCCATGCTACTGAAGCGGATTGGAGTGAGAGTTCGACTGAGCACACGAATGCCAGAGTCCGCGAGAAACTTCAGTTCGATATGTTGAGTTGGGCTTTATGTGTAGAGTTCGTCAACGATCTTAAACGAGATCCATATGATGAATTTTTGCTTCGGTTAAAGGATCTTCCAGCGGAGGTTACGAAAGCATCGACAGCGCTCGCTGCACATATCCGCCAGAGCCAGCCAGAACTCTGTGCACGAGAGGCTGACCATATTGAAGCTGAGCTTGAGAACGAACTTGAGAAAGCTGTAGCCCAAGACCTGGGTCGTATCGATACTTTCCGGTTTGAGGATAAACTGATATTCGCCGCGACGATTGCAGCGATACAAAATGAACGTTGGGATGAGGCTAACACTCTTGCTGCGGACCGAAGTGGTGAGCGATCTTTCTGGGTGCAGCAAGATGATACACGACGCACAGGCTGGAAGCTGGTTGCACTTGCGGCCAAGCTGGGTGCTGCTGTTGCACGGCATGAAGATCTGTTAAGTGGTTCACGTGACCTTGATGAAGTAGCAAAACGCTATGCTGATAGCGGTTTTGAGGTGGATAGGGCACATCGTCGTCTTGAGCAAAGCCGTTATCAGAGCCCTGTTGTGCAGATAGAAGAGTACCCCTTAATACTGAAGTGCCTTAACGGTGTGCGTGGCGTCTATCGACGGTGGGCCGATGCACAAGCGCTTGCTTTCTCGGCGCTTTGCAAGACCGAAGGATTTCTGCCGGAAGCTGGTCTGCAGCAGCGCAATCTGTTTGAAGATGTTGTGCGGCCTATGGTTGAGGAGTTTGGCACAGTGGCTTATTTTTGTGTGGATGCGCTTCGGTTTGAGATGGGTAGGCAGCTCTACCAATCGTTGATGAAAGATGGCGGAGGTAAAGTTAGCCTGCAACCTCGATACGCCGAGCTGCCAACGTTAACGGAGGTGGGGATGAATGCACTTGCCCCGGTTAGTAGAGATGGAAGGTTGCAACCCGAGATTACCACCAAGCGTATTCAGGGTTTTCGGGTCGGGCAGAGTCTGGTATCTGCGCCAGAGTCGCGACGTAAAGCAATGCACGAGCGTGTGGGTGGAGAGACCTGCCCGCGCATTACAGTTGAAGAGCTTCGCGATAAAGACGTAAAGAGTATTCGCCGTAGCATCGCACGGGCAAGACTGGTTGTTGTGCATTCGGATGCCATAGACAAGGCAGGTGAAGAAGGCCTTGGCCTACGGCATTTTGATGATGAGTTACTTCGAGTTCGTGAAGCTATTGGCTTGTTGCGTGAGGCGGGTG
Organism: uncultured Granulosicoccaceae bacterium; assembly: GCA_964393885.1. GTDB lineage: Bacteria > Pseudomonadota > Gammaproteobacteria > Granulosicoccales > Granulosicoccaceae. The sequence goes on along the minus strand of CAYMVV010000006.1, from coordinate 16,364 downwards.
TAAAAAGTTTTGTTCTAGCAGCAGACCATGGCTTTTTGCTACATGACGACACCACACGAAAGCCCGTCGCTCATGGTCGCAAGATTGATGCAAAGCGCCGCCACGTTATTGAGAGTGCGGCCGCTGATCACGACGGCGAGACTCGCGTTTCAACTACAGAGCTGCGCTACGACGGCGACGAATTTAACTTCATGTTTCCCGAATCAACGATGCCGTTCGATGTAGGTGCTAAGGCCAAGGATTTTGTTCACGGTGGCAATAGTCTGCAAGAGCGTTTGATCCCTGTTATCACTGTGCGCTACAGCGCGGATAAAGGTATGGGGAATTTACGATATCGCGTTGAGGCCACACCTGAGCCTGCACTGATGAGGCTACATAGAATCAAGGGGAAGGTGACGCACGATAAGCAAAGCGGACTTGCGTTTGGTGGAGCGCAAACTATTGAGTTGCGGTTGGATGCGTTGGATGGTTCCGGTGTTACCGTGGAATTGGTGGACGCACCAGGTGCTCAGCTTGAAGCAGGCGCGCTGGTCGTGGAGGTGGATCAAACCTTCGAGCTACTTTTCCGGCTTAGCGGCCCGGTTGCAATGCGCAGTCGTATTCAGATTCGCGCGGCACTTGGCGGCGAAGAGGTCATTCCACTGGAAATCGCGCAGCGCTATGCAGTAGGACGAGTAGTTAGCGAAAATTTGCCAACTGCTGATAGAGATGGCCAGGAAGAAGATGACAATTGGCTGAGTGTGTTTGAGGACGAAGGCGTGAGAAAAGTCTTCGCTCATATCGAACGGTTCGGTGCTATCAATGAGGCTGATGCGACTGCCATGTTGGGTTCACCACGCAAGTTCCGCAGCTTTAGCAATCAGTTTGAAAAATACGCAGCGCAAGCACCTTTTGATGTTCGTATTGACACGAGTAGTAGTCAGAAGCGCTATGTGCGTGAAGGTGGAAACGAGCAATGAACAAAAACGACATTGAGCACGTATTCGAACAACTTCGCAAGGGACTTGTACCGGAGCGCGGTGTTGATACGTTTGCGGTAGGAATTGAAAAGCAGCGCGCAGAGATCCACCGTCAACTTGATTTAGTGGCGAGCGGAGAAGGCAGCATCAAATTTCTACGCGGTGATTACGGCTGCGGCAAAACCTTTTCGGCAAGGCTTGCTATCTTGGATGCGCAGGAGCAGGGATTTGCCACAAGTTTTGTGGTGGTTTCAGATAATGATCTTCGGTTTCACCGCTTCGAAGAGGTTTACCGCAAAGTAGTCAGTGAGCTGAGTACTCCTACCTGTGAGCGGGGCGCACTGAGCGACATCCTTGATCGGTGGATTGGTCACATCGAGGAGTCTCTCATTGAAGCCGGTGCTGACGAAGATGCCGATGACTTTGATGATCGCGTGCGATCCAGGCTAGAAGAAGAGTTGGCAAGTATGACAGCAGGCAAAGCGCCGCAAGATTTTATCCGAGTTATCCAGACTATTTTCGAACTCAAGCAGCAGGGTGAAATTTCAGACGCTGCTGCACTACTTTCTTGGGTATCAGGAAGCACCAATGTCTCTGCGAAGGTGAAGAAGCTCGCTGGTATAAAAGGCGACATTAGCAGCCGTGACGCGCTCGCTTATCTTAGAGGTGTGCTTGAAATCGTGAAGGCTGCTGGTTATCGCGGGCTTGTCATCGTGATTGATGAGGCCGAGACCATTCTTCGTATGCGTTCAGACTCACGCCACAAGTCGCTCAATGGCTTGCGGCAGATCAGTGACGCTTCGGGAGACTATCCTAATTTGTTGTGGATTTTTACCGGGACACCAGATTTCTTTGACTCAAAGCGGGGTGTTGCAGGCTTGCCGCCACTGCATGATCGTGTGAGTTTTACCTCACAGGGTAAATTTACCAATTTGAGACAGCCGCAACTCGAGCTGACTCCCTTCAATGCGGAACGGCTCAAAGGGGTTGCGGTGCGGTTAAGAGAGCTGTTCCCTTCGAAGGATCAATCGCGTTTAATGCACAGAATGAGTGACGATTTTCTCGATCAACTTGTCGCAAAAGTGACCGAAGGTTTTAAAGGAGATGTAGGTGTGGTGCCGCGGCAATTTTTACGTGAGTTTGTGGGTCAAATGGACTTGGTTAATGATCACGATGACTATGTACCGATGACAGAGTACGGTTTTGACCCAGGCGCAAAAGAGCTGCAACCCGAGGAGCAATTCGTTGTCGCGGGAGTTCCAATGCCATCGGCCGATGACGATGACGGTGACATTGCAACCCCTCAAGAGGATGTATGGTAACTGCTTTTTCTCGTTTTCCACCGCGCCTGCAGGAAGCAATTGTCTCGCGACTGGGGTGGACCAGCTTGCGTCCTGTCCAGGAGCTGGCAGGAAATGCACTCCTTGATGGCGACAATGCGGTTGTTCTAGCTCCTACCGCCGGTGGTAAAACAGAGGCATCTATTTTTCCAACCTTAGCGTTTCTTCTGGATCAACCAGCAGATACTGTGGGTGCGCTTTACATAGCCCCTATCAAGGCCCTTCTAAATAATCAGGAAGATCGTCTCGGTACCTATACAGAAATGGTTGGGCTCCGACGTTTTGTATGGCACGGCGATGCAACGGCCGCTGAGAAGAAGAAGTTTTTGCGGGAGCCTTGCGAGTTGCTTATGACGACGCCTGAATCGCTCGAGGTCATGTTGGTCTCTTCAACGGTGCCGGTGGCAAAGCTATTCCGCAACTTGCGTATTGTTATTGTCGATGAAGTTCATGCTTTTGCAGGTACAGACCGTGGTGCTCACTTTATGAGCGTGCTTGAACGCCTCGCACAGCTCACAGAGAATGACATACAGCGTGTAGGACTGAGTGCAACTGTCGGAAACCCGGGTGAGATACTTAAGTGGATTCAGGGTTCTTCTAAACGTGAGGGGCAAGTAGTTGACCCGCCAAAGCAACCTGCATCCCGTTCGTTGGCAGTGTCGCTATGTCCATCAACTGCAGCGATTGCTGCAGCGGCATCGGTTGAGGCGCAAGGAAAAAAGAGCCTGTTTTTTTGTGAAAGTCGTTCCTTGACTGAAGCTGTTGCTCAGCGAATGCGAGCCCAAGACACTGAAGTATTTGTGCATCATAGTTCGGTATCAAAAGAGGAAAGAGCTGATGCAGAGCACGGCTTCCACGAAGGCAGCAACGTTTGCATAGCTTGTACTTCCACGCTTGAGTTGGGAATTGATGTAGGCGACCTTGATAAAGTTTTTCAGGCGAATGCACCAAGCACCGTATCTTCTTTTTTGCAGCGTATGGGCCGCACTGGCCGACGCGATGGTGCAGTGGCTAATACCAGCTTCTTTGTCGAGAATATGGAAACCGGGTTGCAGGCAATAGCGCTAATCGAGCTGGCCAAGTCGGGTTGGGTGGAATCCTTGCCGGTGCTTCATCGTTGCTGGCCCGTGATGGTGCATCAGCTCTTAGCGATGATACTTCAGGACGGTGTGATAACCGCCAACGGCGCCTGGCAGCATCTTTCAAAAATCAAAGATTTAAGTGGTATCTCACGCGCTGAATTTGATGAACTGATTGAGCACATGTTGCACGAGAACTTCATCTATGAAACCGGTGGTCAGCTTGCCATGGGTGATAAAACAGAGAGAGTGTATGGACGTAAGAATTTCATGGAGCTCTACGCGGTATTCAGCAGTCCAGTTCGTTACAACGTTCTTACCGCACAAAAACAAGAGATCGGAACACTCGAACAGAATTTCGTCGATGGCCTTGTCGATAACGTAACTGCATTTCTGCTCGGTGGCAGGGCGTGGGTATCTGAACACGTCAACCACTCGGACAAAACGGTTCGTGTCAGCCCGGCCCCTGGTGGGAAAAGACCGAGTTGGGGTGGCCACATTCCTCAACAACTTTCTTTCGAGCTCTGCAAACAGATACGAGAAATTCTGATGACTGATGCTGAGTATCCGTATATCAATGCAGCTCTCGCAGCAGCACTTAGCGATTGGCGTGACGAACTGGGTGAGTCATTGCAACGCTCGCCATTGGCTGTTGTGTTCGAAGATGGACAGGCTCATGCGTGGACGTTTGCCGGTGGTCGAATCAACCGAACTCTTCGATATGTGTTCGAGCATGTTGGCAGATTCAAGGTGACCTCGGACAACTTTCAAATCAAGATGGAGGGCGACAATCTTACGCACGACGCAATTTTCAAGATTATTGATCAAATGAGATCACCGTCGTTCTGGGTTGATCAGTCTCTCTGGGGGCCAGTTGCCGGAGGACTCCCGGAATATCGACTAAGTAAGTTTCAAAGAGCACTACCGGCACATTTTTCTGATGAAATGGTGGTGGACTACTTGTTGGATTTGGATGGGGCTCAAAAGTTAATTGCGAGATTGGATAGCTGATGACCTTACTCATGCCAGATGTTGAAGATATTTTCCTTGATCAAATCAGAAGCGAGATTATCAAGTTCAAGGCCGTTTATAATTCATCAACTATAGAACTAGGTGCATATGTATTCGGAATCGTAGCCTTTGAACTTGCTGAAATGATTGGTGACTAGGAGTGGTTTCACTTTTTCTCAAATATTTTCCCTGGAATCAGAGGTAGTTTATGCAAAACATTGAAGGCGATGACAAAACAGTAGAAGTGTTGCTTTCAGGGGCAGCATTCGGTATCGATTATTATCAGCGAGAATACCGTTGGCAGCAGAAGCAGTTGCAAGAGCTCGTCGATGACCTTCTTGGCCAATTTCTACAAACATGGAATGCTACCAAACCTGATGCTCCGCTGGAGGAACAGTCTCGTTATTTCCTGGGTTCTATTGTTATCAGCAAGGCAGGAGATGTGCGGAATATTGTAGATGGCCAACAACGTATCACGACGCTAACGTTGTTGCTGGTCTACTTAAACCACTTGCAACGCGATCATAGTAAAAAGGTTAAGAAAATAGAATCGCTGGTTTTTGACGAGGATCCGAGTGGCTATAAATTCAAATTAGATATTCCCGAACGAAACGACTGCATGAAGGCTTTGTTGAAGGGAGAAGACTACAGCCCAGAGGGAAAATCAGAATCCGTTAAGAATCTTCTGGATAGATACAGCGACCTTGTAGAGATTTTTCCAGACGATATGGAGGAAGAAGCGCTTCACATGTTCATTTGGTGGATCATACGAAACGTAAAAATGATCGAAATTACCGCACACGACGACGGTGACGCTTACACCATTTTTGAAACAATGAATGACCGAGGCCTCTCTCTCACCCCCACAGATATGCTTAAAGGGTACCTCCTTGCCAATATCGAAGATACCAAAAAGCGCCTCGAAGCAGATAAGCTAATAAAGAAACACCTTAGCCAACTTGCAGAGTATGGAAAAGAGACCGACGCTGATTTCTTTAAAGCATGGCTACGTTCACAGTACGCTGACAAAATACGCGAACGAAAGAAGGATGCCAAACCAGAGGATTTCGATCTTATTGGTACCGAGTATCATCGTTGGGTCAGGAACAATGCGAAAAAGCTTGGATTGAAGAATAGTGATGCTTTCTACCACTTCGTGGTTCACGATTTTCAATATTTTGCAGCACTGTATGTTGAGATTCTTAAAGCTTCAAGAACACGAGTTGATGGACTTGAGAGTGTACGTTACAACGCTGACGCACGCTTTACCTTGCAGCATCAAGTCACGTTGGCCGCGGTTAGTTCATCTGACGAAAAGGCGATTGCTAATGCTAAAGTGGGTGTGGTAGCTAATTTTCTGGACAACTGGTTAAACTTGCGGTTTTGGAATTACAAATCCAATAGCTATGCCACCATGCAATACGCAACGTTCTTGGTGATTCAGAGCATCCGAGGTAAATCACTACCCGATGTACGTGAAACACTTCATAAACGATTTAACGATGAATTGGTTGACATGGACTTCACTACACCTGTTCATTTGAATCAATTTACTTCTAAAGCAATTCACCGACAGCTAGCGCGCTTTACTGATTGGTTAGAGGAACAATCCGGTGAACCAGGCCATTATGCGGATTACATAATAAGATCTGGGAAAAACGCGTATGAAGTGGAGCATATTTGGGCTAATCACTATGAACGATTTAGCGCACAGTTTGAGCAACAAGCGGATTTTGATCGTGCGCGTAATCAGATCGGTGGTTTATTGTTGTTACCGAAAAAAATCAACGCTAGCCTGAATGATAAAACATACAAGGAAAAGCTGCCTCACTATCTAAAAGGCAATCCACTCACGCGTTCATTGCACACTGCAGCATATCAGAACAACCCAGGCTTCCAGCAGACGATCCGTAAATACAAGTTGGATTTCACAGCATACGAAAGTTTTGATCAATTGGAGTTAGCTGAGCGCTCTCAACTCTATTGCCAGCTAGCTTCGCTGATATGGTCAGCGGATCGATTGTTAGCGGAGTAGAAACGGCGTAGCTTCACCAAGAACTTTGCATTTAGTCTATTTGAACAGGTTTATTGTTTGCTGTCTGCACATACCTACACAAGCCGTTCGCCCATTTTATCTGTTCTGGTGTTTTGCATTCAGCTCTAACTAGCTCTGGAGAACCAAAAACGATAACTGTACATTTGGCGCGGCTGGTGGCCTCGAAATCAAGTCATAAGTGCAATTAATTATATAAGTGGTATAAAGGTATTATTGAACATTTGATTTGGGGTTAGATAACCTCTTGTTTTTCTGGGGCGGTTATTTAGGTTGTTTACAGCGTATTCAACTTCTTTGTCAGTGACCATCGTTAAATCAGTTTTCTTAGGGAAGAACTGCCTGAGTAACCCATTGGTGTTTTCATTGACACCTCGTTCCCATGATGAATACGGGTGAGCAAAGTAGGTTTTGGCTTTGAGTGCAACTGCTATATTCTCATGCCTTGCAAACTCAGATCCGTTATCGAATGTGAGAGTTTTTACCTTGTTGATATGTGGCTTAAGCATGTTGATTATTGCTCGACTCACAGTCTGCGCTGTATGCTCGTGCACGCGTGTACAGCAGGTAAATAGTGAAGCTCTGTCGACTACCGTCACCAGGACACTTTTACGGTCTAGTCCGATAACAGAATCACACTCCCAATCACCGATTCTGTGCTTCTTGTCAACTATCTTTGGGCGCTCAGAGATACAAACACGATTGGGTATTTTTGAGACTCTGGCACCTGATCCGTAGCGCTTTCTTCGCAGTTTCTTTCCCTGTCGCAGAAAGGGTTTTAGGTCCTCATGACGCTGCTTATCCTCATAGATAAATCGATAGATCGTCTCGTGACTCAATGATAGGTTATGATGCTCTTTCAGGTAGCCACTGACCTGTTCTGGACTTAAGTATTGCGTGATCAGTGACTCGACCAAAGCACCTACTTCTACTGTCATTTTTCTGTACTTTTTATTAGCAGTGAACCGTTTACGCCATTTGACCATTTCACATGCCCAATAGTGGGTATACATCTTCGAGCGTGCTGTGCGATTGCGTCTAACCTCTCTGCTAATGGTTGATGGATCTCTTCCAAGAGTTTCGGCAACGTGTTTCTGACTGCTTCCCTCCCGTAGTGCATTCCAGATGTAAAACCTTTCCTCATTTGATAAGTGCTGGTACTGTGGCATTGTGTAGTTCCTTTGGTTGTTGCTGAGATGAGATTATTTTTCGCAAAACAATCGTAACTCATCTTCAGCTGAAGGAATTGCACTTATTGTATGAATCCAAGGAATCCAAGAAAAAAAAATAAGGGGTCAATCCTATTACAGTATCTAGGGTTGATGGTTCCGAGCTTGAAAAAGGTCAAGGGGGTCACCCATTAGACTTTCCCTGTCAAGCCCCCGCAGTTAATCATTCCCAATTTATTGGGAATCTTCAGATACACGCCGTAAAACTGTCCACGTACTGTATTCTCGCCGGTGGTTATCGTGACACTGTCACGTAACAGTCACCCATCAGTGCATCTATCCGGACAGGCACTGTAAAAAGAGCAATGACAACTACTAAAAAACAGTAGGGCCGAATAAATTACTATGACACGTAACGTTTAGGTGATTTTTCGGTTTGATTGCTGGTGATTTGAACGATAGTCTTGCGGGAAAAGCGTAGATATCAATGTGACGGGCAGGGTAGAGCGTTCCCGAGTGGGAAAATTGAAGTTCACGTGAATTTGGTTTGGTGCTAACCGTAGAGCAATTTGCTGTTACTTCGGTTTATTTGCCTGGTTAGTCCGAAGTGAGTACAAAGTTCTTTAATGGATTCAGCGCTACCAGCAATTCCCTTGAAACGAGCTTCGAATCGAGTTATTGTCAATAGTGGTGTCTGAGAAATTGAATCAAGCGACTTTCTGATTGGCTCCCTGTTGTTCGATTCCGTCCTTGAATATCACCCCTGTAATGACTTTAGCCAGGTAATTGAATCCTCTGAGCTTGCGCCACCTGTTCTGCGCGCACTGCCCGAGTTTGAACATCATGTGCAGCATTGTATCTCGTGATAAACAGCCCTTGGAGCGTTTGGTGCGATGCCGTATTGTGGCAAATGAAGACTCTATCGGGTTGGTTGTACGGATACTCTGCCAGTGCTGCGCAGGGAAGTCATAGAAGGCCAACAGTTCATCCTGATCCTCATGGTAAGTTTAGATCATTTATGACAACGTTACCTTTGTTTTCTTCAAAAAACTTTGATATGTAGTCTTTGTCACTGTGAATATCTAGATCAACTAAACCTAGTTTCGAGGACATCAGTTCAATAACCTTACAATGGTCTATATTGTCTAAGTCATCCAAGGGGTCGATTTTCCGCATATAAACAGGGCTGGCATAACAGTGAAGGTCGGTGGACACGGACGACAGCATACCTAACAATCGATCTGTATTTGTATTTCTAACAGTTATAGAGCACATGTCTTTATCGTTGATTCCGGGCGTGCAATTTTCAAAGTATAAGTAGAGAAATTTCGCCTTTTTCATTAAAAAACCGTCGTATTTATAAAAAAAATCCGGTTTATCGACTTTAGCCATATGCATTTTGCACTTTACGACCGAAGCCTTGTCGTCTGCTTCTCTTAATTCTGAGTTTGATCGTGAGATATTTACTGCATATCTCACCCTCATTGTACTGCGGATAAATTGCTCATTATTTTTAGAAGTTAGTGGGTTTCTGTATATCAGTTCGTAAACTCCGCCGTATATACTCATAAGCTCATGTGTATCTCTTGAGCTCAAGTGATACGAGTGCCCTGCTCTTGGCGACTTCATTAATTCAGTATCGATTTTGAACTGCACTTCGTTCCAGCGAAAACCTAGCCTTTCACCGAAATTGTATTTTGTGTCGGACCGAAAATTATCACCTGAAATTTTGATTTCGAGCCGCTCACAAATGTAACTCGCCAAGACTGTTGATTCATCATGTGTAACGACAGCAAGAGACCCCCTCCTTATCCACCCGTTAAGTTTTTGCCTTATTTGCACATCTAATTTATTTCTTGTGCGAGTTCTACCAAGCACAGATCTAAGCAAAGCAGCTTTTTCACAGAATTCTGACAACTTGGATCTCTCAAATAATTAGTTGATTAATATAAAGATATTGAATTATCACTGGATTTTAAAAGAGGTCACATAAAATTTCAGTGTTAATTCAATTTGTTTCTCCTTTTTGTCATGTAAACATGGTTACTGAATTTTAATGTTGGTGTGATTGGTTTCTAACTTATTGAAATAAATACCTAAATTGAATCAACTTTAGGTTGAGGTTGTGTGTGGTCTCTATTTTACTTCCCTACAGTAGAAATTTGGTCTTATTTGGGACATCTTGGGTGTTGACGTGGTGTTGTGAATATGTTCATACAAGCAAACGAAGTCGAGACAAAATCTATTGCCAGAAGTGTATTCCCCGAATATGGAATACGCACTGGGTAACATTCACATCAAAAAAGTGGGGGGAAGCTATGTGGTGGAAAAACTATAAGTGGTATTGGTTTCCAGGCCTGCTGTCGATCGCTGGCGCAATTGCTTCATTGTGGACAGTATCTAGAAAAATGCTGAGGGCTGCTGGAGAATTGTTGTCTAGTTACCTTATGCAGCCGTGGATTGCGTTAGTGTTTACTACTGCGTTTATACTTATAGTGATCGTCCTGCTTCAAGGTTTTTATTCTGCTAGAGGTAAGAGGCGCGTTGAACATGCATCAGTTAAAATTGAGGGGCGCAGGCTGTTTGAATACGAAGGTCTTTATCCTCTTGAAATCGAACCCGGCACAAACATCCCAAGCGTAAGTAAAAACGCATACATCAATGCCTTACTTTATTTTTTAAATAAAGATTACGACAAATTAGCAGCAATGGACCTAGTTTACTTACGAGAAGATAATAAACTTAGTATGATGGATATTGTTGCACCTGAAGATGAACATCTATACGAGAAGTTACTACATAAGTACGAATTGCATGCATTCAAAGATAATTTTGATAGTGAGTCCAAGCTGCTCTTTAGGAACGCTGAGCGAATCGTAAATGATATAGGTTCGACACTTTCCGGAATGCATTGTGAAATTCTTTTACATGATGTAAGAAACCCACTGAGATCGATTATCGCAGCTAAGAACACCGAAAATATATCGAAACGTAGATTGCACGATCCATCTACAAGGTTCGTTGTTGAATATATGAAAAACCAAGGCCGTCATCTAATGGGGGCCATGAGCAATGGGAGTAAAGTAGCGTACCCAAAATGTTTCACAAAAACTAAAATAGTTAAAGCCACAACCACCCCGTTATTTGATGAGCGCTATGGATTGATCGGAATTCTATGTTTCAATATAGACATTGACAGGATCAATAACCTAAATGCCAAGGAACGAACAGAGTTCTTCTCGAGATATACCGAAACTATTGGCGATACTCCGGAATTCGAAAAAGTTAATGCTCCGAATTAGGTGGCGTCCGGTCGAACTAATCAAAATATTAGAGCATCTATCGAGACAGGCACTTTAAAAAGAGCAATGGCAACTGCTAAAAAACAGTAGAGCCGAATAAATTACTATGACGCGTAACGTTTAGGTGATTTTTCGGCTTGATTGCTGGTGATTTGAATGGCAATTACATGGAAAAAGCGCAGATATCATATGACGGGCGGGGTGGTGCTTTCCCGAGTGGGGAAATTAGAGTTGACGTGAATTTGGTTTGTTACTAACCGTAGAGCAATTTGCTGTTACTTCGGTTTATTTGCCTGGTTAGTCCGAAGTGAGTACAAAGTTCTTTAATGGATTCTGCACTGCCGGCAATTCCCTTGAAGCGAGACTCGAATCTGGTGGAAAGTTCAAGCCAGTGCTCGGCGGAAATATTGAGTCGTTGCAAGATGAGTAGAGCAGTCGCGTCAATGGCACCTCGTTTGTCATCTCTGATGATTCTGCCAGTCCAGTCGACCAGCTCGATGTAATCGATAAGATTGAAGATCAGGCATTTTGGCATTGGCTGCCGTAGGTTACCGACAAACGGCATTAGTGACTTAGGTTGAAACGATTCGTTTTGATCGTCGGGCTTTTGATTGGCTTTGTTCTTCCAGTGCTCAATACGTAGTTTGATACTGGTGTGTTCAGACGTTTCGGGTGTTGTGGCCATAGTGGCTCGAATGGGATTAAGATCGACATAGGCCATCACACTCAGAACGGCTTTTTCATCGAGTAGCGCTTGTGACTTATAGCGGGACTCCCAGAAGTGACCGGTGCACTCATCTTCCTTGTTTGCACGACGTGCGATATTTTCATTGAGTACTTTCATGAACCAACTGATATCGTGAAGCCGCTTTCTCCAGGTATCGATCAGAGCGTCAAGTTGTTTGTGTTCATGCGGTTCCAGATGTTCTCCGTTGATAAATTTCTGAGAGACTTCTTTGGGTTTGTACAGTTGATGCCATCGGCGAACGATATCTTTGGCATCTGCGTTTCTGGCTCTGTCGCGGTCAACGTGGAGTACAACGTGATAGTGGTTTGAGAGTACAGAAAAAGCCGCTATATCGATGTAGAAGATCGAAGCGAGCCTTAACAGGTCGTGTTCAATCTGATGTCTGCGGTGCTCATAGGAACGACCTGAGACGGAATCTTCTCCGCATAAAAAGGCCCGTCTGACACAGCGAGAAACGCAGAGATAGAAAGGTGTGGCATCGAGAGAGATCTGAAGCTTGCGAGGCTTGGGCATGTGAGGTTACTTCTACAGCTAACAACGATTCCAAGGTTACCTAAGAACCGAAACATTAAATGGGAAACATGCCTCAGTTTCTCTTTTAAAATGCCTGTCCTGCTAAGGCCCTCGGTTAACTTGCCTGGTAAGCCTGAAGCACACAGTGCCTTGATGGATTATACGCTGCCAGCAATTCCACTTGAAGCAAGGTTCGAACTTTGTGGTAAGCTCAATCTAATGATCTGTTGAAACATCAAATATCCTGCCATGATCAAGAAGATACTTGATCACCTGCAGTAAAGACCCCCACCAGTGAGTCCAACCCATTACCTGCAAAAAAACAGCATTTATTCTTCGTACACCCAACCGTAAATTTTAAGGAGCCGAGGGTACCGTCAGATCGGCCTCGGCAGGGAATTCAAGGAATATACGGGTAAATTCGTTTGGATCTACACCTTGCAAATTGGCATCGAACTGAGCGTTGATGGCATCAATAAAACCATTGGCGATGACGGCATAACCGGTGGCTGTAGGATGGACGCCATCGAGTGAGAAAGCACCACCAAACACAAATTCAGAAGTGATGGAGCCCGTACCAAAACTGAGTCCATCAGCATCTGACAAATCGGTCAGATCTGCAGCGACATCATACAGAGCCAGACGGCTGTCAGCGGCAACTCTCTGCTCAATAATTTCGTTGTATGCCGCGATATTTTCAGCAAGAAGTGTCAGCTCGGGTGCGGTCAATATCGCTGCATCAGCTGCAAGGTTAACCGCGGGACTAAACAAAGATGCAGGATCAAAGGGGCCTGCGGGGTCCTCGCTGACACCCAGAGGAACACTGACACCAACCGTTGTCTGCGGGTTTCCGTTTAGTTGAGTACCAATAGAACCCAGAGACGTTAACAAGATTGCATCGTTAGTGGTTGCCTGTCGCAAATTGGGCAACATAAAACTAGATAAATCGGTAAGAGCATCATCGAGAATCAAGACGCCGTTGTTGCCCGCAACAAAACTGATGGTTCGACTGGCGGCTTCCTGTTCGGTGATGGCACCTGCAGCAAGGACCATTTGTAAACCGCCGTTATAAGCCTCAAAACCGGCAGATACTGCGGCCGCTGTATCTGCATCAAGTTCAATCGCATTAGAGGGCACGGTGGTAAAAAAAGGAATATCTTCAATGGCTGGTATATTCGCGACGACGCCCCGGACCGTTGTATTGTCTGGTGGAGCCAGCGCATCCATCAAGCCATTAAAAGCACCTTCAAAGATAAGCGGGTTGGTTATGTCCTCAACATCAAATGGCCCCGCGGGATCGGCAGGACCCAACTCACCGACACCGCCTCTGGTAGCAAAGCCCAGCGCATCATTATTACCTGCCCAAAACGAGAAAAAGGTCGGTATCCGATTCGCGTCCAGAGCATCTGATAGGACCGAAGAAGTCCCCGGGTTAGAAGCAAAGCGTGCATAAAAAGGATTGGCAGCCAGTTCAGGGCTTGCCAGTTCAATGATTCTTGCCCCGGGTACACCGAGGTTATTAAAAGGTGCGTCGGCATTAACCAACCCGGCGCCTCCGGGTGCAATATCTGTTGTCCGGGTGCCTGGCTGCGGACCGGGAGTATTAGTGCTTTCAAGCAGTACCAACCGTGCCAGGAATGTATCTGGCGACCCACCTGGTGTGGCGATGGGTGCACCACCGGCTACCAGGCCACCGAGATTATCGTTAACCAGGGGCTGCGTAAATTCCTGGCCGCCACCCGCGTCGGCAAACGCTCCCGCAATAATATTGGGATAGGAGTTAATTTGCCCATCGAGATATACAGTATTGTCAGCAAAACCTGCTGTTAGAGAATCACCAATTGCCACATACGTTGAAAGGTTCAGCTCATCACCTGCCGACGGAGTTCCATCTCCGTCACTGCTGCCGCAAGATGCCAACAGAAGAAGCGACGCGCAGCTCAATAAACTGGTCAGAATAAATTTACTGTTCATGGTTTTGTACCTTAGTTGCATGTAAACCTGATTTCTTAACAGGTTTACTTTCTACCCGCTGAGTTAGGGCCGGTTGCGTTGGATAAGGATTCGGATAATCTAGAATTTATAGTTTGCCTGAATGGCTAACGTATTCACGTTAGGCTCTACCGAGCCAATCGTTGCGCCAACGGGCGCACCTTGAGAAATAATGGGCTGATTTATCGAGGCGTCAGCAAAGCGAATGAAGCGGTAGGCAAAATCCAGAGTTAATTTCGGTAGCGGTTTGTAACTGCCACCAAAACTGATGGCTGTTCTGTCGGAGTCGATAGTACGTACCGAGCGTGTCTCACCAACTGAGGGTGTTTCGGTGAAAGAAACACCTGCCCTCCAACCCCATTGATCGTTAATGCGGCCATCGAAACCTACAGCGTAGGTCAGTGAATTTTCCCAGCTAATGGGTGTCACTGCATCGTTAGTAGTTAAAGGGTTGGGCCCGCCTGCATCATCAAATTCAAACCTGATTTCTTCAAAGGTGTTCCACTGAGTCCAGCGAATGCCAGCGGTAAGAAAATGACTTTCAGTAACCGGCTTCAGATAGGCCAGATAGGCCGTAGCAGGTGATTCGAACTCGGCGTCGGCTCCAAACTCACCGCTGAAAGCGGATAGTGGATTACTGGCCGGTATGTCGAAGACCGTATCGGCCTCAATGTCATGTTCGATCCCTGATCTTACACTGAAGCCCAGGCGGGAAGTGTCCGGTAAATCGACAGTAATACCTAGATTAAAGCCGAGTCCAACATTGTCGCCGTCAGCTTCAAACCCACCATCGCCTGATGCCGGCCCTAACGGTATTCTCGAATCCAGGGTCACATCGGCGGTCTGGACACTGACGCCACCGCCGACACTGACGACGTCATTAATCTTGTAGGCGATAGAGGGGTTTATATCCACCGTCACCAGATTTGTTACGGTACCGCTGAAGCGACCAAAGAAACTGTCAGAGTAGTCCGTGTCGGTACCAAAGGGAGATACGATGCCGATACCGGCAACAAGCCTGTCATTGATGGGGTGTACGTAGTAAAGATTGGGAGCGCCTGCCAGATCAGGTGCACCATCTTCATCGGGCCCGGCGATAGAGCCACCGAATGCGTTACTGCCTTCGTTTTCTACTTCAGCACTGACCGCATTGAGTGTGAATCCAAACTGGAATTGTTTATCAGTTAGTAGTGTCAGACCCGCCGGGTTGAATTGTATAGCCGAGGCATCATCGCCTACGATGCCATAACCTGCATGATTTCGACCTAGCGACGTTATGCTGTGATCCGACAATTGAAATCCCCCCGCAATGGCTTGTTGTGCCGGGGTTATAAGCAGAGCGGTTAGCCCCAATCCGCAAAACAGTTTGGATCGCTGGTTGGCGCATGCAGACCACTTCTTGCTAAATCTTTTCAACTTTCTCTCCAAGGTAATCCGGGATCGGTTTTAAGTAATATTAGGATACTTTCAGGTACGGTACGCGCGATATTGCGCCCTTGAGTTCACTTGCGCCAACGTTGCATTGGGCATATTACAAGTCCGAAAAACCGGCATTCGGTTCGAATTGCGTCAGAACTGCGCCGAAAGGCGCCAAAAAGAGCGCTTCGAGCCCAGGTGTGCAATTACTTGCGGCCAATTAACATCCGGGTGTTTTCCAGAATAAAAATTAACAAGGACAGTCACAGTAAAAAGGAGCAATGACTACTTATCTAGAGCCGCATCTATCGAGACAGGCACTGTAAAAAGACAATGACAACTACTAAAAAGCAGTAGTGCCGACTGAATTACTTTGACGCGGAACATTTGTGGGATTTTTCAGCTTGATTGCTGCTGATTTGAACGACCGTCATGCAGAAAAAGCGCAGATATTAATGTGACAGGCAAGGTAGAGCTTTCCCGAGTGGGAAAATTGAATTTGAGATGAATTTAGTTTGTTACTAACCGTAGAGCAATTTGCTGTTACTTCGGTTTATTTGCCTGGTTAGTCCGAAGTGAGTACAAAGTTCTTTAATGGATTCAGCGCTACCAGGCACTAACCGGACGCCCATTTTTGTATAGTAATATATAATCAACCAACTTACTTTGCTTTCAAATTTAGTCATTTCTAAAAACAAGTGTCCTTTTTTATTTGCAGGAATTGCGGTTTGCCGTTGAAGAAGGTGTTTTGGCCTGCTCGGTGATATACTTCGGACAATACA
>CAYMVV010000005.1:48955-102951 GCA_964393885.1 uncultured Granulosicoccaceae bacterium | reverse complement strand
GAATGCGTGATCACCTTGAATCAGAATCGGTGATCAACTTGCCCCAGAATATTCACCCCTAACGTGAGCGCTCAAAGTAAAGTCATTGTGGACCACCCTCGTAGTTGATAATAAATTTGCAGATTCTTTGGCAGACATATATTTGGAGATGGAATCATACATTTTATGAACATCATAAATGGGCTCACCTTTCTCCGCCATAAAGCCAGATATATAGTCGAACAGAATACCCAGTAGCAGCACGAACAAAAACAGAAAAGGTAGCGAAAATAACGAAATAAAGGAATCTACTATTCCAATTATAATGTCTTCTTGAAATAAAAAACTAACAGGCGCTGTAAACGCTGCCGGGAAACACATACCTACTAGAAGGACCCACTCCAGCTTAGCCATAAGGGAAACTTGCTTTGGTACTTCTAAATCATCTATAACCGTGGATTCATCCACAATATCTACTTCAGGCTACTTCTATTTTCGGATATTGATATTATAATTGCGTTGGCTACCTCCTCAATGTTTTCTGGCTGCAAGCCTGCTATTTCTAATTCCTCACAAACTTGTGCTTTTAGTTCAGCTAACTGCTCTTCGTTAAGCTGCCGATCACCTTTAAAGAGGCTATATATATCATCAGCTACATTAGCAGCTATTTTTTCCATAAATTTTGTAAAAAATGCATAAACGAATGGTAGCAGCACGATAATGGAAGACTCAAAACCTATTCCTTGCGGACCTCTAGCGCCAGACATGGGTTTCGATGCCGTGGGATCGTACCTAGGTAAAAGTGGAAGCTCCTCTGGTGCGACATGAGCCAACGCCGATGATGTTAGTTTTTGAATAACCGAAGTATTTGACATAATTACATCCACCTTTTAGTTCACACCAATATTATCTGATAGATCTGTGACTATCCATAATTTCTAGCTTACTATACATAATGCACACTCATAGAACAGGTTTTATCCCAAAACGCAGCACTATTTCACTGGCACACGGCTATTTCGGCTGCAATAAAAATGGGAGTGGTTCAACCAACTCATTGAAGTCTACTCTTATCCTTGGCCGATCCAGGTTCACTGGTGAATGGCGCCTAACGAGGCTGTAGAAATACATCATTCTGCCGGTCGAGCATGATTCACCGGGAGTTTTCTGTTTCACTGACTCGCTTTCTCGCGCTTTGCTTTGATTTTAGTGGTTTTTGCCGCCTTTTCGATTTTAGCAGCTTATATCGCCGCTGACGGCACCTAGAAACACTTGCCACTGTACCTATGCTACTTGGGCCTCCGGCCCATAGCGCCATAACTTCTCCATGTTATGCACCAAACAGTATAATAACCACTGACCCGTTACCTTGGCTTTTCCTATTAAGCTAAATCGATCTAATCCCTTATTGCTTCTGATGTTGCCGAATACCGGCTCTATTGTCCACATACGTCGACTGTATTTCCTTCTTCCTTCTTCGCTGTCTATCTTCTGCTTCATCAAGTCAAGATTACTTGTTCGCTTTCTGCCTTCATCTCTGATGAGAACCTGGCGACCTCGCTTGGTCACTTTGTTTTGCATGCATTGATTATTGAGCTTGCAGTTTCTGCAATCGTTGAGCCTCCCTCTGAATCGCAAGTATGTCCCTCTTACTTCGTCCTCTTGCTCTCCGTGATACATCATTTCTTTACCTGCCGGGCAGATACAGCTCTTCGTCTTTAGGTTTGCCTTGAATTCACTTGCCGGGAATATCGCAACTTTCTTCCCTCTGTCTTTTCTGGTTTTCCTGCGTTTCTCTTTTTGTTTGGGGTAGGTTTGCGAATCTGCGAATTTTGGATCTCGATTGCGAAATTGATTATCCGGTATTACTGCATCTATACCGTTCTCGAATACATACTTCATATTCGACTCACTTGAGTAGCCTGTATCCGCTGTCACTACGGTGCCACATTGCGCAAGGTCTATTCCCAGATTAAATTCGATTCCCTCTATCGTCGGTATCAGCGTGCTTTGCTCCTGACCCATCCCGTAGGCCTCTGCACTAATAATCACCTGATGCTTCTCATCTGCTGCTGTCACCGCTACAAAACCTTGATACGCACCATAGCCTGTCAGCATTTTCGCACTATCCGGGTCGGTGATATTACTTTGCACTTCTTTGGGTTTTTCTCCCTGACCCATGCGGGGCTCATTCTCCGATAGATACTTCAATATCTTATCGGCATTGCTTGTCAGGGTCTCGATGGTCTGCAACTCTCGCTCTTTGTTTGGATCATCACCTGGCTTTCCATCATTGGCTTGATGCTTCGCTATTATCTTTTGCGCAGCCTCAAGCATCTTCTTTGCTTTATTCTCCAGCTCCTCGTGTGTTCCACTCTATTGCTTTGACGCATCCGATGGCAGTTTGCAACCATCGATGGCGAAGTGCTCCTTGCCGATCAAACCACTTTCATCGCAAACCAGCAGCACTTTATGAAATACATCTGCCATCGCTTCAGGATACGAACTGACGAAACTGGCTATCGTGGTGAAATGAGGCGTTTCGCCTCCTGCCAATGCCATGAACTTTAGATCTGTCTTACAAAGCGATGCTATTACCCGGCTTGAGGTGATTCCACGATAGTAGGCGGCAAAGATCACTCTTAACAACACTGCTGGCCGGTAGGCCTTTCGACCGCTATGGTCATTCTTATACTGGTTTATAAACTCACTGACTATTTCATCTCGATCAAGCAAGCGATAAAGGCTGTACTCATAAGACTTGGTGCCAATGACTTCAAGAAAATCGACATTCAAGAACGCTTGCTGTCGTATATTATCTGCTCTGAAATTTCCCACTCAGCCGATCCTGACGCTGTTTGCGTGTAGTTTATCAAAATAGCGCTGGTTTTATCCTTTCAACGGAGTTTTTCTACAGCCTGAACGCCGCGCTTAGGCGCAGTGTACGCGGTATTTGACTTGTGGTAGAGTTGAGCGACAGCGAGACCACAAGACAAATACCGCGTACACTGTCGGCTCTACAGCGCCTTGTTATATGCTCATACAATTCCGAGCAAATCTTTTATATAGGAAAAATGGCGCGTTATCGCAAAAACAATGATTGCAAGCGCAGCCAAAAATAGTTTTAGAGAATCTATAACAGTATTACTAAAATATGTTCTTTTTTCGGAGTGGCTTCTTCTAGCTCCGTTTTTTTCTTCGAGCCTCTTAGCCGTTATAAATCTCTCCCAACCCAAAGGCAGCTGTTCACCTTCAGCGACTTCAACATTACACATATATTTTTCAAGTCCTTTGATGTATTCGCCAATGTACATGCCGTATTTCTTCATTCTTGCAGATTGATACATAGCAAATAGTAGAACTACAGAAGCAGCAAGCATTAACATCAAAGATAAGTGGTCTGGTAGCTTCTTGTAATATGTGAATCCGATCATTGCGCCAGCAGCTAGTACAGAGTTCCGCTGAATCGTATAGTCCATTTTAAAACGCTCCATTGACTCCGCCCTCAGAGCTTTGTATTCCTCAATGAAGAATTTTGCTTTTTTGCCGTCCATTGTTTCTATACCCGTCGTATTAATTAGTTCGACTTATTGAATTACCACAATTTGATGTCTATTTCATATAACAGTGATTTATATTGCAGCCCGTATAACCGCTTTCAACAAGCCGCCCGTTGAAAACATTTCAAAAAGACGCCTGTATAAACCTTTTCAACAAGCGAGACTCCACTACCTATTCAATGAATATCTCTCATTACCAAAATCCTACAATCACAAACCTTTTGCATTCGTTGGCATTTTGACTCATAATCATTTGTACTGTATCTATATACACTTGTATTTATTAAAGATTGCAGAAGAGGTAATTTCATTGAAAACCCGGAACAAAGCAAGAAATAATCTCCAATTTTCAATAACTTATGATAGCCCAAAGGGCAGAACTGCTGCAAGTGGATGGCATCGCCATTCTTGCACGCCAAAACCTTCCTCGTGTTCTAAATCCATTCCCCTCGGTTATTACAGCCAACCCATCTGATGGCTAGCATATAGTTACACAACAACCCCACCCGCCCTTCCAAATCACGCACTCCCCAACAGCTGATCCAGCTCACCACTAGCATCCAGCGCCATCAGATCCTCGTCGCCACCAATCGGCACATTATTAATCAATATCTGCGGCACTTTCTTGCGCCCACAGCGGCGCAGCATCTCAGCGCGCTCCAGTGGCATCAGGTCAATAAGGTATTCGGTATAGTCGATCTGCCTTGAGTCCAGCAACTTGCGTGCGGCCAGGCAATGTCGACAGAAGCTGGTACCGTAGATTTCGACTTGCGCTGTCATGATTTGTCCGGGTAGTCGAAGCGTCAGCTCAGATCATTCAGGTCGGTGCTGGAAAGCAATGTCGTGAAGAACGGTGCATAGGTCAGCACCTGGCCTTGCTGCATACCGAGGCCATTGAATGCTTCCACCACATGGTTCAGCCGCTCATGGTCTCCCGGTGCTTCAGAGAGGCTGCGCAGGGTCACCAGCAACTCATCGACACTGGCTGGATCAAGGTAAGTTTCCAGCATGCGGATGGTCGTGTCGACCTGCTCGCGGGTGATCGTGGACTTTCGGTTTTCTGCGGCGAGCTTGCCGAAATCCTCTTCCCTGATACGCTGACTCAGCGTGTGCACAAAGCCCGCGAATGTCTCGGCATCCGGCAGGTCAACGAACAATTTGATCAACGCCTCGCGATTGACCTCGCTCAGGAAATACATCATCGAACCATCCACGACCGGCTCGGGAGACAACACCGACAGCACGACTGATAACTCCTCATCACCAAAGGGACTGGAGATGCGGTATTCGATCGCATCGTCCACCAGTTCGAACTCACGTGTTCCGCGCTCGGGGTGTTTCTGAACAATCCTGCTGGTCATATTTTTATCCGTGTGTGAATATACTGCAGAGTAAGTTACAGGCCAGCTCCACTAACACTGCCACTGCGTTATTCCATGAGCTGCCGAGGTAGCCCTGCCTGCCATGATCGCAAGGCAGGTCGACCACGTTTGCGGTTGTCACTCGAAGACTCAACTAAAGCGATCGCGATCATGCGCTTGCATGAAATCTATATCCGGCCCAACAGGAATTATGCGTGTCGGATTAACTGACTCATGGCTTGCGTAATAGTGATTTTTTATATGCTCCATATTAACGGTGTCAGCTATACCCGGCTGCTGATACAAATCGCGTAGATAGCCTGACAGGTTTGCATAGTCCACTATGCGTCTGATATTGCACTTGAAGTGACCAACATAGACAGGATCAAAGCGCACCAGCGTGGTAAACAATCGCCAGTCCGCTTCGGTAATACTGTTGCCGGTCAGATAGCGCTGAGTGGACAGGCGCTCGTCCAGCCAGTCAAGAGTGTCGAACAACGGGCCGATTGCCTCTTCATAGGCTTCCTGCGAGGTGGCGAAGCCACACTTGTAAACGCCGTTGTTTACGCTCTCGTAGATGCGTTCATTCAACTCATCAATTTCCGCGCGCAGTGGCTCGGGGTAGTAGTCGCCCCGCTTTGCACCCACCTGATCGAAAGCGGAATTAAACATGCGAATAATTTCTGGTGACTCATTCGATACTATGGTGCCGGTTTGTTTGTCCCACAACACCGGCACGGTAACGCGGCCTGAATAGTCCGGCATCGCCGCGGTGTACACCTGATGCATAAAGTCAGCACCATTAACTGTATCCGGTTCTACACCATCGCCCGATTGAAAGGACCACCCCTGATCGGCCATGTACCAGTGCACACTGGACACCGGTATCATGCTCTCGAGGCCCTTGAGCGCACGAAAAATCAATGTTCGATGTGCCCATGGACAGGCGTGCGATACGTACAAATGGTAGCGGCCCGGTTCCGCTTTAAAACCGGCGTCGCCACTGGGGCCGGCCGATCCATCTGCTGTTATCCAGCTGCGAAACTGCGGTAGCTTGCGAACGAAGCGGCCACCGCTTGATTCTGTGTCGTACCACTGATCAACCCATTTGCCGTCTTGTAAAAGCCCCATCTATACATTCCTGTTTTATGTTTTGCGTGAAATTGATTATTGAAAGACGACTGGTCGGTACAGCGCTGATCAGGAGATAGGCTCTTATCTGATAAAAACATTAGCCTGGATTATTCACCAGATCGACGGCATCGCACTGATCTTTGGCTCCACAGATCCGACGGTTTTAAAGCGGTTTGTAGATCGGATTTGCAAAGCGTTTTCTTCTACATAGAACAGCCCGTACCCGACGCAGAAAGATTTGTGGTCCAACCACAGACACTGCGCAAACAAACCCTTTAAGATATGCTTTCCATCGCCGGAGTAATCCGCCCTGGTGCTACATTTTGAATTCCCTGCTTTCGGGTTTACCAGCGCTGTTATCAGACGGTGAAGCACCTCTTTCGAACTCCCCTTCGATGATCTTCCATTCATCTCCAATGATCGGATCGTCTTCTTCCAGGTCTTCATCAGCAGACTCCCAGGAGTAGGTTTTTCTTACCGGCTTGGGATCCCGGTGGCTGAGCGCAACTGCACAGACGACACCGCTCAGCGCACCAAAAAAATGATACTCAAACGATACGCCGGGCTCCTGCGGAAAGATTGTCCAGAACATGGCACCGTACATAAAAAACGCCACCATCAATAGCGCACTGGATCGACTGTCGTGGCGCAGAATGCCCGCTATCACTAAAAAGAAAAACACACCGTGGGTCAGGCCACTGGCACCGATGTGAAAACTGGAACGTGCGAAAAACCAGACTCCCAGTCCGGATGCCAGCCAGACTATGATCAGCACCCACCAGCGCGATTTGGGATACCCGTAGATCAGCATGCTGCCCAGCAGTAAAACGGGGAGCGTATTGCCCAGTACATGCTGTACAGAGCCGTGAATCAGCGGTGCGACCAGCACACCAAACAGGCCGCTCAGCGCCTGCGGGTTTACACCAAGATAGTAGAGGTTCTCGCCGAGCAGTGATTCAACCAGTTTGACTGACCACATCAGCAGTACAAAGCCAGCGGCCAAAAAGATACTGTCCTGCAGTGAGAGGTTTTTATCCATTCATTCGATCTTGGGGCGCAATGTCATTTTTAAAGAGTGAACACTTGTGCTGGCGACCGGTGCAAAGTATGGGTTTTCAGTTTTGCCAAACGCGCCGTTATCTGACTGTCCGGCTAACTCATCCATTGCCCGCCATCCACATTGTAGGTTTGCGCTACCACATACTCGGCATCGTCAGACGCTAAAAATACTGCCATGCCGGTTAGATCTTCGGCAACTCCCATGCGCCCAAATGGCACGGACTGCCCTACTTCCTTTTTCTTTTGCCCGGCGGCTTTGTTTTCGTACTTTGCAAAGAGCGCATCGACACCGTCCCAGTGTTCGCCATCAACCACGCCCGGCGATATGGCATTCACATTGATACCATGTTTGATTAAGTCCATGCCCGCTGACTGGGTCAGGGAAATGATTGCCGCTTTGGTGGCACAGTAGACGGCTACCAGTGCTTCCCCACGCCGACCGGCCTGGCTGGCCATATTGATGATCTTACCACCCTGGCCGCGTTCGATCATGTGTTTTGCCACCGCTTGCAGGGTAAACAGGGAACCGGAAAAATTAACCGCAAAAACGCGCTCGTAGTCATCGCGCTGGATATCAACAATGGGCGATGCGGTAAACAGCGCTGCATTGTTAATGAGAATATCAATGGACCCCAGCTGACGAATTGTCTCGGCAACGCCTGCGTCAATGCTGTCCTGTCGGGTTACATCCATCGGTACCGCGATGGCATGGTCACCTATTTCACTGGCAGTTTGCTGTGCTGCCTGCAGATTGATGTCTGCAATACACACTTTCGCGCCCTGCAGTACATAAGCGTTCGCAAACGCTTTGCCTATGCCTCTGGCGGCGCCCGTGACTAGTGCATTCTTTCCCGCCAGGCGACTCATGATATTGCAAAACTCTGGTTGTTGAATCTATACACAGCTGCCATGTATTGCTCGCAGATGTAACCCTGTGCGGCTTTTCTGACTGCCTTTGGTTTAAACGACCTGTGGCGAACAGCGCGTTCTCCTGCCCCTCTTGACCCGGCGCACTTTACCCAACGCATTTTACCTGACACCTGACTTACTTTAACTGACGCCTAACGCACTTTACCTTACGCGGGGAGCCCCTGCAAAAAAGACCGGGGCAGCTGGTATTGTGGTTTCTACACTACCACTATGGCAGTATTAATTGTCAGCAAGCCAAGCGATAATATCCACCATGAGTCTACCTTCGCAAACCAGCGGGCCCACCGATGTACCACTGATCGAGCAAACGATCGATGCCAACTTCCGCAGCACGCTCGGCAAATGGCCCGATCGTGATGCGATCATCGTGCGGCATCAAAACATACGCTGGAGTTACGCCGAACTCGATCGGCAGATCGAGCGTGTCGCAAAAGGCTTCATGGCCGCCGGTATCGAGCGTGGTGACCGCGTAGCCCTGTGGTCACCCAACCGCATCGAGTGGGTATTGGTGCAATACGCGACTGCACGCATCGGTGCGATTATGGTGTGTGTCAACCCGGCGTATCGAACAGTCGAGCTGGCTTATGTACTGAAGCAATCCGGTGCAAAAATGATCACCGCCGCGCCACGCTTTAAAACCAGTGACTATAAAGATCTTGTCGCACAGGTGCAGGATGAAACGCCCGACCTGACTCAGTCGGTTTTTTTTGGCGAACAAAGCTGGGACGACTTGCTGGCAGGTGGCCAGTCAATCGACTCTGATGCGGTAACAGCAAGAGCGGCATCGCTTGATAACAACGACCCCATCAATATTCAATATACGTCAGGCACCACCGGCTTGCCGAAAGGCGCCACGCTGACCCATCGCAATATCCTTAACAACGGTTTTTTTGTTGCCGAAGGCTGTGGCTACACACACGAGGACAGGGTGTGTATTCCGGTGCCGTTGTATCACTGCTTCGGTATGGTGATGGGTAATCTGGGCAGCACCAGCCATGGTGCCTGCATGGTGTTTCCCGATGAGGCCTTCGAGCCCGAATCCGTACTGGCGACCGTTGCCAAGGAACGCTGCACCAGTCTGTATGGCGTGCCAACCATGTTCATAGCCGAACTGGCTCATCCGGATTTTGAACGCTTCGATCTGTCATCGCTGCGCACCGGCATTATGGCAGGCTCCACCTGCCCGATCGAAGTGATGAAGCAGGTCATTGCACAGATGCACATGGATGATGTGACCATCTGCTACGGCATGACAGAGACCTCGCCGGTATCCACTCAAACCGGCGCTGACGACACCCTCGAACAACGCACCAGCAGCGTTGGCCGGGTACACCCGCATGTCGAGATACGAATCGCCGACCCGGAGACCAATCAACCCGTGCCGCGAGGTCAGTCAGGCGAGTTCCAGACCCGGGGTTACTCGGTGATGCAGGGCTATTGGCAGGAGCCTGAAAAAACCGCCGCCGCCATAGACGCGGATGGCTGGATGCATACCGGTGATGTCGCTGTGATGGATGACGATGGCTACGTTGATATTACCGGCCGCATCAAGGACCTGATCATACGCGGTGGCGAAAATATTTCACCGCGGGAAATCGAGGAATATTTGTTTTCCAGTGACGAGGTAGAGGATGTGCAGGTGGTGGGTGTGCCCGATAAAAAGTTTGGCGAGCAGGTTTGTGCCTTTGTGCGTGCAAGCCCCGGCAGCACCCCCAGCGAAGACTCCATCAAGGCGTTTTGCAGCCAGCGCATTGCACACTTCAAGGTGCCACACTATGTGTTGTTTACCGATGATTTTCCGATGACGGTGACTGGCAAAATACAAAAGTTTCGCTTGCGAGAAATAGCCTGCGAAAAACTGAATTTACAGTAAGCACTATTGATGACTGTCCGCGGGGTCCTGGTCTGCAAAACGATGTCGTGAGTTATGCTGCATCATGGCGGCGCCCTTGGCGCCGATCATCAGGGTTGGCGCATTGGTGTTTGCAGAGGTAATGGCAGGCATTACCGACGCATCGATAACCCGCAAAGCATCCACACCTCTGACACGCAACTCCGGGTCAACCACGGAACGCTCATCGCTGCCCATACGACAGGTGCCCACCGGGTGGAACACCGTGCCGCCACCGCTGCGCACCGCATCGAGTATCTGCGCATCACTGCGTACGTCAGGACCTGGCACCATTTCAACATCCCATAGATCGCGGAATGCCGGTTGCGTATTAATACTGCGCAGAATCTTGATAGCATCGACCATAACGTTCTGGTCGTGGCTGGCAGACAAATAGTTGGGTGCGATAGTTGGTTGTTGAAAGGGATCACTCGATTGAATAGCGACTGAACCGCGGCTGTGCGGATGGCACTGCCACACCGATGAGGTAAAGCCGGAATATTTGTGCAGTGGGGTGCCGGGTTTATCAACAGACAATGGCATTACGTTGAATTGAATATCAGGCCTGCCGTTTACGGCATAGCGCGTACAGGCAGCGCCACCCACCTGCCCTGCACCTACCGTTAACGGCCCCTTGCCAGACAGCGCCCAGTCGAGACCCATTTTTGCCAGTTTCCAAGGGCTTTGTACGTCATCGTTGAGTGACAGCCTGCGCTTTAACCTGACGACCATGCGCATTTGATAGTGGTCCTGCAGATTCTCTCCGACCTCCGGGGAATCAGCCATCACCGCCACGCCATGGCGGTGCAGCAACTCTGCCGGACCCACACCTGACAGTTGCAGTATTTGCGGAGACTGCAAAGTGCCTGCAGACAGCACTACCTCACTGCTTGCCATCGCGGTGTAGCATTTGCCATCGGTTACCCATTCAACGCCTACCGCGCGGCCGTTTTTTATAATGATTCTGGACACCAGCGCCTGTGTCTTTAGGGTGAGATTCCCGCGATGCAACACCGGCTTCAGAAACGCGGTTGCAGCACTGGCCCGAAACCGCTTTGCAATGGAAAGTTGATAAGCACCGACACCGTAGGTGGTATCGCCGTTGAAATCAGGGTTGTACGGCAGACCAGATTCCTGTGCAGCCTGCACCCACGCCGCACAGGCTGCATTGTGATTGCGCAGATCAGATACAGACAACTCCCCCTTACTGCCTCGCAGCCGCGTGTCTGCTTCTGTATAGGATTCCAATTCTTTAAAGTGTGGCAGCACGTCATCGAATGACCAGCGCGCTGCACCTTGTGCGGCCCAGTCGTTGAAGTCTTGCTGCTGACCTCGAATAAAGATCAATCCGTTGATTGAACTCGATCCACCCACCACATGGCCACGCGGCCAGGCGATGCCACGGTAACCATCGCCCTCGGAGGGCTCGGTATCAAATACTCGGGAAAAGCGTCGATCATAGATAGAACGAAAGTACCCTACCGGCAGCTTTAACCAGATATTGCCGTCCCATCCGCCTGATTCCAGCACCAGTACTTTGGCATCCGGGTCAGCAGATAAACGATTGGCAACAACACAGCCCGCAGAACCCGAACCAATAATGATGTAATCATATTCAGGCAGGGCCATTGATCCTGCTCTGGTGGATCCTGCTCTGTTGATAAGGACCTGCTGCAAGGAGTGTCGACAATGCATCGGGATCCAGGCCGAGTCCTGGCTGCTCGCCAATCGAGGTTTTGCCATCCTCTATAACTGGTGAGAACAGCGCTTCACGCAACGGGTTCGGGTTGCAGTCTATTTCAAGCGCACCGTCTCCACCGACCGCGGCCAGTAGATGTGCTGATGCCGCCAGACCGACACCGCCTCCGAGAAAATGCGGACAGTACCGTTTACCATTGTCGAGTGCATTTTTTGCTATGGGCAACACGCCACTGAACCCGCCCCACTTGCACATATCGGGCTGCATCACCGCCAGCCAGTCGGATGCGTTCGCATCGAGAAACGCCTGCTGATCGCTGATGTTTTCACCTGCGGCCAGTGGCGTTTTTGCAGCCGCTGCCAGTGTGCTCCAGTGCGCCGCGGGGGTGTCTGCCATCACCGGTTCCTCGAGCCATTGCAGCGGGTAATCTGCAAGCCTTGTGACTTGCTGCAACGCCTGCTCCAGCGACCACGCCTGATTGGCATCGACCATGAGTTTCTGACCGGGACCGAGACTGACACAGCTGTGTTCTATATTCGGGTAGTCAATGTCGTCACCAAAGCCTATTTTTAGTTTGAAGGCTTTATAGCCCGCGTTCTGACAACGGCTAAGCGTCTGTGCAACGTCTGTGGGATTGATGCCACTGGCATACACATCAATGTCAGCTGTGCCTGCGAACAGTTTGTACAGCGGTAACCCGTGACGTTTGGATACCAGATCCCACAGGGCGATATCTATACCGCAGATCGACTGGGCGATGGGCCCGGGCTCACCGGCCTGTATAGCAAGGCGTTGAAACTGCTGTTGCAATGTGTGGAAGCACTGCTGAGGATCGGCAAATTCTTTTTTAATTAAGGCCGGAAGTATGGCTGTCTCCAGCAATTGTGCACGGTGTTCAGCACCACAAGACGGAAAATTACACCACACCTCGCCGATGCCTGTGTGCCCGGACGTGTCTTCAAGCAGCAGAAACAACGCGGGCCGATCATACATGGTGCCAAAAGATGTTTGTACTGGCGTTGCAATGGGTGAGCGCAACACAAACGGGGTTGCTTTCTCAATGACAAATGAAAGATCCTTGTCTCGAAATTCTGTGGCTACCAGACTGGTCATTTGCAGTTACTCGATGCAGACAAGATCAATGTAGAAAGGATCATCCGCAGCTATTTTATTCCTCGACGTTTCGCCATAAATTGCCTGTGGGATTCTGCTGTGCCGTCATGAAAAGACCCGGTCCATTGATCCCACGGTGTTTCCAGACCACCGTAGTTGCAGGTAAAGTAGCGATGATGCAACTGATGATGAAATGTACCCAGAGGCAGTACCAGTTTGCCTCGCCAGACGATACCCTGATAACCCGTATGGGTAGTGGCCGCTGATAGCGTGAAGTAGCTCAGATGAAAGATGATAAGCAGCGGGCTCGATGGCACGATAAAATGTATGAGTACCGTACTCAGATAGATAACATGTTCAAGCGGATGCATCGACAAACCGGACCAGGGACCCACATTGGTGTTGCGATGATGCAGTGCATGCACACGCTGATACAGTGCCGAGTTATGAATTAATCGATGGATCAAAAAGAAATGCGTGGTCTCCCACATGGGTAGAAGAAAAATCAACAATACCAGCCACAGCAGATCACCCGGCAATGAAAGTGCGGGGGCGTAACCATTAGCCAGCGACCACATCATCAATACCTCAAATGCAGTCCACACCGTCACACCACTGCCAAGCGTCCAGAACATGTTGTCACGCACCTGGGAGTTAAACGTGAACACCTTGCCATTCCTGACCAGTGGCCGCGCGTCAAAGCGGTAATCGTCCCCTTGCCTGCGCCAGACATAAAAGTACAGGTGCAGGCCACCGGCGACCAGACACATCAGGATAAGATTACGAAGGTAGATTGGCACAATCCAGTCGAGCGAAAAAACGACACTCCGCTCTATGTCGGGATGAAAGAATGTGGCAGACACTATCGCAAGCAGCAAAATGATCAGCCGCTCGGACAATGGAAACCAGCCACCCACCATCCAGCGGCCAATTGCTGCCACATCCATTGGCCAGTTGAAGTAAGGCGATGGCTTTATGGGTAGCGCCGGTGTGTAGTGCCAGGGACTTTTACCGCGCGCGGGTCCTGACGCGGCAGCGGGCCCGTGACTGTGCTGTGAATCGGTTATTTCTGACATGTAAAACTCCGGCCCGGACAACACCTGTTTGCCCGGCCAACAGGTTAGTTCTGATAGTGTGCAACGTTTCCCATCGCTAAGCTAGCGACAAATTTTGTTTCAGTTTGTTGAAAAAATACAGCAAACAGGCAATATCAACTCAATTTAGTGATAACTTGTGCATATGCAAAATACGATGGCGTCTGAACAAGATCTGGTGGATATGCTGTCAAGCGTCATCAGTGACGAGGCAATCCTCCGCTCCAATCAGGTTGTGGCTCTCGACCCCGGCTGGGACCCCGGCAATACCGGCGCCGGTGTTGCGGTTCGCCCGCAAAATACCGAACAGGTCAGCGCTGTACTGAAAGCCTGCAACGACCGTGGCATAGCGGTGGTTACCCACGGCGGGCGCACCGGTCTTGCCGGCGGTGCCATCTCCACCCCCGGACAGATCATCATGCTCACCGACCGACTACAGGGCGGCATTGATATTGACCCGGTTGAAAGAGTGGCACTGGTATCGTCGGCAGTAACGCAACAGGCTTTGCAGGAGGCCGCAGCAGAGCACAATCTGTCACTTGGAATCGATACGGCGTCTCGCGGCTCCGCCACCATCGGCGGCATGATTTCAACCAACGCGGGTGGCATGGAAGCGTTTAGACACGGCATGATGCGCCAGCGACTGTTAGGCATTGAAGCGGTACTGGCAGACGGCTCCGTTATATCCGATTTAACCCGCGTGCCCAAGGCCAATGAAGGCTATGACCTGAAGCAGCTGTTTTGCGGGGCAGAGGGAACGCTGGGGGTTGTGACTCGCGCTGTCATCAAACTGGAATCTGCAGAACCCGAAAGTAACACTACTCTGTTGGCGGTACCCGGTGCCGCATCGGCGCTACGCGTCATGCGTGCGGTACAACAACGCGGCGGACTGCTGCTGTGCGAAATGATGTGGCACGACTACGCGGCAAGAGTCGCTGAAGCCACTGACCTGACCAACGTGCTGTCCTTTTGCCCGAACGCCCCTGCCTATCTCGTCGTTGAAAGCGCGCTCGACGAAGACACGCTGCTGGCACTGCTAGAACCATTCTTCGACAGCGAAGATGTCATTGATGCCGTAATGGCAAAATCAAAAAGCGAGAGCGCGAATATCTGGCGTATCAGAGAGGATAGCCAGGCTGCCTATCAGCAGTTAAAAAACCCCGCCCTGTTTGATATCTCTGTGCCACTTGGGCAACTGGATGCCTATATGAAAGGATTGCAGGAAAGTCTGGACAATATGACCGGCGATATACAACTACAGGCACTGGCTCATCTGGGTGATGGAAATCTTCATTTATCCATGGGGCGTGAACAGCCCTGGAGCACGGATGAACAGCAAACACTGAGCATGGCAGTGGAACAGGGTGTCAAGGAGATGGGCGGCGCAGTTTCGGCAGAACACGGCATTGGCCTGTCAAAGCTGGACATCTTTGGACGCAATACCAATACAGCCAACCTGAAAGCAATGGCAGCCATCAAATCAGCGCTGGACCCGAACGGTGTGCTGAACCCGGGTAAAGTGCTAGCACATGAATAAATCCCCCGCAGGGGTACACAACTTTTTAACTATAACAACTCATCCTTGCGATCATCTGTCTCCCCGTATCGATGCAGCGCGGGCGCCTTCAGTCCTGCGTATAGTTTGTCAATATTACGATTGACGATTTCCCCCTGTTGCGAGAACAGCGAGTTGCCCTGTAAGTCGCTATCCACAATAAAGGGACCGAACTTTGCCACATCGAAAAACCACATTGCCTGTGCCAGACCGAGCTCTTCAAGCCACTGAACCTCACGCACTCCGGTGACCCCGCGCCCCAACAAGGCCCCGGTGCCATAGCCTACTGTCGTCAGGTAGACAGCGCCGCGTGGCGCGAAAATTTCCTTGTAGTCCTTTTGTGTCATTCCGCCCTTGCCGATGACAATTTTGGTTCCGGTCAGGTCAAGCCACTCAGCCATGTACTTTGAAAAACGAAAACTGGCGGTCGCGGTAACGCCCCCCACATTATAGCCACCACTGCCATCTGCAGCGGCAGCAGGCGAACAGTGAAAGTTGGCACCACTGGCTTTGACTAACTCATCGGGTAGCGATGCGCCCTCTTTGAGTACACGATCATAGACACCCTCTCGGGCGGTATACACGATTCCGGAAAGATAGACGATTGAGCCGACTTCCAGTTGCGCTATATCTTGCGCACTGGCGGGTAACTGCAGCGCTACTTCTTTTAGCTCGGTGTTCAACTTGTTGCCTTGCTCGGCCATTCGACAGTCTCCCGACGCATATAAGGGGTGAACCACTGTGGATCCGTACGGTATTCGATGCTGCCATCACGATGCAACCGTGCGGTGGCACGACGCGACGACAAACAAAACGTATGCACACTGACCGGCATGCCGCCAGTGTGGGTGTAACCAACTTCTATATGTACATCAACACACATAGAGGAGCCAACAAACCCCATCGGCCCCATGCCGATGCTGTTGCCCATCTCTTTGAGCTCAAGTTCGAGTTCGGATATCTTTTCATCAGGGTTACGATCTCCGACGCTGCGCAAACAGGCAGCCTGCTTGCCCAGCTGCATACAGGTGTCTTTGGAACCGCCGACGCCGACGCCGACTATTGCAGGCTGACAACAGAGCCCGCGCTTGCCAAAGGCAATCAGTGTGTCGAGGAAGAAGCGCTTGATACCGTCGATACCATCACCGGGAAACAACATGCGGTAGTCTGTGCCGAACAAGCCTCCCTTGTGTACCGTTGTTATATCTATCCAGTCAACATCGGGCTCGAACGACCACTCGATCTCCGGTGCATTAATACCCACATTGTTGTTATGCTCGGTGCGCCACAACGGGTGCACGCGATTGGGTCGCAGGGGTACATCCTGTGTGGCGCGGGCAGTGGCACTGCGCAGTGCGCGTTCGATACCGGTGAAGCCGCCGTCGAGCGTTGCCTTGTCGCCAATTTTAACGTAGTAACGTGGCAAGCCGGTATCGGCACACATTGGACGTCTGTCCTCGGTGGCGACTTCGTAGTTTTCTATCATGGTCTTTATGACATAGCCGGACAGCGTATTGGTTTCTGTCTGTTGCGACGCTTTGATACCGGCCAGATAGTCCTGCGGTATATCGATGGCGGCTTTCTTCATGATTTCATAGCCAGCCGTTTCGATGGTCTGATTCGCTATCATGATTGATCTCCAGCGTCAGTGTCGTGTGTTGAACGATAGCAGCTGTGGATGTTATAGCCATTGCTTCGAGTGTTCATGGCGTTGTCTCCGGTGGCTTGCCAGCTTCATCTTTTATTAAGGACTCACCCGGGCTGACAATATCAAACTGCACAGGTATCATCTCGGTTACCAGATCATCAGCGGAACCGGATACGCGGGTGAACGTGGTGTTTGCCAAATCTGCGGTAGCCGGGTTGTCTTCGCGGTAGTGAGCACCGCGGCTGTCCGCCCGAGCCAGTGATGCCTTGCCTATCACCATACTGATATCGAGCATGTTCTGCAGATTGATCCAGTCGTGCCACGACAAATTAAACTCACGGTCCTTATCAGCCACCCCGTACTGGCTGAGCTCGGATCGATGCTGCACGACCTTGCCCAGCCCGGTTTCTATACCCTGCTCTGTGCGCAAAATACCGATGTGGTCCCACATGTCGCGACCCAGTGTGTCACGCAGTTCTGACAGATCTTTGTGTGGCTGAGCAAAGGGTAGTTCCGCTCTTGCTATGCCTTCGTCTACTACCGTTTGATCTATATCGCGCCAGTGCTTTTGCCGAGCAACATAGGCAGCCATGGTATCACCGGCTATGCCACCGTAAACCGTGGAGTTGGCAACACCATTGCCACCCAGACGGTTGGCACCGTGTACACCACCACAGTCTTCACCGGCGGCAAACAGGCCGGGCACCTGTGTCGATGTATCGACGTTAAACTCCACACCGCCCATCATATAGTGCGCGGTAGGCACTACCTCGACCCGGCCGCCAGCCAGGTCAAAGCCACAGTCGGCACAGCGCTTGACCATACCGGGAAATCTTTTGGCGACATCCTCGGCACCAAGGTGCGCCATCTCGATATAGACACCGCCCATTGGTGTAGTGTTGCCCGCTCTCATTTCCGCATAGATACCGCGGCTGACGATATCGCGGGTGGCACGCTCGGCGTTAGCGTGGTAGTTCAGCATAAAGCGTTCGCCATCACCATTTAATAAATAACCCCCGGCACCGCGCAAGCCTTCTTCGAGGACCGTGCCGGTCATGCGGGTGTCGGGGCCACCGAGCAGACCGGTGGGATGAAACTGCACCATTTCCATATCGCGAAGGGTGAGCCCGTAACGCAGTGCCATTGCCAAACCGTCGCAGGTTTTATCGCCAGACGGGGTGTGGTACTGATACATGCTTGGTCCGGCACCGGTCGCGAGCAATACCGCTTTTGCCCGCACCAGTCGATAGGCGCCGGTTCGCATATCGATTAACAACACACCCGCTATACCCGACCCGTCAGATGCCGGTATCAGTTCTATTGCACGGTGTTCCTCAAGCATGTTTGTGTTGAGCGCCCATACCTGCTCAATAAGACGGTTAATTATTTCAATACCGGTCAAATCACCTTTGTGTACGGTACGATCGAAGCTTTGCCCGGCAAATGCCTTTTGATGAAGGCTGCCATCTTTATTGCGATCAAAGAAACACCCCAGCTCGTTTTCCAGCTCGCGAACGCGTTGCACCGATGTTTCAACCAGCGTCCATGCAAGGTTTTGTTCAGGTAACCACTTGCCGCCAACAATGGTGTCCATAAAGTGCCGTTCGACGGAGTCGCCTGCTGCCACCGCCACGTTGTAACCGCCCTGCACCATCCGCGTACAGCCGCACTTGCCAAGCAGACCTTTTACCGCAATAGTGATATCGAGATTGGCATTGGCCTGCGCGGCATGCAGCGCGGCAAACAGACCGGCGCCACCGCTACCCAGAATTAAAATGTCGGTTTGATGAGTTTCAATCATTAATTATTCTTTCTGCAGGGTGTGGCATTCATCAATACGATCAAACCTATGCGATCAACTCTATAAACCGATGATCTGTTATCCGGGCTTCGATACAGGTAACGATACAAGGAGCGATACTGGGAGCGATACTGGGAGCGATACCGGCACAACACAGACAACCTCACGACTGTATCCAGAAGACGACGCCCGCCAGTAACGCTACAATCACCGCAGGCAGCACCCAGGCGGTTCTATTGTCAAACCGCGAGGGCCAGCGGGTCAACTCCAGCGCGAGGATGCGCAAGCCAAACAGCAGGTGCAGAGCCAGCAGCACCACCAGCCCCCACTCGGCAATTTTTACCAGCGGATGATCAGTAAATGCCAGTGCACGCTGCAACGCATCGGCATCGTTTATTGCCGTGCCCAACAGCAAAAAGTGTAATGGCAAAAACAACGCAAGCGCCACCCCTGACAGACGA
The DNA here is from genome assembly GCA_964393885.1 of uncultured Granulosicoccaceae bacterium. Classification (GTDB taxonomy): domain Bacteria; phylum Pseudomonadota; class Gammaproteobacteria; order Granulosicoccales; family Granulosicoccaceae. The sequence continues at coordinate 83,666 of CAYMVV010000005.1, read as the reverse complement.
TGGCCAATAAAGGCGAGATAGCTTTTATGACGGCGTAATGGATTCATCCAGCGCTCACGACTCATCGTTTCCACTCATGCAATACACCTCAGTACACCGCGACCACTGCACGCAAACCTGCGAGCAACAGAATCAAGAATGCCAAAATACAGCAACCATCAACTACTCGTGTGTTCAGCGGTGTCCACTCGCGTAACACATTGCGCAGTCCCAGTGGCGCGTGTATCGAAGCTGCGATAACAAACACACCATAAAATGCTGCCCATAGTGTACTGCCACGCGTACGTGACAGAATCTCTTCAGCGGTCAGACCATTTTTTACGGCGATAAAAATCAATAGCAGGTGCACAATAACCAACGGCGCCAGCAGTGCTGCTGTGGCGCGCTGTGCAATATAGAAATATCGCTGTGCGCTAGCGCTCACGATCATCACCCTTGTTGTCTGCCTTGTTATCGGTGTTGTTGTCTGCATAGGCGGCTATGACATCTGTCTTTGGCAAGCCAAAAAATGCACTGCGTTTCAATGCGGCGATGCTTTCAGACGGGCTTATCTCAACCGGGCAATGACGCGTACAGTTACCCTGACTGTGGCAGGATCCGCAACCCCCTTTGGCAAATGCAGTATCGAGCACCGCGCGCCTGTTTTGCTGTCGCTGGTCATTGACCAGTGTCCAGATACGATTCAACGCAGCAGGTCCTGCATAGCTGTCATCCCAACCGACAACATCACAGGCGCTGTAACACACGGCACAGTTAATACACTCGATACCTGCATCGGCCGCTTGTCGACCACTGCTTTCAGAACTGATTTTTTCAATGGGGTCATGGCGATTTTTATCACCGTTAAATTTGCCACCGGCACTCTGCCATTTCTCAAAAAATGGCTTCATATCCACCACCAGATCCTTAATGACCGACAGGTGCCGCAGTGGACCAATAGTTAAGACATTGCTCTGTGTTACCTGATTGACGTGGGTACGACAGGTCCAGCGAGGTACACCGTTAACCGTCATAGCGCAGGAGCCACACACACCGACCCGACAGGCAAACCGATAGGCCAGTGACGGCTCGTGTTGTCGCTGCACCTGCGTGACGATATCGAGCACGGTCTGATTCTGTCGCAGCTCGACCTCATAGGTTTGATAGTGCCCGTCGGACTTACCGCGCCAGATGCTAACTGATATTTTTTCTGCCACTGGTATCCTTTAATCGTTGCGCAATAGACACGTACACCAACCCTGTCTTCTTTTCAAACACTGTCTTCTTTTCAAACACTGTCTGTTATTCAAACACGGGGGCCGGCCAGCCCGCCATTGAAACGTTGATACAGGTGCTTTGGCCATGCTTGTGGCTGCGGCTGACGGCAGCCGACAACGCATCAGTCAGTTCAGATTCGGTGTGCACCATGGCGCCTGCACAACCCAGTCCTGCGGCTGCAAGATCATATCTGACGTTGGCGCCAAGCTCGCAACTGTGCAGTCTGTCCGCACCATAGTCTCGCAACTGTATTTGATACTCTGCATTCCAGCGTGAATCATTGCCGATAATAACTATAATCGGCGCCTGTTCGCGCACACTGGTTTCCAGTTCTGTCAGATGAAACCCGGCTGTTCCGTCGCCCAGCATAGCAAACACCACACAGCCGGGATTCGCAATCTTTGCAGCCACCGCCTGCGGTATGCTGCCACCGATGGCACCGGAAGGCCCGTTGATTAGACGTAATTCAGATCGTACACAGGCCTGCGCCCATTGCCCAAACTCACCACCATCGCACACGAGGATGGAGTGCTCGCACTGATCAACCGCCTGCTGAACCTGACTGCCAATCTGTTGCGGTGTCAGCAGCATTGCCGGATCAGGCAGCGCTGCGTCCTGGGCTGGTTGCACATTGGCGGATGGAACCTCGGGCACAACGGTCAGTTGTTGCTTTGCATAGTCGAACCAGTGTGTATGCTCTGCAGAGCAGATGGTTTGGTTGCACAGGGCGTCAGCCAGCGCTACCGGATTATCATGCACGGCCATGATGCCGAACTGCTCGCCCCGAGTGCGGTCGGCAAGCACAGATACACTTTGCTGCAAAGACCGTTCGTTTGCATCGACCACAATCAATGTTTGAGCCGGTACTTTCGCGCTGCTTGCAAAGCCAACGGTAAAGTCGGGCAGCTTGCCGAGCAGCAACAGACAATCAGCCTGATGGATTACGGCAGCCAGATTCCCTAACGACGGATCAGCAAGACCGCGCGGGCTCTCCATGGCGATAACCGGTAGCCCAAGCGCCTTCTGCAGGCGGCGTAACCGCTGCGGCATTCGTGATGGCGTCATCGCAGGCCCGGTCAGAACCAGCGGTTTTTTAGCTACCTGCAAGGCACTGATGATGGCACTCAGATCAGAATCGGCATGCGATGTATCTGCTGATACCGTATTTGCTGTGCCGGATTGCAACCCCGAAGAAGCACTGTTCAAGTTGGACGCTTCAGTTAGTAACACATCAAAGGGTACCGCCAGATGCACAGGACCGGGTCTGCCCGAGGTAGCGATGGCAATGCACTCGCGCCAGGCACCAGCGACCTCATTAACATCTGTCACACGCGTCGCGTGCTTTACAAAGGGGGCAGATGCTGTGGTTTGCGACAGTTCCTGAAATGCGCGCTTGCCGTCCTGTGCCACTGCGGAATCACCCGAGATCAGTACCACCGGACTCTCTGCCATCAACGCCGAATACAAGCCGCCAAGCGCATTCGCAAAGCCGGGACCGGCAGTGACTAATGCAACTCCACAGCTTGCCGAAACATGGGCCGCAGCACTGCGGGCATCCTGTATTTGAGCACCGGATTTTAGAACGTCCGGTTTTTGCGTATTGACGAGTTGAGCGCTATCAGTTTGAGCGTTATCGATTTGAGCATTATCGATTTGAGCATTGACAATTTGAGCATAGGCGTCCGCCATGAACACTGCCGCACTCTCGTGGCGTACATGAACAATGCGGATACCCGGCTCCAGACAGGCATCATAGATCGGCATGATCTGATTCCCCGACAGGGAAAAAACCACAGACGTACCCGACTCAACCATTGCCTGCGTCAGGATTTCTGCACCGATCATGGGGGCCTCAGGGTGGAATTGACTTGGTTGACTTATATTTTACATAATTCAAACAAGCTTATCTAACCTTGAATATTATTAAAGATAGGTTTACGTATTTCGCAAAAGGCTTTTCACAGATAACTACTTTTCACTGATAAAACGGCTCCCCGAGCACCACATGGACATAAACTCGCTGTATACACTGATCGCTATCGCAGAGCATGGCAGCTTTGCTGAAGCCGCACGACAGTTAAATCTGTCGGATTCCACGGTGAGCCTGCAGGTCGCCGCAATGGAACGCGAGAGCGGTAAAGTGTTGTTTGATCGAAGTCACCGGCCTCCGTCGTTTACCTCCGCCGGACTGCTGTTTGTACAGGGCGCGCGTGACGTCGTGCGTCAATGGGAGCAGCTCAAGGGCACTCATGGCAGCGGTCAGATGACCGGTGCGTTAAAGATCGGTGCTGTTCACACTGTTGTCACTGACTCACTTCCCGGTGCATTGCTTGAACTACGCAAACAGGCACCGGAACTGTCAGTGCGACTGGTGACCGGCTTAACGAACGATCTGCTTAACCGGGTCGTCAAACACAATCTGGATTGTGCGATCATCACCATACCCGATCATATCCCGCCACAGGTGGCATGCTTCCCTGTTTACAGCGACCCGCTGGTGGTTATTGCACACACAGGGGCAAAGGGTAAAACAGCGCGGGCGCTGCTTGAAAACAACCCCTATGTCAGATTTAGCCCGCACGCTGAAGTGGCCCGTATCGTTGATCGACTGCTTCGGGATCGCAACGTCAGAGTTAACGCAAAGATGGAAATAGATACACTGGATGCAGTGGTATCACTGGTACGCAATGGACTTGGGGTATCCGTTGTTCCTGCTGGCAGAGCACTGCCCGGCAATCTTCGCGTCGTACAATTTACCAAACCACGCGCAGTCAGAAATGTTGGTGTGGTAACTCACAGAGACTCAACTGACAAGGGTATCATTGAGTTGCTGGTAGAATTGCTGCGCTGCAAAGCATAGCGCTGATACTGGTCTATCGAAAGGCTTGAAATCGCGACGAGCTGTTGCGCTTCGCACCGCCCAGAGCAACCTGCCTGTAGCGCTGTATTTAGCGCTGTATTTAGGGCGCGGTACAGTATGAATGATCGCTGTTTATAGTTACCTTACGCCGCTTGTTTAACAGGCAGCTCGACAGGGGTGTGCGCAGTCAGATGCGTCGCCACCACTCCCTGCTCGCGCAGCAAACAGGGGAAGCCATCTATTACCGGAAATGCCATGCCATCGTCAGGTGCATAAAAATAACCTGCCCTGCACTGCAGTGGCTCGCGTGAAAACGGCGACGCCAATGGCAGGTCTACCGGCTCATTCCAGTGCGATGTCTGGTGTTTTTCAGCGATTATTAACGACGCCGCATTAAGCGGGTTCAGATTCAGATCCCAGGGTTCGTCAAGCAATACACGAGCACCCAGTCTGGCAAGATGGGAACGCAGGCCACGCACATATCCGAAACTGTCCATGCGCTTTTTTTGTTCGTCGCCCGCCCGCTCATAGTCGGGCTCTACCAGTATCAGATAGCGCCGCGTAACACGCAGCATCTCGGACAATATTTCGCGCTCTCTGCCACCATTGGACTCGAGACTGTGATTCGACAGCACCGCATCGTAGGCGTTATCGATGACGGGTATCGCACCCAGATCTCCGGTAAAGAGGCTGGTCCTGTGTGTGGCGGACTTGAGTTTATCGCTGCGGCTACCGAAACCTGTCGCGTTGCGTTCGGTATGCGAATGTCGGGTAGTGGCATTCAAAAACTGCCGTGCAAAACACAGGCGACTCAGCGAGATATCAAATCCAGCAAAGCGCATTGAGGGTGGACTGGCCGACGCAATATAGCGCAAGGTTGAGGCTTCTCCGACCCCGGCTTCAATAGCACTCTGGATGCCATAGGCCGTTAACAGCCCGGCCAGACGAGCACCCCACTGCTGCTTGTTCGCTCTGACATGTGCATCTGTGGTAACGGCATGGGTATAGGAACCGGACTGCAGATCGTAAGCGTATTCAATGACCTTGAGCTGGTCTGCCTCCGATAAATGACGATTCCTGAAATGGTGGCTCAGATTTCCACCCTGCGCAAAGACCGACCGCGCCTCTCGCAACAAACTAATATTGTCCATAATCATTCCATTGATAAGGCGGGGAGCACACCCTGCATGCCAGCAAGCTCACCGATAGAAGCCTGCCGATAGAAGCCCACTGATAAAAGCCCGAAGGAGCCGCGAACCTTTGGCTACATTGCACTCCATGCAATTTTCATCCACGTTTTCGTTTGCTATCCAATGGAGCAGGCCAAAAATCTGACAGGTGTTCAACGGTTGTCCTTGCCAGTGATCTCCGATAGCTTCACCATCGATCGTTTGCAGCGGCGATCTGCGGACCCGCAACAAACAACAAAGGCAGTGGAAACTTTGCGCTAGAGATTCAGGAACCCACGCTCGCGCAAGGCAACAAACCGACGCTCACCGGCGCGGATCGTTGACACATCGATGGTGGCCGGAGCCGTGGTGAACGACTTCACCACAATTTCCTGGTTGCCTTCACTCACCGGTATTCGCAACAACGCCAGATGACCGGGCAAGCTGTTCCACCCGCGTGTGTCTGCTTCTTCCAGGACGAAAAACAACAGCCGCGCGATTTCTCCGATCGCGGCATCTTTGTCACCCAGGTTATCAGCCAGTGCATCTTTGGCCGCAGCACGCGCCACCAGCCGTGTTGTCAGAGCAATACCTCGGCTGTGCAATGAATTGCGCGCCAGCTGACCGAGGTTTGACTTTACTGTAGCGCACTCACAGCGCTCTCCATCCACTGTCACTGAGACTGATGGTGCGGAATCGGTGTCTGGTAGATACTGCGGAAACGCCACTCGTTGACTGTAATTGACCAGTAGCGAGCTGGAGATTTTACGCGGCAACTGACCGGAGGAGAGGAACACCACCACCTCGGCGTAGCTGCGCTGATCTGACTCGTCTTCAGCCAGTTTCTGCTGGTAGTATCGTGCGTCATTGCTAAAGCCCAGTGACCTGGCCAATGCATAAAGTGTTGAGTAGAGAGCCGGCCCCGGATCTCCCAGCAATTCCTCCAGTTTGCGATACTCGATATAGGCGCTGTTCGACTGACCGGCTGTCTCAAAACTCAGACCGATCAGTGCTCGGGTAAAAGCGTCCTGTTGTAAAACATTTTCCTTGTGATCAATGCGCTCGAGCGCTCGCCTCGCCTCAACAGCGGCACTGTCGTAGCGACCAAGGGCGAGAAAGTTCATCATTAAGTAGGTGTGTATCCAGAGTTGTTCGCTGTATTCTCCCTTGTACTTTCGAACCCAGTCATTGGCGACAAGGGCTGCGGCCTCGTCGCTGACACTGACAAAGTCGTTATCTTCGAGAAAAGTGGCAGCGTTTAACAGCGCTCGTGAACTTTCTTCATAGTCACCCTCGTCATGCAAAATAAGACCACGTTCAAGCCAGAACAACAGCTTGTCGCGTGACGGTACACCCGAGCCGTCACCCAGCGTTTGCAAAGCCGACACGGCATCGCCCGATGCATACTGCACCTGTGCGGTTTGCAGTGGCGAAGTACTGCAAGCCATCGTGAGCAGGCACAGTAGCGCAATACACCAATGGCGCATCGCTATAAAGAACCGCTCGTAGTGACGGGTTTGCATAGCTGACCGGCGACCGTGCAGGCAGTTACCAGCCTATGATGGGTCTGGACTGCTCACGTGCAAGTTCAACCTTGTCAGCCCAGGCAATTGCACCGGACTCGGTATCGGTCAGTTCAAGGTTCAGGCTGTAGTAAACCAGCTTCTTTTTCACCAGACGGATACTTTTGGGTGGCTTCTTGACAATAGAGCGCAAGGTACCGGCAAGAATGAAGTCAGCACCGAGCTGACGGCCCTGAACAATACGCTGCGACACGGGTACCGCCCCGCCTTGCTGATAGCTGGACTCATCCTGAATATTGAATCGTTGGGCTTCATTCAACAGCTGGTACTGCCCTGAGCGAATGAGTGCCAGGCGGATATCATCACTGATACCTCCGGTATTGATATGCTCAGTGGTCTCGTTGCCAATGCCATAGCTGATAACCACTGGCCTGTTCGTGGATCTGGCTGCATAGTCAACGAGACTGCTGCTGAGCCTGTCTACAATTTCGGCTTTATCTGAAAAGTCATAACTGGCGTCCAGATGTGTTTCCACCCGCGTATCCACAGAGCTGGTGGTTGCACAGGACACAAGTAGTAACAATGCGAAAGCCGCAATGGCGAATCTGTTGATTTTGTTCATAAATTTCTCTGGTATTCCTTCGTGTTCTGTTCGACTTCTGGCTTCTGTTCGCCTTCTGTGTTCTGTCTTCTGATACGCAAATACAGTGTGTTGCCAACGCCTTGACTGTCGCTGAACGAACCGGAACGCGTTTTGATGGCGGCATTCAGCACCTGTTCCGTAAATTTTCGTCTAGTCTTATCAATGACCTATATCAATATGTATTACTGCTTTGGCAAAAAGAAAGCCCTTTAATTCAATTTGCGCAAAAAACCGACCAAAGCGTTTGGTGCCATGGCTGTGTTTACCAATACTGCTGGCCGCAACGGCGCAGGCCGACTGGGGCGCAGTGGCACCTGACAGCGCTGACAGACCAAACCTGAGCTGGTTAAACCGCTTCGCCAATAAAGCAGATGTTGTTGCCACTAGAGATATCAATACGGCAATTGACCAGTGCGACAAGAAGGTGGGGCCTAACAATTATTGTGTTATCGAATTGCGAACGCCCGAAGCCATCAGGCCATTTGCTATCGATCGATCAAAAACAAAAATCATCGCCAGCGCCACAAACAAAGCGCTGATCGCTGTCCCCGGCAAGGCTACAATTTCCATTGGCAGTCATACGCAAAAGATAGTAATCGAAAACCTGCAACTTGCCGGTGTGCGGTCCGGATTTAAACCGATCTATGGCATTGTCATAGCAGGCAGTAATATCCAGGACATTGTGGTTAGCAACAACCGCCTGTTTAACTTCGACAGTGATTCAAGTGCACACGGCATCGTGGTACTGGGAAGCGGAGCCAATGAGACGGCGAGCATCAAGCGGATCACCATAGATCAAAATCATCTGCACGATATGAGAACCGGCTCCAGCGAGAGCATCGCTGTCAACGGCAATGTCAGTAACTGGGTTATAAGTAATAACCTGATCGAGAGAGTAAATAACATCGCCATTGATGCCATCGGCGGAGAGGGAACGGTTGCAACGACTACCGTTGAGGGCAGAGTTCTGCCACACGCACTGGATGCCGCACGCACTGGCTGGATAGAAAACAACGTGGTTGACACCATGACGACTCTGGGCAATCCGGCTTACGGTAATGTACGCAGCTGGGCAGGCGCTATTTATGTTGATGGCGGACGCAGCATCAGTATAACCGGTAACACAGTGCGCAGTGCACCCTGGGCCTATGACATAGGTGCTGAAAATTGCGTCATTGCCGAGCACATTGTGCTGCGAAACAACAGTGCGGCCGATAGTTACTACGGAGATCTGCGGCTCGGTGGCTATGCAACAACCGGCTATCTTTCAGCTAACAACTCAATTAACTGCGATCCGGGGACCAGTGAGGATATCAATGAAGGGCATGGTTATGTCAGACATCTAACCATCGCGGACAATCGCTTTGAAACAGATAGCCCGACACAGGCCCGAATTATGGTGGAGTATCGCACCACGCAATCAATCATAGCCGAACCAGGCCTTGAGCCATCACCAGGTGCCGGTGACGGCAGTGCTATTGGTGACAACAACGCTTACCGCCTGTCGCAGTGACATCCGTTAAAACGATCAATAGATCAACGCCGTTGACCAGGTGTAAGCCCGCCACACAAGGCTACTGACGAGCTATGCCGGATTTGTTATCACGCAGTACAAACTTCTGCACTTTACCTGTTGCAGTCTTTGGCAACTCGTCAACAAAACTTACCCATTGGGGCGTTTTGAAATGAGCCAGATTGTCTCTCACATGTTGCTTCAGGTCCGCATCTGATACCTGCGCACCGGGCTTTTTGACAACAAACGCATGGGGTGATTCACCCCATTTTTCATGTGCCATGCCGACCACTGCGACTTCCTGTACCGCCGCATGGCGTAACAGACAACCTTCTACTTCTACCGAGGATATATTCTCGCCACCACTGATGATTACATCCTTGAAGCGATCACGAATTTCCAAAAAACCGTCTGCGTGCACAACTGCTGCATCACCCGAATGAAACCAGCCATTTTTTATCGCTGCATCAGTGGCTGCCTGATCGTTGTAGTAGCCTTTCATTACCACATTGCCGCGCACGGTAATTTCACCTAATGTTTCACCGTCGTGTGGCACCTCTATACCGTTGTCGTCGACCACGCGGATTTCACCGGAACCCACCAGCTCAACGCCCTGCCGGGCTTTAACCACAGCAAGCTCTTCGGCTGACAGGTCCGAATGCTCCGGTCGTGATTCACAGATGGTAATCAACGGTGCGGTTTCGGTTAGCCCGTAGACATGAGTCAGCTCCCAGCCAAACTGGTTTTCCAGCACCTCTATGGTTGCTGCAGCAGGAGGAGCACCAGCGGTAAACAGCCGAACACCAGACGGTATCTGTTCACGGACCTCTTGTGGCGCATTGATGATACTGATTAAGACCGTTGGCGCAGCACACAGCATGGTGATTTTTTCATCGGCGAGTGCCTTGCACACCAGTTCAGGATCTACTTTAGGCAGACACACATGGGTCATGCCTCGTGCGGTATTAAGCCAGGTAAATGTCCAACCATTCGCATGGAACATAGGCAAGGTCCACAGATAACGATCAGCCGGAGTCAGATGCTGATGCGCCAGTGAATTCATGATGTTCAGATACGCGTTGCGATGGGTAATCATTACCCCTTTTGGTCGTGCGGTCGTGCCACTGGTATAGTTAATGGTGAGCAGATCAGATTCAGCAATGGTAACCGCACTGAACTCAGGGTTTTCTTTTGCTATCAGTGCTTCGTAATCAAGCCAGCCGTCTTTGCTGTCGCTGAGTGCAACATAGTGTTCGACGTTTGGCAGTTTCTCCCGGATGCTATCTATCGCGTCGATGTAGTCCGGGTGCACACAAACAGTTTTTGCTCCACAGTGATTTATAATGTAATCAAAATCTTCTGGTAGCAGCCGGTAGTTGATCGGCACCAATACCGCACCAATCTGTGGCACAGCGTAATATCCCTCAAGATGCGTGTGCGTATTCGGCGCTATATAAGCGACCCGATCCCCTTGCTCGACACCAAGCTTTTGCAGCGATGCTGACCAGCAATCGCAACGATCCAGAAATTGTGCGTAGGTGAAACGCTTGTCACCTTCGACAACCGCCTCTTTGCGGGCGTACAAGCGTCGTGCTCGCTGTGCAAACTCCATTGGGGATAGAGCAATTTCCACTAACCGTTCTCCAGAATAGTTTGACTATGGCAAGAGACTAAAGTGAACGCCACCGCAGGTCAAACATCTGCCTTATTGTTGCCTGCAGTGCGCCAGGACATATACCACAGGACTTACGCGACGGAACTTATGCGACAGGACTTATCCCTTTAAGCCTTCATCATCCGGATGGCCGAGCTCACAGAACCAGCCACCGATAAATCGGGTCCCCGCTGCATGCGGATCAGCAATATCAGTCTGACGTTCAACGCTCTGTCGAAAAGACTCGCTGCTATCCTGCGGATGGAAACCGATATGACTGGCTTTACTGTCGTCAACCGGTTGCACACGATTGCCGGACAGTCCATGGCCGATGGTGTAACCCACGTGCGGTGCGGTCAATCCGCGCTCAACATATTGGACACAGTCTCTAAAACTGAGCCAGCTCCACAACATCCGGCGATCGGCAGGCTCTGGAAAGGAAGAAAAGATACGCAGACACAAGCTCTCAATCTCGAATTTATCCCAGTAAAGACGAGCCAGACTTTCCACGAAGTTCTTGGACACGCCGTACAGGCTATCGGGTCGAACAGGGCTGTCCGCGTCAATCTGGTTACCTAACTCGTGATAACCAATCGCGTGCACCGAAGACGCATAAATCATACGTTTTACGCGGTTTTTTCTGGCACCTTCATAGATGTTGTACGAACCGCGAATATTGCTGTCAAGGATGGTTTCGAAATCAGTTTCCAGCGCAGCGCCACCAAAATGCACAATGGCATCAACGTCTCTGGTCAGTTCCATAACCGCGCTGTAATCGCCAAGCTCGCAGACGACTGCTTCTTCATGCGGCAATATGCCGCTCATCGCCACCCGGTCCGAGATGCGCACGTGCGTGGCAAGATGTGCAATGCCTTTACGCAGTTCCGTTCCAAGGCGACCCGCTGCACCGGTGATCAGGATGCGATTATAGTGAGTCATACAGAGGTATCCTTAACAAAGTCCCTGCAGTGTAAGTTTGAAATTCACGGATAACAACTTTGGCATGAACACGGGGCATGAACACAGGGTGTCGATACAGGGGGACGCCCTTCCTATTTAAAATACAATGGCTGGCATACCCTGTTCGGCGTATGCCAGGTGCGTAGATTTAAATTATCTCCTGGCGATTGACTCTGTACTGGTATTCGGCTCAGATGAAACTGTCGTTTCAACTGCCGTCTGAAGCATTGTTGATGGAATCGCACCATCACACTGCTCATAAAAGCCGGATTCACCCGGTTGCCCTGACTGCCATTGCCTGATGCCATCTGCAGTGATCTCTGCAAACCCGGTAATGGGCAAGGGTCCGAAATAGATTCCATAGATATCCACACCCCAGGTAAATTCTGCTTCGAGACTTGACTCTCCAAAAGAATAGACCAGCCGACCGTTACCATCGGCAAAATGTTGGTAATCGGTGTTCTCTTCGCTGCCACAGGAAAGACAGCTGTCTTGTTCGTGATCCGGATCTACCAGATAACCGTCGCAACCGCTAAACGATCTATCAGCAAAATCCGCTTCTACCCAGGTAATTCTTTGCACGTTGAGTTGTTCATTGGTACGTGGGTGAAAAACAGTTGGCACCGTAGCGCTTGCTTCAGTTACCAGACAGCTCGACTCTTGTTCCCAACCAAAGCCATCACCATCCGGGTCACTTTCAGTGGTTATGCATATCTCACCCGCCAATGCGTGTGCGGCAACGCCAGTAAGAAGTACAGCTAGCAGGCTGCCCGGGAACAGAGACAGCACAGTGTTTTTTTGTTTAATCATTTTCAGTATCACTCGCTTTAAAGTTGGCCTGCTATGATCTGCATGCAAACGCAGGTAGATGTCCGCAGGTATCAGTACAAGTAGGCATTCGCGTAGCGATCGCTAATTACACGCAATGCTGCGCCGCTCCAGTGCACACCATCTTTAGTGGGCTGATCTGCCGCAGGCACCCACCTGGTCAACGGATCACCGTCGTTTGCAAGCGCTCGAACCTTTGTGTTGACTGTTGACCACTTGGTTTCCTGCGCGATGAACTGACCGCTGGCAGCATCAAACCATGGCCGCTGACGCAAGCGACTGATTAAATCATTGAGCTTGAGCGCCCATACTGTTTCATTGCCATGATCGGCCTCCCCCTGAGACCAGGCAATGAGATCAACCTGGCCACGACCCAATGCTGCCAGCGCTGTCGTCACTTGCACATTGACCATTTGATCTGCAATACCATTAGCATCCCACCAGCTGATCGGTTTACCCGCAGTGCCTGTAGGAATAACCGCCACCCGGCGTGCCGGATCTTTTTCAACGATACGCTTCGCTATCTGAAACGCAGGATGATTCGAACACACACCACCGCGCCACGGAAACCAGGCTTTTTGCCATATTTGCGTACACAGGTTAGCCACCTGCCAGCCATCAAACTGGGTCCAGGCGATAACATTATCATTTGGCGCATCGATGCCCACGTCTACCAGTGTATTTTCACCAAGTGCATTGGACTGCCCCATCATCAAAACGACATCTGTTATGTTGTCTGTCAATCGTGGTGGCTGCGCCAGATCTGGTGACGCCGCAGTGCTACTGACCTGACAGGAAGCGACACCATCCCAGCCCCAACCGTCTCCATCGCTATCTATGCATTCGCCACCGACTGACGACGGGCTTACCGGTGCACTTGCAACCGTGCAGCTGCTTGTGCCATTCCAGCCCCAGCCGTCTCCGTCGCTATCTATGCATTCGCCACCAGCTGGCGAGGGGCTGACCGGTGCACTTGCAACTCTGCAACTGCTTGTGCCATCCCAGCCCCAACCGTCGCCGTCGCTATCTATGCAGACCGCATCGATTGACGTTGGGTTAACCATCGGTGTTGAATCGACCCTGCAGGAAGCTACACCATTCCAGCCCCATCCATCTCCGTCACTGTCGATGCATTCGTCACCGCTTGTCGATGAACTACCTGATGGTGTTACTGTCGATGCCTGCGTGACTGTGCAGGTACTAACACCGTTCCAACCCCAGCCGTCTCCATCGGAATCTTCACATTCCGAAGCTAACGCACTGCCCGAAATTACTACCCCGAGCGCGTTTAGTAGCCCGACAAAGACAACGGTATTAAATACTTTTGTACGCACGTACTTATCTCCTGCGAACCTTGAATAATAGTGAGGTAATCCCTTGCGACTTGCACAATCTGTCCCTGCTCATAGAAACAAACTGCCGCATGGTAAGCGACGAAGCCAATATAAAATGTAATTTTGTATGACCACGAATACTGGCGAATACACCGGTGCACTTCTTATCTTGCAGGGCAGTAGTACAGAGCAGTCGTACAGGGCAGCAGTCGCTTTATGACATATACTTTATGTCATGACATTTAATTCATCAAGCGAGTGTATGTGTCTTTTTGAAACATCGCAGACACTGCGGGCCCGGCAGTCTTGTCGTATGCCACTCAACAGCAATAGTGAAGACAGTAAGGCTTAAGATTGAACTGCGTCAACGGACGCAACCAACAACAATTACCATCCGTGAACTGATGTAAACAGAAGAGTCTTTCTTACAGGGAGGTAAACTGGAGATAGTGGATCGAGTCATGCCAACATAATTACAGAAAACATAAGCAGCATAATTTACGAATGTACGTACAGGGCAGGAACCACTATTGAATCAGGAGCCCTGCTAACAGACGGAAACAAATCGCGGTGATGAAATGTTTCCATTGATGTGTGGAAAATATACCTTAGTCAGAACAACTGACTCTCTACAAGAAGTCATCGCGACGTGGAGTGAAGCAATCTATCAGAGTGCCTGGCTCAACACACACGCACCCGTGAACAGCGTTAGTGGGAATGACGAAACTGTCACCGGGCCCCACTTCGGTCTCGACACCATCGATGGAAAATACAAACCGCCCGGTCTTAACGAAGGTTGATTGTATATGCGGATGGTGATGCAACTTACCCTCGGCACCCTGCTCCGCAAAATCGAAAGCAACAACCATCAGATCCGGATGATCGGCAAGCACTTGTCGTGTGACGCCCGGGTCAGTAGCTACAACAGGAAAGTCAGTCATTTTTATGTTCCTATCAAGGTGAGTAAACTCAAGGTGAGTAAACTAATGAAGACAGATCAATGCGGGCTGTTCGACGCGTGAAGATAACAGCGGGAAGATAATAGCAGTAAGATCAATGCAGGTTGAAAACTGCAGTTAGATCAATACGGGTCGCTATGCTATCAAAATAATTCGGGAAGATCACTCGCGAAAATTATTATGGCATGTTGATCAGTAGATAACCGGCGGAGAGTCGGGTCACGAGCACGAGGCTCTCAGTATACTCAACCTGTCTGATGAGTGTTCTCAGTCGGGCTGGCCCTGACCGGATCTGATCAATCTTTTTTAGCCGAAGCGTCAGCCGGAGTAAAAGCGATTACACAGCTCTGGCGCTGCAAGCCCTAAAATCGGTTGCAGTGTGACAAGCACCTGTTGCACAGAGAGACAGGAACCACAGCTTTGATCATCGCCCTCATCATACCATCTGATCGATATCTATTGGGCGTTGCTGCTCGGCAGACACCTGGATCGCTTCTATCACTTGTAGTGTCTTCATGCCCTCAACGCCTGATACCAAAGGTTCTGCCTTGCCGAGGATAACGTCAGCGAAGTGCCCGATCTGATTGACCAGGGGATCAGAAAAATTCTGCGGTACCGATGTGGCAGAGATCGGTGACCACCAGCTTCGCTCTGCCTGATGCGTCCACAGCGTCAGGTCTGGTATTGACAGTGATCCCTTGCTGCCGCCCAGTAACAAACAGCTTTGGCTGGTAGCGGGATAGCTGGGATTCTCACTAGCGGTTAGCTCCCAACTCCACGGTGATACCACAGAGTCGGATACGCTGATGGTACCGACCACCCCACTGGCAAATGTCAACACAGCGGCTGCCACGTCTTCGTTCTCAAAACCTCTGGCACTGTTTGATGCAGCGGCCTGCACGCGTGTGACATCGCCCAGAAGATATCGCATCAGATCCACATCGTGCACCAGATTTACAGATATCGGTCCTGCGCCCTTCTTTGTGCGCCACGGAGCTACTTCAAAATAGTCATCAGGTTTATATAACCAACAGGTACCCTGTACAGTTCGGACATCCCCAATCTTGCCGGCTTCAATTAATGCATGTGCATTCTGGATAATCGGGTTGTGTCGGCGGTGGTGCCCAACCAGTATCGGTACACCATGCTGATTGCCACGGGTGACGAGTTCGAGCGCATCGCGCGCAGTTGTCGCAACGGGTTTTTCAATGAGCACCGGACACCCGGCCTCAATACACTGAAGACCCTGTTCAACATGAAGAGTCGTAGGGGTCGATATCAATACACCGTCGGCGCTCTGCTCTGCGAGTAGCTCCTGTAAAGAGATATAAAACAATACCCGGTTGTCCTCGGCCAGCCTGCGCGCAGCATCGCTGGTGTCGACTATTGCCGCCAGCTCGACATCAGCAGCCTGGTTTATGGCATCGACATGCCTGACACCGACCAGGCCTGCCCCAACTACGGCTATACGAACGCGGCTACTCACAGGTAATTTTCCACAGCGGACCACTGGCTGGTCGAGGACATATAGGGTTTGCACATTGTCTTATCAATCTGGTTCAACAGGGAATACTTTACATCATTAAGCAGGATAGCTTGAGTCAGCCTATTTAAAAAGCCCTGATACTTCCAGACCTGTATGAAATCAGGTTTTCAGGTACTGGCTCTGGAAACCCGCTTATCACGCGTCACAGGTCACTATGACCAGCATATGCTGCCAATGCAGGGTCCAAAAACTGCAGACTGGCTGGAGTTTCTTTCGTATTATCTGTCATTGATGTCGCGCTGGGACGGCGCGCTGGAGACAGAGATGGTAGAAATCTTAGTAGATGGCTTTATCAGACTCATAATACTAACTTAAGCGTCACTCCGTCATCCGTGCCGATGTGCAGCCTGGCACCGATCTTTTCTGCTCTGCGCTGCATGTTAGCCATACCTCTTCCATTTTTTTCGTTATCGATCAGGCCTTTTCCGTTATCAGACACACTCAGAAACACATGGTCACTTTCAGTGCCGGTCGATATGGTTATCTCGGTTGCCTCGGAGTACTTAATTGCGTTAGTGACAGCCTCCTGAAGTATTCTCAGTATTTGCAGCACATTATGAGGATTTATCTCTTCTGTAGCTGGTACATCCTGAACATTCCACACAAGCCGGATACCGGTTCCAGCGAGATTTTTCTCTATGGTGGTACGAAAACTACCCAAAACCATAGCGAGATCATCACACACCGGATCAAGCGCATCGATCATTAACCGCAAATCTGTCAACGCGTCCTTCAGCGTTTCACTGACAACCTTGCGATCAATGTTATCGTAGTCGAGCATGGACACAGCTGACACCAGTTGGCCACCCAGGCCATCATGCATATCCATGATTAGCCTGTCGCGCTCTCTGGCCAGAAGGGTTTGTTCCTCCATTTTTCGCAAACGTGCAAAGTTCTCTTCCAGTTCCAGAGACTTTTGCTTTACTCTCGCTTCCAGTGTGCGATTCAACTCCTCTGCATCGCTGCGGGCCCTAACGAAGTCGCGTATTAATTTCCAGCTTAAGGCGATCACTAAAAAAGGCGCGCCGTAGTGTGCAGTCATGCCGCTGTATTTTCTATCATCCAGACTTAACGTTGAGATCAGATCATTAACCGACAGAAAGAATATGATGGCAATAGCAGCGGCAACAAAAAATTCTGACATTGAGCCACGTCGAGCCTGGTTAATAAGTAAAGAGAAGTACGAATAAGCGATCATGGACAATGCAAATGCACCAACCACTATATTCGAATAAATATGGACATAGTTTCCTGGAACCAGCGGCAGGGACACTGTTATTATTGCCGCGACCACAAATACGGCTCGCTCCTTACGGATCGCATAGTTCTGCTGATATCGATTCACAATTATGACCAGAATCGAGGTAAACCATACAATACTGATGTATCTGAAGAGATACTCCAAATAACTCAACAACCAGGTGGACTTAATGTGAAAATGGCTAAGTATGTGCAAGCTCCACAGTAAACATCCCAGTGCGAACCAGCCATTCAATGTTTCTTCTTTTCTCAGGAACCAAATAATGCCATTACCGATTGCCGAGAAAAACATCAAAATGCCGATCACTTTGACGAGGGTTATTTCATAGAAATACTGTTCGCTATATACTTCCTTAAAAGCAAACTCCGGCCCAAGAAAAAACGGCTCAATCGACCCGTAAAACGCATGGCCTGATCGCATATGTATCTGCAGAATATTCTCATCGGAGTGTAGAATTCCGTTCGGTATATTCAGATAGAGCGGACGCTGCCTCATTTGACCGAGACGGTCATTAAGATTCAGTCCTCGACCCAGAATCTCGTTGTTGAGATAGATCGTCGAATTTGCAGTAATATTCGGGAAATAAACCACCCACAAACGATTTGGCGGGACATTCAGATCAATGACAGCCGTGTACCACCCGGTACCTTCGTCTTTATCCGTTGGGTGGCCACTCTCGCGCCAATTGTAGGGCAGTTCAAGCACATCGCCGTATTTATGTTCCTCGGGCGGTACTACGGCATCTCCGCGACTAAAATACACTTTGTTAACGTCAATTCTGGATTCAGGTAACGACTTGCGATAGTCATAACTCAGCAACTGAGCCACCATAAACCCGATCGCCGTGAGCAGCAGCGCCTGCAAGAGCCTGATTGACAGTGTCGGTATCGTTACCGCGATGAGCTGAGCTTCCCGCTTCATTGACAATCTCGGAACGTTATAGCAGGCCTATCTGACCAGCTTCGTACACCGCCTCGCCACGAGAGCCCACCGCAAGCTTGCGGTAGATATGCTTTATATGAGAGGTAACGGTATGTATCGACAAATGCAGGGACTCGGCTATTTCCTGATAGGAAAAACCCTTGGCGATCAGCCGAAGTACCTCATGCTCACGCCTGGTTAGCGGCGGATTACACTGTAAATCAGTATCCGCTTTACCATCGCCATTTTCCAGACTTCGCTTGTCTTTCTTTACAGCAGCAGATGCGGTGGAAGCAGCCTCCATTACACTGTCGCTTTGGAAGACTTTCAATAGATACCGAGCGATAGACGGACTAATTGGTGAACCGCCATCCACCACCTGGAGCACGGCTTCACCCACTCTGTCTGCGTCACAGTCTTTTAATAGATAACCGGTCGCGCCAGCACGTATCGCTGTAACAACATGTTTTTCGTCACCAAATACGGTTATTACAATGGAGTCTGTGCTTCCTGAGTTCGATGCGTGTCGAATCAGATCAACGCCGCTACCGTCAGGCAGGTTAAGGTCGGTCAACAGGATATCGGGCCGCAGTTCTTCCAGTAGACGAAGCCCGTCCACTGCACAATCAGCCGTACCTACCAGGTTCAATTGTGGATTACTGCGAATCGCATCGGCCAGTCGATTAAGAGTATGCTCCTGGTCTTCAACGATGATAATGCTTGGATATTTGCTCATCAACTCTAACTCAGTTTACCGCTACCGCGATTCAAAACTGTTGTCCCTGTCTGTTGCCCAGATATTATGCCCTATCGTCAACAAACACGATAGCAGTAGTTCTCATAGTTGACGCAACTAACGCTAGGCATCGTTCAAAATGTGAAACAAAAAGTCCTTTATTTGATGCATGACAAGGCGAATTTCGCGACAATGACCCGCCTCTACCCAGCGCTCTAACACGGTCAATTTTTTTACGCAGTTGCACTGTCTATCGAGCCTGCGCAGGCGGGGTCGGAGTCGACAAAAGATTTTAGTAGAGGGAAATCAAATCAACTACAGTTTGCACACCCCCTGGATTCGGTGCGCTCTTACCAGTTAACGCATTTATCAGCTAACACACTCTTGTGGTTTGGGCTATACAGAAACCCGGGAGTTTGCAAAGTTGCACCTCCCTCCTGCAAACGCGGGCAAACGCGGGCAAACACGTGCCTTATTCCCTGACAGCTTTCCGGGTCATCTGATCTGTGTCCTGCAGATTCCTTCCACTTCTCGTTGATAAATATGCAACTGGAAGTCCAGCCTGCCTGTTGGCTCCCAGTAGTAGCCAACGCCAACCTTGCAACGCTCACAGCCAACCCTGGGCAAACTAGTGATCCTGGCTTCCCCGAAACGGGTACGTCGTCCGATCAAAACTTCTGCGGAATCAAACACGGCACCAGAACTGCCGCACGCGGGAATCAATTGGTCAAACTCAAAAATCTCCTCGCCTTTGCCACCCAAAGAGGAATCATAGCGACGAGAAAATGTTGGATAATCTGCGCCGGATGTAGTGTTTTTTACAAATCGCCCCGGTCGTTTCGGTGGTATTAACCGCTGATTGACTCTGACTTTAACAGATTTGCTTCGCCAGTCCGGAGTCACTACCTGGATAACAGGGCGCGTACCTCTCCCGATATCGGCAATTTGGGCTGTGATCTCACTATCTGCCCAGCTAGTTAACTGCAGGGAATATCGAAATCCGCTAAAGTTTGCGATTACCTCACATCGATTACACAAGTTACCGAAGTGACGCCCCTTAATATGAAGCACCTGCCCTTTAACAATCATCCTGTTCACGTCCGGCAAAGCCATTACAGGCTTCGTCAAGGCCAGCAAGCTCACTAACAACCAACCATACTTTTTCAAGATCGCACCTCCCTTGCGTGAGATCAACCCTTAGTGTCAACTAAACAAGTCATCCCGCCAATCACTGATACCTGTGATATTTCCATTTGTTCATCACACAATCACGCATATACCGAGAATCAGTGATAGTCAGTCAATATTCGCTCTCCTAGACTGCTCCACCAGAAGCCATCTATTACCACTACCTGGAACAATACTTGGCAGCGCTGGGATACAACTTGCAATTCGGTAACGACAATGTGCTTTGTAAACCCGCAATTTGAAAGAGGAACTTTCTCATGCGGTCATTTCTGCATCACTCAATGCAGCCCTTTGACAGGAAAATCAACAACACTTCAGATAACTTCAACGGACGGGGTTATCTACTCACCAGAATTCTGATTTTTCTGCTCGGCACAACGGTAACATTCAAACTAAGTGTTGCAGCCGAAGCGCTAAATATAGAAATCGATACCGGGATAGATACCAGTTTTTCGCTTCAGGAGGAACACTACCAGGCTTTCTACAACAATATAGATGCGTCTGCGTTTCTACGACTACGGCAGGGACGAATCTATTTCGCAGTTCCCTATCCTGCACGCGACGACACATTTTCACTACGCATTATTACCAGAGAAGTTACCTCCACAATACTCAGTGCTGATTTCAAAATCGACAATGGCGTGCTCAGTCGCTTGCCCAACTCTGAAAACCAGCAAGGCAACACAGGGCCCATAGCGGATACGGTACAGGATACAGACTCATACGCTACTGATTCACCAGAGACAGGCTCCCAAGAAGAGACCGTCTTTCAAGAGACAAGCTCACAAGATAACGAGGATACAAACCGTGAGCTGGACTTTTCGTATCACGGGCAAATTGATCTGTCTGCCCTGGCTACCTCAGAGGACGGATCCGAGTTTGAGCGACGCGAATCTGAACAGCAACGCGAGAGCGATATTCTCTCTGGCCTGTCTCTGGGATTTAACTACGGGTCGCTCGAAACCTCGTTAAATGTTGAAGGCGTGCATCGTAGCAACGAAGATAGCACCTTGAGATTTGACGGCCCAAGAGCCGATATCTCCCAACTCGTCTCTACACTGCGTTTCAACACACGTGACGGCTCAGCTTTCTATCTCAACGCCGGTGACGTAAATATCAGTTCCAAAAACACATTGGTCAACACGGGTATGTCGTCTCGCGGATTTAATATTGGCTATGTAGCGCCAAACGACCGGTTTTTTTGGGAGGTGGGCCGGGTGTATGGACAGGACATTGTCGGCATGGCCAGAGGTCCACTGGCAATTTCAAACAACTCATATCGCATAGGTGCGAGTGCTGGAGTTAAGCTGGTTAATCGTGATCAGGTCGAATGGTCAGTGCGGTTGTCCATGCTGGATGTAAACAGAGATATAGAGGATGCATTTGCAACAGGCGAGTCACAAAGTGGTGAAGTAAACACGGTGCGTGGCATTGGTACTGACCTGTCATTGTTCGACAATTCTCTGAACCTGTCTCTTTCATGGGCGGAATCCGAGTACGATAATCCGTCAGAACTCAACGACGAAAATGTACCGGACGACGATGGCTTTGAAATATTTTCACCCGGAGTAACACGAGGCAACGCCTACAGACATTCAGTCCAGTGGGATGCCTGGCGCAATGCAGAAAATACCAGGTCAATCTCTCTGGAATACGAAACAGAGAGGTCTGAACCTTTCTACCGATCAATACAGGGTGACGCCACAGCCGACCGCAGACAGTGGTCGCTGTTTGCTGACTTTGCGGCAGGCCCCATAGCGGCGCGAATCGGCTCTACCCAATATCAAAACAACCTGGATAACCTTGTTTCCATTCACACACTTGACGAAGCCGTGCACACGGCAGAAGTGACACTTGACGTAGTTAGCTGGCGCGAAACACTGGTTGATTCAGATGAGGATATGTCAGCTCTGGTTCCATCGAGTGTGGGATTGCGAGCCAGTGTAGAAGAATTAAAAACACTCAACGGCGACGTGATTATTCTCGCTCCGGTAATCGCCGGGTTCGATTTTATGGACCAGACAACCCAAACACTGGGATTATCTTTGGCATGGGAAGGCGACTCAAACAGTACAACACTGGATATCGACTATGTCTATTTCGATAATGACCAGGCAGAGCGTGCCGAGGCCGATACGAGAGATCTTGTTTACACACTCTCTCACTCTATATTCAGGGATCAGTGGAGCTTGTCAGGAAGGGTCGGACTCAGCCTGAACGATGATCTGGATACTGTGTCTCGCTCAAGGACCGAACTCACAGAGTATGGACTAAGTGGCTCATACACCACTCAACAGGATCTCACATTCTCGGCAGGTCTCGACCGGAGTGTAAATAAATTCAATGATCGGGTGCAGAACGACGACGAAGACTCCCGGTCAGTGTCGTACAATTTTTCACTGGATTTTGGTAGCTGGCTGGCTCAGAGACTCCAGTTGCGGTTCGATCCGTCAGTCACAGCAAGCTGGCAAAGAACGACAACAGATAATCGCAGTATATTTTTTCGAAATGATCAGGAATCGGAATCATTTTCTATTAACATAGGCGCGTCATTCTAATGAGACCTCATTTCTTCAAACTGGCTTTGTTCATCGCGATTGTCATATCAGGCTCGAGCGATTCAATAGCCGATGTCTTGCGCGATCCTATTGGCGTAAATGTCAGTGCTGCCAAACCGATGTCACTGACAGTCCGGTTTGCAACCTCGGACGGCGCGCTGTTTACTTCTGATCAGGCGTTGTTTTGCTTCAGACAACTGGCGAACGGACAATGCGATCCGTCTGCGATTCTGGGACAGCTACCCTCAAATCGTGATCGTGGCTCAACTAATATACCGACTTCAAGAATAACCGACGTCATGACTATTCCCTACTCGGTCATTCGCTCTACCCTATCTATCGCACAACAGGTAGATTTCTCGGATTTCTTTTATGTTCGAAGATTTATACCTGCCCCCGGTGCTGATCTTGGTGCTGGCGTCGATCAGGTCGTCTATCAAAAAGTCACCTGTCATCTGGCAGGTCCGGCGCGTATTCCGTTGTCGCTCACTAAAGTGTCGCTGTTTGCCAGAGAACCCTATAGAGATGATCCTGTGAAACTCATCAGACTGAACAAGGATAACCTGGACAACGGCAAAATCTACGCGACTATCGATCATACAGGCACTGGCACTATCGAAGGCTGGTGGGAAATTCGACGCCCGGGAGATCCGGCTATACGTGAGTTTGATTTGCTTCCTCAAGCCGCACTGCCTCCTGCAGAACGCGGCTTGCAGAACCGTTACTTTCGACTCAAACGATTCAGAGCAAAGGCCACCACCGAAGGCCTTGTTATGATAGAAGGACCGAAATACAGTGAACTGCCCCGCAATATAACCGGCAGGCACGACATCCTCCTTCGTTTCCCCGCTGGCCGAGGACGCGAGAACAGAGCACGGCTCGACGTTGCCGGTGAGCCTGTCAATGTTTTCTCCGGAGCAATCGCCGGCTTCAGAATACCGTTTCTCGAATACCATGTACCAGTAGCTATTTCTGAACAGACAGCAGAATCAAACCTTGCAAGTCGCCTGCTTCAGTCACAAGATGATGATGGAAACACCCTGTGGAATCTAGCCTGGCAAGCGCCGGAACAAAATAATCTGATTTTGAGATTCAAAATCAATAACGAAGTAACATCTATAGCACCTGCAAGTGATGGATATATGCCAATAAAAACTGAATGGCCAGGCTCTATTGAAGATTTGGATTTACGGGTGGACCTGGTTGATCTGGATGGAAGCGTGTACCAGACCGATCAAAGCGTAGCAATCGAGTAATGCCACTGGACAGATCTCATATCAGCATACTTCACAAATTGCCTTATAAAATATATTCAACATAATGCTCACCAGTTAGTGATCTCCCGCATAGTGCTCTTCTGCAAAAGTGCTCTTCTGCATAATGCTCTTTTGCATAGTGCTCTTTTGCATAGTGCTCTCCCGCATAGTCATAGATGCCTGGAGGTAAACAAAACCACTATACAAGAGTCAAAACACTATAAAATTTTACTATTCACTTTTTACTCTCCAGTCCTAACCCATCAATTAAGAGCTACTTATTAGCAATGATATGATGAAAACGAACCATAGGCTCAAGGATTGATGTTAACTTTTTCTACATAGTAGTAATTAAGACGTCTTAAGCTGTTCAACTGACATAACCGACAGCCAACAAATCTATAAATATACCGTATTTCAGTGATAGATGAGTCGGAGCTTTTTTACTAATATAATCGTCAGGATAACAACATGACATGTTATCCGGCACCGACCCATGTCGGAAATATATTTCTTATGGAAGGAACGTTACTATGTTAAAAAAATTCATCCCGATTGCAGCCACGATGGTTATCGGTCTGACCAGTATGAACAGCTACGCCGGGGATTGTAGAGAGGTAAAGTTCGAGTTCAATAATAAGTGGAAAGTTGCAGGCACCGGAGTTGAGATTAAAGTAAAAAAGATTGCCATTGTTGGCAACGATGGGTCCTGGAATGAAAACATCAACAATAAAACAATTCAACCCAATAAAAAGCATACCACCAATAAACGCAAGCTGAATAAACTTGATTCGGGTAAATCAGGAACATTTACTGTCCACTTTGATCATCGAAAGATTGGCCCTGGCTGGCAGTCTGCTACACACGGCCCTTTTACCATGCACTGTACTGATGGTAAAACACTCAGATTTACAATAGCGAGCTAACAAGGCGTCATGCATTGACACTGCCCCCGGCGAATCATCACCGGGGGCAAAACTTTTTATTCCGCGTCGAAAATTGCGTTGTGAAGCGAATGTGAACCGACACGTCATGCAATTTCGGAGACTATAGTTCCGGTTTGTTTGTAACTGCGGGCGCTACGCAGCCGTAATTTTAGCAGCCGTAACTTTAGACAGCGGTGGTGTCGGATGGATACACACTGCAGTTTGTGCAAAGCGTGTCGCTGCAGCAGGCGCCTGGATAGCCCGGCATGCAAGCCTAAAAGGAGACGATAAAACCCGCCGTAAGAATATTCAATCCATCATTGGGCGCTGCGATGCTGGCGTTTGAGAAGTGAGAAATGCGAACAAGGAAATCGCTTCGATTCGTTCTAACCCCGAGACCTAACTGATTCTTAAAGTGAAATGCCGTTGCCATATCGCGCATGGCAATGACGGTATCCGAGATCAGTCCCATTCCCAAACTGTACTCAAAAAATGGAGCAAATCTTTGAGTCGTCAAAGCAGGCAGCTCATAGTCAAATCTTAGCGCTATTGAAACACCGCTGAGGCTGTTTAATTCATGAGACCAATGCAGGGCGGATAATTCCAGCCCGGTACCGATGCCTCGACGTCCTGCATTGAACACACGCTCATCAAACCACGCTGATATATTCCTGACCAAATCTACCTGAAATACATCGACCTGATCATCTGCAATTCCATACTCTAAACCGAACGAATAGAGATCATCTGCATGTGAAAATGAGGAAAAAACTAAGGAAGATCCGCAAATTAAAAATACAGCGCTCTTTTTTAAAATGGCAGAAGAGGCTCTTTGCAACACCAAACAGATGCTGAGTTCGGTTGTCAGGATCATAAGATTGAAAAAACACAAAAAAACACAAAGAAGAGAAGTGTGGAATACCACAGCGCGGATGAATGATATACCTGATGCGTTTGCCAAACTCGTTAAGAAATGTCCACCAACGGCAACGCTTTCAGTTACGCAAGCTCAGATACGCACGGCATTCACCCCAATTGCAACACAATGCGATATCCGTCCCTCAGCGACAAAGTGCTCTGGTAAAATAGAACAATGCGCCTTCACAACAGCAATAATTCTACTGCAGGCGCACAGCCAGGAGATCAAGTTGAATTCAACAGAAAGCTGTTTTAGAACAGTCAGTAACATCCTCAATAACCTGCCAGCAAGCTGGGTAGAGCTGACCACGCACCGACTGGATATCTACGACGAAGAACAGGCGAAATCACAATTCCTGGAGCACCTGCTCGAACTGACCTCTACAGCAGAGCAAGCAAAGCCGAACCTGGACGCCACTCGCCTGGAAGCGTTGCCAACCGCGTATGACTACACACGTCTCGGTCACCCGTTGTCCTGCGTTCTGGAATGGCTGGTCGCGCAAATCAATCAGTCGACTTCAGATAACGTCATTACGTTTTCTTCCAAAACAATGCCTGTTCTGGCAATTTTGCGAAAAAATGCATTAAGTGGTGTTGCGACGTATCTTTATTACGACACCGACACGCCACCTCTTATCGACAGCGAAAGATTGAAATCTGTTTATGGATATACAGTTAAGTCGCAAAAAATAGACGATATCGCACAAATTCCGGACCACTCAGACAACTCAGTGATTTTTGTCACTCAGGCACCATACAAAACACCGCTGAATACAAACAGCAATATCGATGCGGTAGTTAACATCCACCCTCATTGCGGTAGTACCGTAATCATCAAAAATACGACAATCACAGATTTCGTTAAAGACTTACAGCATGTACGGCGACGCGAGACAATCGCCATGACACCGCTCAATGCTCTCAATGTTCTGCACGAAATTGTCAACGACAAGCCAGTGTCCGTTGAAGTCTGTCAGCCGCAGGAACTGGACAGGGTTTATGCGTGTATTAAAGAAAACACAGGCAGCACAGTGACGCCGCTTATTGCATCGAGCGGGCTCTCCATTCAATACGCCATGATGATGGGGCTGATCGAAGATGCAATGACTGCCCACCCGGGCAAAACCATCAGTCTCATTATTCCGCCTAATTGCTATGGCGGCACTAATGATCAGGCAAGACGCATTGCAGCATTGATAGCGGATGTGGATATCGTCGATCTCTATGTCGACAATGGGCAGGACCTGGTCAGCAGCCTTGATACGGTACTCAATCAGGCAGCCGACAATGACACGGTACCCATCATACTGGCAGAGATACCTACCAATCCCAGGGTAGAAGTACCAGACATGGACAAGCTGGCATCGGTTTTAACCACACAACGAAAAAATCCCTCCAATACCGTAGCCGTCGCACCGGTATTTACTATCGATCAAACCTTTTGCCCCAACGTTAAACTACTGCATCAGCAAAGTGTACTGGCCGACGTAAAAACCGTTTCTTACACGAGCGGATCAAAGTTTCCCAGCGGTGGGCGTTGCAACAGTGGCTACTGCACAACCAACAATGCTGCAAAAGAGACACAAGCGCTCATCGAGGCACATCTGAAGTTATCCGACAACGCAGCGACTGCCAATCAGCTCAATACCATGGCTGAGTACATGCCTTCAATGCCGTTACGAATTACCGAGGCGTACAACAATACACGGGCGTTCGTCGATCATATCGAAGGTGTACTGCCCGGTGCTAACATCAACTTTATACCACACGAGCTGGCAGAACGGGGCTTCACACCATCGGTCTTCTCGCTGGACTTACCCGCTAGTGGAACAACGACCGAAGACCTTAAGGAAAACGCCAGACTTCTCAATATAAAACTCATCGACCACATGATCAATAAGCTTCCTGATGATTGCAAACACTGCGTCAGCTATGGCCAGCTTAAAGGCAGCTACTGGACCATTCCGGCAACCTCTACCCAGGGCACGACGAAGGAAACCGACAAAGACTATATCGTTCGAGTGGCCATTGCACCACAGATCGATATAGAAAAACTGTGTGCAACTTTCGATGAATTTTGTAAGAACGAAATCCCTGCTTAAAGCTCCTGCAGCAATGTCCAGCGCAGCCGTAGCGGCTGTCCAAAGGATCGCCTTCGCAGCAGTTTATTCCCGGCCAGGCTCCTGACGTTGAAGCTCCTGAAGTTGAAGCTCCTGACGTTGAGACTCCCACCATTGATTCCACTGATCAATGTCATAGGCGAAGCGCTGACCGGTTACCGCTGTCAACGCCCCGATAACATCTGCTCTGACCCAAATCGGGTCAGTCTGTCGATTCAGGCGCTGCATAAGCGCGTCAATGGTATTGCTGTCGCGTTGATTCAGCCATCCACTGGCGACGATCGCGGCCACCGATGGATGAAATATCTTGCCACTGTTATTATCGACAACCGGTTTTTCACTGACAATAAACGCTGGATCGATATGACCATGACCATTGATCGCAAGCGCCAGAATTAAATACCACTGCACCAGATCTGTCGTCGGCACAAGCCGCTCGGTAAACATTCTCACCGGTGTCCGGTCGTACTGGTCCTGTAACAACAAACCTATAGCTGCGCCAAACTCGACGTCGTAGCGTTGCGGGTGACGGGAAAGGCTGTCGCGCAAACCGCGTGCGAAGTTTTGCGTGCTCGACGAATTCTTCAAAAGGACCGACAGCTCGTTGTATAGTGCTGCAACCTGTTGCTGGTTTACCGGTGCGTCTGTTGCAACATGCAGCTCGCCAGGCCCTGTCCCGTTTACCGTATTAGCCGCACTTGAAACAGAAGTTGAAGCGCGTGGACTGGCCTCCCCATACACCCACAGTTCGCCACCAGCGCTATCGTAGGTGCCAATGAAGACCTGCTCGTGCAAACTGGTTAGCGCTATGGGCGGCGATTGCAGGCGTGTTAGCGAGGTGAATACACCAGCCCCGTTGTACTGCCACAATGTGCCACGAGCGGTACCACCTGCGTCGGTTTCGGCAGGGTCCTGGGTAGCCAGCCATAGATTGACGCCATCAGAGTGAAGTGCACGAGGCCGACTGCCCTCAGGCAATTCAATTCGCTCCGTCTTTTCGCCATTGAACCACAGTAACTCTCGCACATTGCGTGTATCGGCAAAGGCAAAAATAGCACCTTGATGATGAGTGATGACATCCACGCGGTTGCTGGATGGCCAGTTGCTGAACGCTTTAGCCGCAGCACCTTGCACAGAAAACAACCTGACCGCGGACTCACCGCTTATGGCGGCCCCTACGGCACATTGATCATTGTATGGCTGTACACTGACGAGTCGGCTAAACGGTGCGTCGCCAGCCGGAACTTCATATTGTAGATTCCAGTCGCCATCCGGTTGCTGCTCGTGTAGCTGCCCTGTCCAGGACCCTGTTACTGCCACCAGTCTTTCGTTACAGACATTCATGGCATGAACATGCATTACACTGCCGGACTGCATGCTTCGCCAGCGCCAGTCGGTTCCATCAGTTATTGCGTACTCACCAGTGCCCGCGCTGCGACGAGGATCTTCGAAGGGCCAGTGCAGCAGGCCTTTGTAAACCACCGGATTGCCCGTATCCTGTGAAAACAGACTGCGCTCATACCTGACCTGACCGGCGTCCACAGAGTAGCTATAGATATCAGCTATATTGGTGTCGTCGAAAGGCTCGCTGTTAACAAACCAGATTCGATCCTTATAGACGATAAGCTGAGACACACCTGGCCACTGTGGCAACGTAACAAGGCGTTGCGCTAATGTAGCGGACGACGCGGCAGTAGAAACGGTAGCTATCAGGACAACCGCGCCAACAGAACAAAGCAGCAACAACACGCACACGTGCAACAACCGCCACCAACTGTTGTCAGTGATAAAGGTACAATAGGTGCGACCCCTGCCTGTATGATTCACCGGGATTTATCACTCATAAAAAAGTACAAGCGCTAAAAGGAGCGTGGACAGGCGTCTGTTGCAGCACCAACAGCAGGGAAACCCAGTGGCTTGAATACCTTCTTTGAAATAAAACCCTGCACACAGAGCAGATTTCACCTGGAAAGATTGACAGCTCACGCTCACTGTCGCCTCATGAGGTAATCGGGCTAATCTTCAGGCGCCGCCTCGTCGATTTTCCGCTCCAGCGTGCGCACAGGCAAATTCTGAGTCAACTCGCCATATTCGGGATTGGTAAAAACCACCTCAAGGCCAGCACAATTTGAAGGCGGGATCCACTCAAGTTCAACGTCGATCAGCGCACTGGCCTTTCGACACAGGTCAGGCTTGGTTCTTACCACTGTTACTTCGCAAACTCCCTGTCGGGCAACCTGTTCTACAACAAAGTCGGTAGCTTTTGTACAACCGTTAGAGAGCGCGGAGAAACTAATGGTATCGCTGCGGTACACCGGGTTGTTGATGCGCTCGACTTCGATCGGTGTATTCACCCTGGTGTTCTCCTCGTCTAGTGCAGCAGGCTCACTGGCAACGCAACCATACAATAGCCCGACAAGGCCGAAGACAGCAGCGCCCCTACTATAAATCATCAAGCAATAGCTCTACGCGAAGGAGATCTTCCCCGCGCAGTCTGCAGTTGCCGTCGTCTGGCTACACCGAAAAACATCAGCGTAAACAGGGCCACATGCAAACTGCCACCACCGGAACTACCGCCGCTATCCTCGCCGGAACTACCACCGGTATCCGCTATCCCTTCACCAGCCGGGCTCTGCGGTGTGACAGCAGGCCCCTGATCATTGCTCGGCGGGATGCTGCCAGGATCATTCGATGCGCCATTCGCAGAACTTATGGACAACGAAAAATCAGCGTCCGTGTATCCGAAAACAGTGATAAACACCTCCGAGTCAGGATCGGCGTATGTGCAACTGTCGATAGCTGATCCTGCTTCTTCAGACGAGCAGATCAGTGTATCCAGACCAGCCTGATCGCTCGAGAACACGAATAGATCTGCGTCACCGGAGACACTGGTGAGCGTTGCGGTATCGCCCGAGGTGGCTCTGTACATGACAGATGTATTCTGCTGCAGGCTATCGCTAACCGGAATATCGAGCTGCAGTGTTTCGATTTCTCTGTCAGCTATTTCAGCTCCGCCCGAGCTGACCGTTAGAACGTAATCCGAATCTGCAAAGCCGGACACCGCAACAAATAACGAGCCTGCACTATTAATAGCGCACTGATCGATTGGAGTAACCTCATCAGATACACACAGCAATGTGTTTCTAGAGAAATTCACGGAACTGAATACGTAGAGATCCGCATCACCACGCAGCGTCTCCAGCACAATATCGCTGACGTTGTCTGTGCTGTAAATATCCGTATCGCCCTCGCCAACTGAATCGGCAACCCGGCTGTTTGGTTCGAGAACCTGTACCGGGTTATCCACCGCCACAACGTCATCAGCACCACTGCCATCGTAGATTCGAAGATCATTGACGAAGCCACTCATCCAGTCCGTGTAGGCGATCATGCGCGTGTAGATGCCCGGTATACCCGGTCTCGCGCAGCCGACACCGAAACTCACGATACCCGCCTGCACCACCTGGTCGGCACGAGTAACAAACAACGGACCACCACTATCGCCCTGACAGGAATCTCGCCCGCCAAAAGGCACCCCACCCGCGCATAGCATCAGCGGCTGGTTTAAGGAGTTTTGGTAAAATGGCAAACAGGCATTGTGGGCAACGATCGGCAAATCGACTTCCAGCAACTGATTTGACTGGGGTCCTCCCTCGGAAGTGGCGCCCCAACCTGCGGCAGTCGCCAGCTCGCCATCTATCGGTACCGGATTGGCTACACTCGGCACGGTAATGGGTTCAAATCCAACGGGCTCCGGCAGTTCAAGGAGCGCGATATCGTTTTCCTGAGTGTTCGGGTTGTATTCGGGATGAACTATAATGCGAGAGACCACGCTGAAGACCCCGTCATCGCCCGTCAAGTCGGTCGCCCCGAGCAAAAATGCGACATTGTTCGGATCAGCGGTTACACCGCCGTTAACGAAACAATGCGCAGCGGATACTATCCAGCGTTCGGAAACCAGCGAGCCGCCACAGCCAGGCAAAAACCTGTTGTCAGCAACCCGAAAATAGATGGCCGCCATCCACGGATAGCGACTGTCTGGTACTTCCGTTCCACCTACAATTCGAACGGTGCGATCCGCAGCGGACAAGGTAGACGACAATAACGCAAAAACCAGTAACAAAGCAGCAAAAACATGCCTGGACATCAATGCACTCCCGGTTGGGTCACAGGATTCAAACTTGCAAGCTTGAACCAAGTGCTCAAACCCGATTTAAAATTACTGAAAATTTTGTCGCTTAGCATCTGACTGTCTTCAAGCACCCGTTTGTTGTCGCGCCAGCTTCGCCAGCAGCCACGTCGGTCGGTAATTCGGATTGAGAATGCAGACGATTGGACAAATGACACCTTACTACACGACGAAGTAAAAATGTTGAAACCAACCGAGGATTATGAAGTAATGATCAGCAGTATGTGATGCTGATAACAAGCGGGCGCGTGTCTTTCATTCGCCCGGTTGTACAAACGCCCTGTCCTATCATTCACATTGCGCTGTCAGAACCGCTGAGCCACACAAAGCGTCAATCTAATGGTGCGCGACTTGACTGTGCAAGTTATCAAAAAATGCTCAATTATTCCTAAATTTTCGTGCAAGCGGGAACCGCGCAGGCGTTGCCCGGTCGCAGTAATAAATAGCTTCAACGACAGGCTTTCCATGCGAATCATACTCCGCCATCTGTTCCTAGCGGGCATACTGCTCGTTTGCTCCCTGGCAGGTGCAAATCAATCCAATGCAGAACGCGAGGCTCGTCCTCGCCTGGACTCCGCAGCTCTGCAGGCAATCGCGAATCTGCCCGCAGTGCACGGCGCTTCGCCAACCGCTTTTGAAGCCATCAGCGGAAAGCCGGTACTGGTAACGTTTTTTGCCAGCTGGTGTCCCCCGTGCAAGGAGGAGTTCGCACACCTCAACAAGCTGCAGGAAAAATATGACAACACTGATCTCAGAATTCTTGCGATCAATGTGTATGAGGCATGGGATGAGAACGATCTACCCAGAATGCAGAAATTTATCAACGCAACCCGGCCGCAGTTTCCGGCAGTCAAAGGGTCTGAAGAAATACGCAATTTGTTCGGAGGTATAGACCGCATCCCGACCGTACTTGGCTTTGACTCAGGCGGTAACCAGACTTACCAGTTTATTCACAAGCGCGGCGCCAAGAAAACCAACGCGACTTTTAACGAGCTCGATACGGCAGCCGCCGAACTTCTCGCCCGGAGTTAAAACCCCTGCAAACAGAATCCGTCCTCGCAAGCAATGCGGCGAGCGATGCACTCTCGCTCCACTAACGCACATCTGGATGTGCGTTAAAGGTTGAAATCTATCCGAGCGCCTTTGCTGCGGATAACAAGCCTCAAACACTAAAAGTCGACCACGTGGATTCCTGTTCTATGCAAGTCTGCGCGGTAGAAATTCGCCGATATATAGAAGGTGACTGACACCTGTCTTTTGGTACTTTCCCCCCTGACCTTTCTCCCCGTATCACTACTCAGTTCTCAAACGACTTTTACATAATGTCAGCAACGTCTCAATCGATAGTTATCTGCCGGGGTACTATTGAACGGATACATTGAGCAGGTATGCAGACGAGCATATTTGCAGTATTCCGGAGGAAATATGAACAAGGCAACCAGGCTTACAGCAAGTATTTTGTGCGGTTTATCACTCTCTACCATTGCTCAGATAGCAAGCGCGGGTGATCAGATTCACGTAAACAAGCGAGGAGATCTGGTGATCCGACTGGGAGATCACAACAGTTACCGATTACTTTCTCTGTACAGTACAGGAATTCCCAATCAAGTCGGCTATGATATCGAAACCGGCGACCAATATCCTCAGTGGGGCAAGCTAAACAACGTCACCCGCAACGTGATTATTCGAAGCGACCTCGGAACGGATACTATCTCAATTGATAATCTCAACCTGCCAGGCAATGTGACAGTTTTCACCGGAGGCGGTGATGATAATGTGGTACTCAACCACTCTACAGTATCTGGTAGATTTACTGTTCGAACGGGTGCCGGAGATGACTACGTTGAGTTGAACGATTCAACAGTATTCGGCAACACCGACGTGCGTACCAGCCAAGGTCATGACGATGTGTTTCTCGTCAGCAGTTCATTAGAAGGGCAGGTAAAAATACTACTCGGTAGAGGCTGGGATGACTTCAGTGTAAGTCAAAGCACGTTTGTACATTATGCACCGCATTTTGACGGGCAAGCACAAACCGATACCTACCTTGATGACGGCACCAATAACTATTTCGGTGGTGAACCGGTTATAAAGCGCTTTGAGTACGTAACAATTGGCGAACCAGCACCGCAGCCTGAACCAGAGCCGCAACCAGAGCCCGAGCCGCAACCAGAGCCCGAGCCACAACCAGAGCCCGAGCCACAACCAGAGCCCGAGCCCGAGCCCGAGCCTCAACCAGAGCCAGAGCCACAACCAGAGCCAGAGCCAGAGCCACAACCAGAGCCAGAGCCACAACCAGAGCCAGAGCCTCAACCAGAGCCCGAGCCTCAGCCGGAGCCAGAGCCAGAGCCAGTTACCTTTTCAATCGGTGATACCGGTCCAGGTGGCGGAA